>CANRMW010000008.1 GCA_947631835.1 uncultured Clostridia bacterium | reverse complement strand
ACGCCAAGGCCATGGTGGAAGCGGTGAAGGGCGCTTTGGGGAACGAAGTGAGCGTCGGCGCGGCGGGCGAATACGCCGACAGGCTCGCGGGGTTCCTGCCCCGGCACCAGGCGGAAAACGGATTTGAAGAGATCTCCGTCTGGGACTGCTACGCCGCCGCGGACTACGCCGTCTCCACCGCGTGGCGCGAGACCGACAACGCCACCTATCAGGCGATGGAGGCGCTCGTCCACAACCTCAACACGATGAACTCCCGCGCGGGCGCACAGGTGCCGTTCAGCTCTCTGAATTACGGCACGGACACCTCCGACGAGGGCCGCTGCGTGATCCGCAACCTGCTCCTCGCGACGGAGGCCGGCCTCGGCGACGGCGAGACGCCGATCTTCCCGGTCCAGATCTTCAAGGTCAAGGAGGGCGTCAACTACAACGAGGGCGATCCGAACTACGACCTCTTCAAGCTGGCGATGCGCTGCTCCTCGAAGCGGCTGTTCCCGAATTTCAGCTTCCTCGACGCGCCGTTCAATCTCCAGTATTATAAGCCCGGCGACTACAACACCGAGGTCGCGTACATGGGCTGCCGCACCCGCGTCATGGGCAACGTCCACGACCCGAAGCGCGAGGTCACCTGCGGAAGAGGCAACCTGAGCTTCACCTCGCTCAACCTGCCGCGTCTCGGCATCAAGGCGAAGGGCGACATTCAGAAATTCTACAAGTTGCTGGACGAGATGATGGCGCTCGCCGAAGAGCAGCTGATGCACCGGTTCAAGATCCAGTGCAGCAAGAAAGCATACAACTACCCGTTCCTGATGGGGCAGGGCGTGTGGATCGATTCCGAAAAGCTCGGGCCGACCGACTCCGTCGCCGAGGTCCTCAAGCACGGGACGCTCTCCATCGGCTTCATCGGCCTCGCCGAGACGCTCAAGGCCCTCACCGGCAAGCACCACGGCGAGAGCGAGGAGAGCTGGAAGCTCGGCTACGAGATCATCTCGTATATGCGCAAGCACCTCGACGAGAAGAGCAAGGCGACCGGCCTCAACTGGACACTGCTCGCCACCCCCGCCGAAGGGCTCTCCGGCACGTTCGTGCGGATCGACAAGAAGAAGTACGGCGTCATCGAGGGCGTCACCGACCGCGACTACTACACGAACTCCTTCCACATCCCGGTCTATTACCCGATCAACGCCTACGACAAGATCCAGAAGGAAGCGCCGTTCCACGCGCTGACGAACGCTGGGCACATCAGCTATGTCGAGCTCGACGGCGACGTCTGCCGGAACATCGACGCGTTCGAGAGCATCATCCGCTGCATGAAGGACGCTGGCATCGGCTACGGCTCCGTCAACCACCCGGTGGACCGCGACCCGGTCTGCGGCTACAACGGCATCATCGACGACGTCTGCCCCCGCTGCGGACGGCACGAGGGCGAGGGCGTTCCCGTGGAGAAGCTGATCGAGCTGCGCAAGCGCCACCACGACGTCCCCGATTATTCCCACCTGATCCATTAAGGTCGCGCCCGAGGGGACTTTGCCCCCTCGACCCCCTTAAGGTCGCGCCTTTTTGAAAAAAGGCGCCCGAAAAACTTTATCGTGGCTCGACCGGGGGCGGAGCGAGGTTTTAGGCGCAGCTCTCCACCGAGGGTTCGCCTCCGAAGCAGGGTGAATTTCCGGAGAACACTGGCGGAGTGAGAGAAACGAGCTCCGGTCGCGCATCTTTCCGGAGAAGGGTGACCGAAAGACTTTTACGTCGCGGTGGTCGCGCGTGCGTGAACGCACGACGCTTCGCCGGAGAAAGAGGGAAGCGCAGCCCCGCGGCGTGTGATCCTTCTGAAAAGGCACTTGCTTTCGGGCGCTTTGTCACGGAACGAAGGAACCCGAAATCGAGCCGGAGAAATCCAATTTTCCGCACAGCAGTTACGGCGCGGGAGCAAAGGTTCCCAAACGCACGAACGAAGCGGCGACGTTCGCTCTAAGCGGGCGCGCAACGGACGGAAGCAAATTCACCAAACAAACCAAGTCACTGGCGCGGGAACCCAACCTCCCGTAACCACTGACGAAGTTCGCGTAGCGAACGACCGTCGCGACAAAACGGCCTCTGGCCGCGCGACAAAACGGCCTTTGGCCGCTTTTGCCTACTTTTCTTGAAAGAAAAGTAAGGACAAATAACTAAGGAGGAAAAGAGAATGGCACCGAAGAACAATGAGAAGAAGGAAGTCCTGGTCGGCGAGGGCCGGGGGTTTGACCGCATCCGCCGGATCACGGGGTATCTCGTGGGCACGATGGACCGCTGGAACAACGCGAAGCGCGCCGAGGAGCACGACCGCGTGAAGCACAGCCTCTCATGAGACTGCGCGTGGCGGGGATCGTCAACGATTCCATCGTAGACGGGCGAGGCATACGCCTCGCCGTCTTTGTGCAGGGCTGCCCGCACCGCTGCCCCGGCTGCCACAACCCGGAAACGCACGACTTCGGGGGCGGGCACGACGACGACACCGACCGCATCTTCGAGGTGTTTCGGAAGAACCCACTGCTCAGGGGCATCACGTTTTCGGGCGGGGAACCCTTCTGCCAGCCCGCGCCGCTTCTGGAACTCGCGAAAAAGGTCCATGCGGTGGGCAAGGACGTGACGGCCTATTCCGGCTGGACGTATGAGGAGCTCTGCGAAAAGCACGACCCTCAGATCGACGCGCTGCTCGCGGAATGCGATGTGCTCGTGGATGGGCGGTTTATCGAGGCGCTCAAAGATTTGGAGCTGACGTTCCGAGGCAGCTCGAACCAACGGCTGATCGACCTGAACCGCACGCGCGAGACCGGTGCGGTGACGCTGCTGGAACTGTAAAAACCGAAATTCAAAAAAGGAACTGCGCGGGATGAATGAAGCGCAGTTTCTTTTTTGCCGCCGGAGAATTGCTTTTTCGTGCCGGAACGTAGGACTATCCGCGAACAGAATAATCACGGGGCGATGCGGATGTATCGGAGACTTCGGGACCTGCGCGAGGACCACGACCTGACGCAGGCGGCGCTCGCAAAGATGCTGGCTATGTCGCAGACGGGGTATTCCAAATACGAAACGGGGGAAAACGACATTCCCACGCGGGTCCTGCTGCGGCTCGCGGCGGTTTACGGCACGAGCGTGGATTACCTGCTGGGGCGGACGGACGAGGTGAAACCGTACCCGTCGCCGGGAAGAAAAAACGCGTTTTAATAATTTGTCCATTGATTATTCTCCCGGGCTGTGTTAGAATGGAAACTGGAAGCATTTGTACGCGCGGCGGGGAGACCCAAAACGCGCGAATTTACCAAAGGGAGTAATAAAAAATGACGAACAACAAGACCGTTTTGAAATGGCTCGACGAGATGAAGGCTCTCGTCACGCCGGATCAGGTCGTCTGGATCGACGGCTCCGAGGAGCAGCTCGAAGCGCTGCGCAAGGAAGCTGTCGAGACCGGCGAGATGATCAAGCTCAACGAGGAGAAGCTCCCCGGCTGCTACTATCACCGCACCGCGCCGAACGACGTGGCCCGCGTGGAGGATCGCACGCTGATCTGCTCGAAGAAGGAAGAGGACGCCGGCCCGACGAACCACTGGATGGAACCGACGGCGGCGTATAAGATGCTCTACGACATCGCCCGCGGCACCTACAAGGGCCGCACGATGTATGTCATCCCGTACTCCATGGGCCCGGTCGGTTCGCCGCTCGCGAAGATCGGCGTGGAGGTCACGGATTCCATTTACGTCGTCCTCAATATGTCCATCATGACGCGCGTCGGCCAGAAGGTCATGGATGTGCTCGGCGATTCGGACGACTGGGTGCGCGGCCTGCACGCGAAGTGCGACGTGGATCCGGAGAAGCGCTGGATCTGCCAGTTCCCGGAGGACAACACCATCATCTCCGTCAACTCCGCTTACGGCGGCAACGTGCTCCTCGGCAAGAAATGCTTCGCGCTGCGCATCGCCTCCTATCAGGCGAAGAACGAGGGCTGGATGGCCGAGCACATGCTGATCCTCGGCGTGGAGAACCCGGAGGGCGAAGTCAAGTATGTCTGCGCGGCGTTCCCGTCCGCATGCGGCAAGACGAACCTCGCCATGATGATCCCGCCGGAAGGCTACAAGGCGAAGGGCTACAAGGTCTGGACGGTCGGCGACGACATCGCTTGGATGCGCAAGGGCCCGGATGGCCGCCTCTACGCGATCAACCCGGAGAACGGCTTCTTCGGCGTCGCGCCCGGCACGAATATGAAGTCCAACCCGAACGCGCTGATCTCCACCCAGAAGGGGACGATCTTCACGAACGTCGCCCGCAACCTCGACGACAACACCGTGTGGTGGGAGAGCCTCGACAAGAATCCGCCGGTCAACGCGGAAGAGTGGAAGGGCGAACATGTGAACGGGCCCGAGTATGTGGCCGCCGGCAACAAGTTGGCCCACCCGAACAGCCGCTTCACCGCCCCGACGAAGAACTGCCCGTGCCTCTCGAGCGAGTTTGAAAACCCGGCGGGCGTCCCGGTCTCCGCGATCATCTTCGGCGGCCGCCGCCCGGACACCGTGCCGCTGGTCTATCAGTCCAGAAGCTGGAACAACGGCGTGTTCGTCGGCTCCATCACCGGCTCCGAGACGACCGCTGCCGCCGCCGGCGCCGTGGGCGTCGTGCGCCGCGACCCGATGGCCATGCTGCCGTTCTGCGGCTACCACATGGGCGACTACTTCAAGCACTGGATCGAGATGGGCGAGGTCCTCGGCGACAAGGCCCCGAAGATCTTCAACGTCAACTGGTTCCGTGTCGATGAGGACGGCCACTTCATTTGGCCGGGCTTCGGCGACAACCTCCGCGTGATCGAGTGGATCATCAAGCGCTGCGAGGGCAAGGTGGACGCCGTGGAGACCCCGATCGGCTACGTTCCGAAGCCCGAGGACATCAACCTCGAGGGCCTCGAGGACTTCGACGAGGAGAAGCTGCAGTCGATCCTCACCGTGGACAAGGCCAAGTGGGCGAAGGAAGCCGCGGGCGTGGAGGAGTTCTACACCAAGTTCGGCGACAAGCTCCCGACCGAGCTGCGCGACGAGCTGAACGGCCTGCTCGAGAGAGTGAAGGCGTGATTTAATTCGTTTAACTCACGAGTGAGTAGAAATCCGGATCGGTCAGTTCGAAGCCAGAAAATAAAAAAGGTAAAGAATACGGTGCAGTGCCAGAAGATGGCACTACACCGTATTTGACCTTAACTCTATGTTGCAAGAAGAACGGATTTTTCATATCAATAGCTATGGAAATTCCGAAAGCCGTATCACATTACATAGCCAAGACATGGTAGTCAAAAATAATTGAGTTGAAGTTTACACTTGCGTCCATATCAAAAAAGTTAAAGGAGATAGGGAAGCAGATTGTTTTCAAAAAAATCAAGTAAGCCTCCAACATCACTAGTATCTCGCCACATATAATAGTTTTTCGTATATTCTTGAAACCAATAGGCTATCTCTCGATTTCGCCTAGGATCTCGTGTGATATCTCCTACAATAATTAACCAAAAAGGGAGTATTTCTTCAGAAAGTCCTCCTGTTTGACGAATGATTTTCATTAATCCAGGTGTGAAGTATTTGCAACTCCTTTCGTGTGCATTTCCCCGCCCGGCTTGCATAGTGGTTGTTTCAGTCCAGCCATCTTGACGCTTGATTTCTCCAAAAAGGATTTTTCCATTGAGTAAATTTCGAATAGCAAAATCCATGGAAATACCCCATTTATATTTGGGCTTTCCATTTGCTTTTTTTTCATTCACATCTACATTGTAGATTTTATCAAGAACCTCTATAGGCAGAGGGTATGTTGAATAGATATCGTCAAATTCTCGCGGATGTCTGTCTACCAGAAATTGTTTAGGGAAAACAGAGTCTAAAGCTGTTTGCAAAGACGTTTGAAACAGTTTTTCGGCGTTTAACGCCTTAGTTCCGCTAATTGTTTGCCAATTCGCTCTTTTTCGTAATTCTTGTGTTGCCATTAGTATTATTCCCTCACATTCCTTTAAAGAAGTCTTCGAGTGTTATATTAAATCCGTCTGCTATCTTTTTAATATTCTCAAGGGATATATTTCTCTTTCCGCTTTCCACTGAAGCGAGATATGTCCTATCCATATCAATCTGAAGCGCGAATTTTTCTTGGCTGATATTCCTTTGCATGCGTAATTCACGGACACGATTCCCAAATTTCTGTGTAATCATTTTTGATACCACCCTTTTCTAAATATATAATTTGGGATGGCTTTAAGTCAACGGATTATAAGTAACGAAAACTTATTTAGCAAGAGTAGTTGACTTTAAGTAACGCTATGGATATAATATCGTTGATAGTCTTTATTGAAAGGACCGTTGGTATGGAAACTACGGATAAAAACGCTGTAAGTGGATACGCGAAGTATAATCCTGAAGCAAGGCAAAGGCGGAAGATAAATCCCCTAGAAGAAATTTATCCTGCTTTACCGGAAGGCAAGTATGACATCATATATGCAGATCCCCCTTGGGACTATAGTGGGAAAATGCAGTATGATAAATCAAGCATCAAATCCCTTAATGTCGGCTTTGAGAGAAAGGTTTTCATTAGTGCAGCAGATTTTAAATATCCAACGTTGACATTAAAGCAATTACAAAAATTAAATGTAAGTTCAATAGCAGCTGATGACTGCATTCTATTCATGTGGACAACGGGACCTCAGTTTGCTAACTCGATCGAATTGGGAAAAGCATGGGGGTTTGAATATAAAACGGTAGCTTTTGTATGGGATAAGCAAGTTCACAACCCCGGTCACTATACATTATCACAAACGGAGTTCGTTCTTGCCTTCAAGAAGGGTCGTTTTCCCTCTCCTCGGGGAGCGAGAAATATCCGGCAGCTTTTATCTGTTCATCGTGGTGAACATAGCGAGAAACCAGAAAAGGTGATTGATGATATAACGAAGATGTTTCCGAATCAAAAGAAAATAGAACTTTTTGCAAGAAGAAATTATATTGGATGGGATAATTGGGGGTTGGAAATCCCTGATAGTAAAGTTGAAATCAAATCTCAAAAGGACATTGATGCCGTAAACGAAATAGCATCGGATGCACAAATTCGCTTTGGCATTAGCTAACATTGGAAAAAGATGTAGCAACAGGGATTTCGAAAGAAATCTCCGTTGCTACATCTTTTTTCAACGAAACAAACTGAAAAACTTATTTAAGGATTAAGAAGGCATGGAGACCGCTTAATGATATAAAAGCGGCAAGAATAGTCCAGTCTATCTCTTCTGCGAGGGAACAAAAGAACTTAACCTTTCCCAAAAACGTTTCCGAACGGTCACAGGCCCAGATTGATCTTGCGGATGGCCTCGGGATCGACCTTGAAGTTGCGGTCCATATCCATGAGGCCGTTGACCTCCTGCTGGACGTCCGTCACCTGCGTGTAGCAGTAGCCGACGACATAGGGCAGGGATTGGATCGCCTCCGTGATGGACTTGAAGCGCGCGAGGAAATCCGCTTCGCCGCCGACCTTATCGCCGTAGCCCCAGCCCTCGCCGCCGGAAAGCGCGATGCCGCCGAACTCGCTGATGAGCACCGGTTCCCCGCTGTACTCGTAGCCGTCCGCAAACGCGAAATACTGCCCGGCGGTGCTGTACGGTTCGGAGTTGTCGAAGAAATCCTCGGGGTGGATGTAGCGGTCGAAGAACTTGTCCCCGCTGGGCTCATAGTCGTGCAGGGTGAGCAGATCGGAGCAGGTGTGCCGCCAGCCGTCGTTCGTGATGACGGGGCGCATCGGGTCCATGGCCTTTGTGAGGGCATAGATGCTTTCCGTGAACTTCTGCTGCGGCTCGCTGCGGGCGATCTCCGGGACGCCCCAGCTCTCGTTGAAGGGCGTCCATGTGATGATGGACGGGTGGCTGTAATTCTGCCGGACGATCTCCATCCACTCCCGGGTGATGTTCGCCACCGCGTCGTCGTTGAACACATAGGTCGCGGGAAATTCGCTCCAGACGAGCAGGCCCTTCGCGTCCGCCCAGTAGAGGAAGCGTTCGTCCTCGATCTTCTGGTGCTTGCGCACGCCGTTGTAGCCGAGCTGCTGGACCTTCTCGATGTCGGTGATCAGGGCCTCCTCGCTGGGCGGCGTGAGGCCGCTCTTCGGCCAGTAACCCTGGTCGAGGATCAGCCGCTGGTAGAGCGGGGCACCGTTCAGCAGCACCTTGCCTTCGTGGATCTCGATCTCGCGCATCCCGAAGTAGGAGCAGACGGTGTCCACCGCGCGGCAGCCGCGCAGCAGGACGAGGTTGAGATCGTAGAGATCCGGGTGGGACGGCGCCCATGTGCGCACGGCCCAGTCCGAAACGGCGGTGCTCCGCACGTCGAGCCGGATGGAGGCGCAGCTGTCCTTGACTTCCACGGAGGCGCTGCCGACCGGGACGCCGTCGAAGGAGGCGTCGGCGGCGAGCATCGCGCCGTTTGCCTCCGGCGTCAGGCTGGCTTCGATATGCACCGTGCCGTCGGAAAGGTCCGGCGTCAGCTTCAGCGCGGTGACGCGCGCGGCAGGCGCGTATTCCACCCAGACGGATTTCCAGATGCCCGTCGTCTGCACATACCAGCAGCCGAAATTCTGCGGCTGCCAGCGCTGTTTGCCGCGGGGCTGGGCGCGGTCCGCGCTGTCCGCGACGTGGACGGTCAGCGTGTTTTCGCCCGGCCGCAAAAGGGCGGTGATGTCGAAGGAGAACCGGGCGTAGCCGCCCCTGTGTTCCCCCGCGAAGTGTCCGTTCACGAAGACCCGGGTGTGGTAATCGCTGCCCTCAAAGTGGAGCAGGACGCACTCGGCGTTCTCCTCCGGGGTGAAGGCGCGGGAATACCAGACGTGCTCATGGAGCTCCTCGATGCCGATCCCGCTGGCGGGGGTCTCGTAGGTGAAGGGGACCATGAT
Organism: uncultured Clostridia bacterium; assembly: GCA_947631835.1. Lineage (GTDB taxonomy): Bacteria > Bacillota > Clostridia > Oscillospirales > Acutalibacteraceae > Hominenteromicrobium. Next base: position 16,357 of record CANRMW010000008.1, on the reverse strand, counting down.
GTCATACTGTTTCGGAAAGATCCGCTGCCAGCCGTTCGTCTCGCCGACGTTGTGGTCGTCGAAGGCGAAGTCCCATGGGCCGTCCAGCAGCGCCCAGCGCTCCCGAATGAGCTGCGGGCGGGGATAGTTTGGAATGTAGTTCTGCATAAGCTCCTCCCAAAAGGCGGCATAGCCGCTCAGAATACGATCATCGCTATTGTGACATATTTGGGAGGGAATGTCAAGTTTTTTGAGGAAAAAGGGCGCGGCTTGCTTTTTTGGTCATCTTGTGTTATACTAAAAACGGCGGAACGGGGCCGCCGAAGAAACCGAAAGGAGGTGAAAGCGATGTTTTCTTTTTGGAAACGGGGAGGAAATAAAGAGCGTGCGATCGCGTTTGTGGACTATGAGTATTGGTATTATTCGTATCAAAACCTGTATCATCTGAAGCCGGACCCGGAAGCGTGGCGGGCCGGACTGGAAAAGCGGTGGCGGATACAGGATATCCTGGTGTTCGGGAATTTTTCCGGGGCGATCAGCGAGGAGCTGCCGCGCCTGCGGCGCATCACGAACACGATCATCGAGACCGGCAATACGTTTAACCACTATAAAAAAGACATGACGGATTTCATCATGCTGGATTATATTTACCAGTATGCCGCCGAGCATCCGGGGATCGGAACGTATGTCATTTTTACCGGAGACGGACATTTTCAGACGGTCGTAAAATATCTCACCCATAAGTGCAGGAAGGATGTTGCGGTCTACGGCGTGCGGGATTCCTTTTCCGCGCACCTGCAGGCCGTCGCCACGGAGACGGTGGAGCTGCCCAGAAAAGCGGAGACGATGGACCGCGCCACGAAGGCGCTGATCGAGAACCTGATGGCTGTCGCCGAGGACCCGAAGATCATCCCGACGTTCCTCGGGACCATAGACACGGTCTCCCGGCGGAACGCGATCCCGCGCGGCGAGGTGAAAAAGGCGCTGCTCAAAATGATCGGCGAGGGCTATGTCCTCCGCACGACCCGCGCCGTGGAGCCGACGCGCACCGTGAAGATCATCGAGGCGGATCGGGACCGCCTTCTGCGGGACGGCATGCTGCCCGCCTGATAAAAATGGGAAAAGGCTCGCTTCGGCGGGCCTTTCTTGCCCAAAACCACCTCCGAGGGGGCTGTGCAGAAAGATCGGGGCACTGTAAAAGGATTTGCAGTCCGAAGCAGGCTTCTTGTGATATAAAATCGGAACTGCCAAATGGGACGGCTTGGATAGCCGGGAGGTTGCGAGGGGATGGAAAAATGTTAGTAAAAGCCGCAAAAGAGGAGATTGAGCGATACATGGACTTTGCGTACTCGCTCGCTATGGATCAAACAAAATCCGGTTACCCCCTTTGGTCAGACGGGGTTTCTACAAAAGCGGAATTTGTGGACCGTGTTTGGAAGAGTTATGAGAGGGAAGATCGGGATCTGCTCCTTTTTGTTGTGGACGGAATGGTCGAAGGGTGGATTCAGTTTTTCTTTATTCAAGAGGATCGGTATCTCCAAACAAACGGATTTCTGATTAACAGCCACACAGAGCAGGCTTTAACGGAGTTTCTGGAATATGCTCACGCACATTTTCCGGGATATGACCTGTATTTGGGCTTTCCGAAACGAAATATCGACGCCATCTCCGCCCTGCAAAAAGAAAATTGCAGATTGATTCAGGAATGCTATCACGATATATATGTTTTTGACGGCGCGGACATACAAGCCGAGACGGACGGAATCGTAAGGGTTACGGAAAGCAATTTCTCTGAATTTAGTGAAATATATCAAACCGATCCCGAAACATATTGGAATGCAGAACGTATTTCGCAGGCGTTGAATGAGTGGTTAATATATCTACTATATCGAAAAGATACCGTTATGGGATATATCTGTGCCCGAAACGGGGATGTTGTTAGCTTGGGTTATCGAGATAATATGTTTGATAAATCTGTTTATAAGGCTTTAGCCACTGTCATAATGAGAGATGTGCAGGCGGAGGGATACAAACATTTGATATTTTTTAACGACGCGGAAAGTCAGTCCGCCGCGCTGGAGCTTGGCTTTTCCTGCGTCAGCGAATATGTTTTATACATTACGAGTGTGTAGGGTTACGTTTCACATCGAAAACAGACCACTGACGCGCCGGTTTCCCCGGTGTATCAGTGGCCTTTTTTGCGAAATACGTTTTTTGCTTGATCGCCACGACCGGCGCGCGGGCAAAGCCCGTTTCGTTTGCCATACGCTAGCTTGCGGGGAACGGGAGCAGGTTTACCGCACGGTATCTGCATACGGCGCGGGAGAAAAGTGCACTGAAAGCACAACCGAAGCGGCGGCTTGCCGCCGCGACCAACGCGACGAATCGGCCTCTGGTCGCGCGACGTAAAAATTCTTTTGCTTACTTTTCTTTTAAGAAAAGTAAGTCAGACGTTGAAGCGGAAGTGGACGATGTCACCGTCCTGCATGACGTATTCCTTGCCCTCGCTGCGGACGAGGCCCTTTTCGCGGGCGGCGGCCATGGAGCCGCAGGCCATCAGGTCGTCGAAGGAGATGACCTCGGCGCGGATGAAGCCGCGTTCGAAGTCGCTGTGGATCTTGCCGGCGGCCTGCGGCGCGCGCGTGCCCTTCTGGATGGTCCACGCGCGGACCTCGGGCTTCCCGGCGGTGAGGTAGCTCATCAGGCCGAGCAGGTCATAGCACGCGGCGATGAGCCGGTCGAGGCCGGATTCGGTGAGGCCCATGTCGGCGAGGAACAGCGATTTTTCCTCCGGGTCCATCCCGGCGATCTCCGCTTCGGTCTCGGCGCAGATCGGCAGCACGGCGGCGTGCTGTTCGGCGGCGATTTTTTTCACGGCGGCGAGCCGGGCGTTGTTCTCCAGCCCGGCGGCGAAATCGCTTTCGGAGAGGTTCGCGGCGAAGATGACCGGCTTGAAGGTCAGCAGGTTCACCGTCGAGAGGATGGCGGCCTCCTCCTCGCTGCACGGCACGCTGCGCGCGGGCTTCCCGGCGTCGAGCGTCTCGCGGACGCGCTCGAGCAGGTCGAGCTCCGCCTGATAGGACTTGTCCCCCTTGAGGAGCTTTTTCGTCTTGTCGATGCGGCGCTCGAGGACCTCCATGTCGGAGAGGATCAGCTCGAGGTCGATCACCTCGATGTCGCGGGCCGGGTCGATGCTGCCCTCCACATGGATGATGTCGTCGTTGTCGAAGCAGCGCACCACATGGACGATCGCGTCCACCTCGCGGATGTTCGCGAGGAACTTGTTGCCGAGGCCCTCGCCCTTGGACGCGCCCTTCACAAGGCCGGCGATGTCCACGAACTCGATCGTGGCGGGTGTGTACTTTTCCGGCTCGTACATCTCCGCCAGCTTGTCGAGCCGCTTGTCCGGCACGGCGACCATGCCGACGTTCGGCTCGATGGTGCAGAAGGGGTAGTTCGCGCTTTGCGCGCCCGCGTTGGTGATGGCGTTGAAGAGGGTGCTCTTGCCGACGTTCGGCAGGCCCACGATTCCGAGTTTCATGTTGGTTTCAGCCTTTCGTTTTATTTGATAAATTCTTTTCCGTTGTAGAAGAAGAGCCCGAGGCCGGACCCCGCCTCGCCGCCCGCGAGGATGTATTTCTTAAACGCGCGGCGCATCGAGGTGTCCTCCGGAAGGTCCTCGGCGGGCTTTTCGAAGTCTTTGCCGAAAACGCGCCAGTCGTCGTAGAATTTGTGCGTTTCCGCGGCGTAAATGCAGAAATCGTCCATGAAGCTGACGACGTTCGATCCCGCCGGGAGGATCTCCCGGTACGCCGGGAAGAGCAGCCACGATTCGCAGACAAAGCAGAGCCACTCGCCGTCCGCCCGCTTGTAGAAGTCGTAGGCGCGGCGGTACGCGTCGAGGCGGGATGCCTTCGTCAGCGGCCCGGCGGAGGGGATGTGCAGATTGTAGACCGTGTCCCCGGGGTTGACCGTGTGCCCGCCGACCGTCACCGGCGCGCTGCCCTCAAACGGGACGGCCTCGAATTGCAGCCGGCCGAGCGCGAAGCGCTTTTTCGTGTAGAACCACGGGTACCACCACGCGACGAACGTCCCCCAGACGCCGTAGACCTCGCGGCACTCCCGGAGCTTGTAGAGGATATCGGCCATCGAATCCCAGAAGATGGCCTCGTCGATCCCCGCCGCGCGATAGTCCGCGCGCAGGCGCTCGCTCGCCGCGATGAGAAACAGCAGGTCCACGGTGTAGGGGTGGATGCCGGTCCGCTCGGCGGCCTCTTTCAGCGGCGGCGCGATCGCCTCCTGCCACTCTTTCCCGCCGAACAGCGCGTCTTCCGCCGCACAGAGCAGCGGCGCGCAGTCCTTTGCCGCGACGAGCTTCGCGAACGCTTCGCTTAGCGGCGTGCGGCTCTCCGCCGGAAAGTTTTCCTTTTCCATGAACTGCCGGAAATATTCGGTCCCGTACATTTTTTCCTCCCGTTTTTCCAGCTTTTCTGAAGAAAAGCTGGGCAAAAGACTTTTTACGTCCCCTACCTTTTCTAAAGAAAAGGTAGGACCAAAAGACTTTTGCGTCGCGTTGGTCGTTCGCTCCGCGAACTTCTCCGGTGTTTCCGGAGAGCTTTGCCCCGCGCCATGAGCAGGGTTCGTGTGGAGAAATTGCTTTCGATTCCCGCGAGCCAGTGTGGAGCAAACGCCGCCGCGCCGCTAGGCGCCGAAAGCGGCTGTGCCGCCCGCGCCCAGCTTTCTGAAGAAAGCTGGGCAAAGACTTTTACGTCGCGCCGGTCGTTCGCTGCGCGAACTTCGCCGGTGCTTCCGGTAAGCATTCTCCCGCGCCAAAAGTTAGGTTCATGTGATGAAATTGCTTTCGCTCTCTGCGAGCCGGCGTAGGGCAAACGTCGCCGCGCCGCTAGGCGCCGAAACGGGCCGTGCCCGCGCGCCAGCTTTCTGAAGAAAGCTGGGCAAAGACTTTTGTGTCGCGTTGGTCGTTTGCTGCGCGAACTTCTCCGGTGCTTCCGGTAAGCATTCTCCCGCGCCAAAAGTTAGGTTCATGTGATGAAATTGCTTTTGATTCCCGCGAGCCGGCGTAGGGCAAACGAAACGGGCCATGCCCGCGCGCTGGTCGTTCGCTCCGCGAACTTCGCCGGTGTTTCCGGAGAGCTTTGCCCCGCGCCATGAGCAGGGTTCGTGTGGGGAAATTGCTTTCGATTCCCGCGAGCCAGTGTGGAGCAAACGCCGCCGCGCTGCTAGGTGCCGAAACGGGCTCTGCCGCGCGCGCCATAAACGATTAGTTCATCGACATTATACCATAGAAATCGGGGAAGCGCAAGGCGGGGAAGGAGCGCTTTTTCCGGGGAAACTCAGCTTTCTTTCACGGGCCCTTCACATTTCGTGGATACAATAAGCGCATGGTCAATTCATTTCAGCGGGGGTGAAACCGTATGCCGAAGTTTACCGGCGTGTTCCGGCGGGTGGAGATCAAATACCGGCTCTCGCCGGAAAAGCGGGAGGCGCTGCGGGCGGCTGTGCTGCCGCGCGTGCGCCCCGACGAATACGGGCGGACGACGGTGTGCAGCCTCTATTTTGATACGCCGGACCGACGGCTCATCCGCACGTCGCTCGAAGGGCCGGTCTACAAGGAAAAGCTGCGGCTGCGCACCTACGGTGTCCCGGAGGAGGAAAGCCACGCCTTCGTGGAGCTGAAAAAGAAGTTTCAGGGCGTCGTCTACAAGCGGCGCGTCGTGCTGCCCTACCGGGCGGCGTGGGCGTGGCTCTGCGAAGGCAGCGCGCCGCCGGAGGAAACGCAGATCACGAGGGAGATCGAGTGGTTCCTCGATTTCTACGGCGGCCTCGAACCGGCCGACGTCCTCTGCGCTGACCGCCTCGCCTACGACGGCGAAGGGGACCTGCGGATCACGCTGGACGAAAACATCCGCTGGCGCGGCGCGGATCTCGATCTGCTCTATGGGGACGGCGGCGAACCGCTGCTCGCGCCCGGCGAGACGCTGATGGAGATCAAAGCCTCCGGCGGGATGCCGCTCTGGCTTTCGGACGCGCTGAACCGGCTCGAGATCTGGCCGACCGCGTTTTCCAAATACGGGCGGGCGTACCTCGCCTCCCAAACCTTGAATCGGAAAGGATAGAAGATCATGGACGGATTATTTCAAAGTGTGATGAACGGGATCACGGCGCAGAGCTTTCTGCCCGGGGCGGCGCTCGCGCTGGCCCTCGGCGGGCTGCTGGCGTTCACCTACACCCGCCGGGCGCGGTACACACAGAGCTTCGTGCTGACGCTCGTTCTGCTGCCTTTCGCGGTCCAGACCGTGATCCTGCTCGTCAACGGCAGCGTCGGGACGGGTATCGCGGTGGCGGGCGCGTTCAGCCTTGTGCGGTTCCGCTCCGCGCCGGGGAACGCGAAGGACATCGCGGTGATCTTCCTTGCGATGGCGGTGGGCCTCGCGTGCGGCAGCGGGTATCTGCTCGTCGCCGTGCTGTTCGGTTGTCTCTCTTGCCTCGCGCTGTACCTGCTGGTGCGGTTTCACGTCGGCGAGGCGAAGGACCCCGAGCGTGAGCTGCACATCACGATCCCGGAGACGCTCGACTACACCGCCGTCTTCGACGACCTGTTCGCCGATTATGCGAAGGAGCACGACCTGATCGAGGTGAAGACCGCGAGCCTCGGGAGCCTCTATAAGCTGCGCTACCGGGTGCGTTTGAAAAAGGATGTTTCGGAAAAGGACTTTCTCGACGCGCTGCGCTGCCGGAACGGGAATCTGGAGATCAGCTTCGGCCGGCCGCAGTCCGCGTTCGAGCAGCTTTGAAAAAGGAGAAGACGATGCGAAATTGGAGAAACGGCACGGCGGCGTTCCTGCTGGTCGCGTTCCTTTCGGGATGCGCGGCGGGCGGCCCGGCGGAGGAACAGGGTCCCGGCCCGGCGGAGGAGCAGCGCGCAGACATGCCCCACGAGACGGTGAACAGCGAAGACCTCTCCGCGTTCCAGGAGATCAGCGCCGACCGCCTCGAAACGAAAGCGAAGGACGAATACACGGACTACACAGACGCCGTGCGGATCGACCCGGCGAAGGCCGGGGACGGCTACCGCGTCGGGAACAACACGGTCGAGATCGTGGAGGCGGGGACGTATGTGTTCTCCGGCGCGCTCGACGGACAGCTGCGGATCGAGGCGGGAGAGAGCGACGACGTGCGCGTCGTGCTGGAAAACGCGCGGATCCGAAATGAAAAGGGCGCGGCAGTCCTCGCGGAGAGCGCGGACAAGGTGATCCTCAGCATGCCGGAGGGCACGTCCTCCACGCTCGAGGACGGCGCTTCGAGCGCGGACAGCGGCGCGGTCGCCGCCGAATGCGACGTCGTGATCAACGGCGCGGGGACGCTCGAGATCACCGCGAACGCGAAGGACGGCGTGAACACCAAGGACGACCTGCGCGTCTTGGAGACGGCGGTCACGGTCCGCGCGGCGGACGACGGGCTTGTCGCGAACGACGGGATCCTGCTGCTTGAGGCAAAGCTCACCGTGCAGGCGGGCGGCGACGGCGTGAAAGCGACGAAGCAGGAGGAGGACAAAGGCTTTATCCTCGCGGACGGCGGACGCTATGACATCGCGGCGGAAAACGACGGCTTTCAGGCCGAGACGTGTCTCTTCCTGCGCGGCGGCGAGTTCACCGTCACGACGGGCGGCGGCGCGGAGAATGGAGAGGTCAAAACCGGGCAAGATAGATTCAGGCCCGGAGGCATGCAGGCGCAGAGCGCGGAAGACACGCCTTCCGCAAAAGGTCTGAAGGCCGGCGCGCGGCTGGAGCTTTCCGGCGGCGCGTATGCGCTCGACACGGCGGACGACGCGCTGCACTCGAACGGGACCCTGACGGTCTCGGGCGGCGAGATCGAACTGAGCGCGGGCGACGACGCGGCGCACGCCGACGACACGCTGACCTTTTCCGGCGGGACGCTGACGGCCTCCGCCTGTTATGAGGGGCTCGAGGCCGGAACGCTCGTCGTCTCCGGGGGGAGCGCCTCGATCAACGCCTCGGACGACGGGCTGAACGCCGCGGGCGGCGCGGACGGCTCCTCCGTCATGGAGCGGCCCGGCAGGAACGCGTTCGCGGCCGACGCCGCAAAGAGCATCACGATCTCCGGCGGGACGCTCACCGTGTGTGCGGCGGGCGACGGCATCGACTCGAACGGGTCGATCACGATGACCGGCGGCGAGGTGTATGTCAGCGGCCCGACGGATTCCGCAAACGGCGTGTTCGACTTTGGCACGACGTTTGAGATCACGGGCGGCACGCTGCTCGGGACGGGCAGCGCGGGGATGCTGCAGATCCCTTCGGGCGCGCAGGGCGTCGTGGCGATCCGCGCGTCCGGAAGCGGGGGCGGCAGCCTCGAAGTGAGGGACGGCGCGGGGGAGACGCTTTCCGCCGCGAACGTGCCGAAAGCGTTTGACGTCGTTGTGTTCAGCAGCGATGCGCTGCGGGACGGGGAGACGTACACCGCGTTTGTGGACGGCATGGAGGCCGGAAGCGGCGTCTGCGGCGAAACCGAGGGCTTCGGCGGCGGTTTCGGCGGGGGCTTCGAAGGCGGCTTCGGCGGGCGCGGGCCCGGGAGAGGCGGCGAGACGCCGCAGGAAGGCGAATGGCCGGGAGACCGTGGCCCCGGCGGACCTATGCAGGAAGCGCCCGGCGGATCGGCGCCGGAAGCGCCCGGAGCCCTGCCGGACGGACCCGGCGCGGATCGGGCTGTATAATTTGTGGCATAAATATTTTTATCGACAATATCTTGCGCATTGAAGGGAAACGGATCGGGATTTGGCGGTTTTGCGGGGACGGTGTCCGTTCCTGTCGAATCGGGGCGAACGGTTTTGCTTGCAGGGAAAGACTTCGGCATATATAATGGTGATACGACAAGGGAACTGAAGGTTCGACAGGATCCCGGAAATTCAAAGGCGCAAATAGGCGCGAAAGGAAGAAACCAGAATGGAAATTGGTTTAAACGTCGAAAATCAAGTGTTTTCGCGTGTGGCGGAGCGCCATGGGGTGGAGAGCAGTGCTTTTTGGAACGAGATCAGGGAGGCGCTGGAGGTCGCGCGGCGCAGCCCGGAGCCGGCGGCGCGCGCGTTTTGGGAGACTGTCCCGGAAAACGCGACCGCCGCGGACGTCCTGCGCCGGATCGTAGAAATGGTCTGAGCGGCCGCGCACAAAACCCCAGAACAAAAGCGCCTCCCTTTTCGGGGAGGCGCTGCTTTCTGTTTCGGAAAGGATCCGAGGACGGGGCGTCTTGGGCGCTTAGTCCTTGAGGATCTGCTTATAGAGGCGGATGTACTCGTTCGCGCTGTGGCCCCAGGAGTTGTCGCAGCGCATCGCACGATCGACCAGGATGGCCCAGCCTTCCTTGTCGCTGTTGTACGCGTAGATCGCGCGGTGGAGGGAATTGAGCATATCCTGCGTGTCGTAGCTCTTGAAGGTGAAGCCGTTGCCGAGGCCGTCGCCGCTGTCGGTGATGGAGTCCTTGAGGCCGCCGGTCTCGCGCACGACCGGGATGGAGCCGTAGCGCAGCGCCACCATCTGGGAGAGACCGCACGGCTCGCTCTTCGAGGGCATGAGGAAGATATCGGAGCCGCCGTAGATCTTGCGGGCCAGCTCCGGCACAAAGCCGAGGCAGAGCACGAACCGGCCGGGATACTTCGCCTGCATCTCCTTGAAGAACTGCTCGTATTCCCAATCGCCGCTGCCCAGCACGACGAACTGCGCGTTCGTGTACTGCATGATGTTGTCCACGCCGCCCTTCACAAGGTCGAGGCCCTTGTGGGAGACGAGGCGCGTCACCATGCCGATGAGCGGGAGGTCGGGGTTCTGCTCGAGGTAGAGCCGCTCCTGAAGCGCCTGCTTGTTTTTGGCCTTGCCCTCCATGTGGTCCACGTCGTACTTTTCAAAGAGGTTCTCGTCGTTCGCGGGGTCGTAGGCCACGGTGTCGATGCCGTTGAGGATGCCGGAGAGCTTCCAAGCGCGCTCGCGGAGGATCGGATCGAGCCGGTGGGAGAACCACGGGTCGAGGATCTCCTCGGCGTAGGTCGGGCTGACGGTGGAGACCCAGTTCGAGGTCTCGATCGCGCCCTTCATCAGGTTCACGCAGTCGTTGTATTCGAGCAGCGAGCGCTCGCTCTGCGGGATGCCGAAGACGTCCTCGAGGATCTCGAAGCCGTACTGGCCCTGATACTGGATGTTGTGGATCGTGAACAGCGTCTTGATGCCGCTGAACCAGTCGTTGTTGGCGTAGAACAGGCGGTAGTAGATCGGGACGAGCGCGCTCTGCCAGTCGTTGCAGTGGATGATGTCCGGCTTGAACTCGATGTAGGGCAGCATCTCCAGAACGGCGCGAGAGAAGAACGCGAAGCGCTCGGCGTCATCGAAATGCCCGTAGAGGCCCTGGCGCTTGAAGTAATACTGGTTGTCGATGAGGTAATAGATGACGTTCCCGGCCTTCGCCTCGAAGATACCGCAGTACTGGCGTCTCCATGCCACCGGCACGCTGATGCTGGTGAGGAACTTCATCTTTTCCCTGAGCTCCTGCGGCACGCTCTCATAGAGCGGCATGACGATGCGGCAGCCGATCAGTCTTTGGCGGAGCGCCTGCGGGAGGGAGCCCGCGACATCCGCGAGACCGCCGGTAGCGGCAAACGGCAGCGCCTCACTCGAAACAAACAAAACTTTCATGACAATACTCCTTTCGGTCTGCGGGGAAGACGCGGCGTCCGCCCCCGCGGTTCAAGGGGAAGGGACGGCAGAGATGCCGCCCCGCGAAGCTCACACTGTTCCGTTCTTTTCCACGAATACCGGATAGGCGGACGTGCCGGCCATCACGGATTCCGGGCTGAAGCGCACGTTCTTGTCCGCCACGACGAAATCGAGGCGGCTGTTCTCGCCGACGGAGGTGTCCTGCATGAGGACGCAGTTCGTCACCTTCGCCCCCTTGCCGACCTTCACGCCGCGGAACAGGACGCAGTTTTCCACCTCGCCCTCGATGACGCAGCCGTCTGCCACGAGGGAATTGCTGACAGAGGAATCGAGGCCGTATTTTGTGGGCATATCGTCGCGGACCTTGGTGTAGATCGGATGGTTCGGGTCGAAGAGCTCGGCGCGGACCTTCGGATCCATCAGCTGCATGTTGGCGTGGAAATACGCCTCGAACGAGGTGATGGTGTACGCCGTGCCGGTGAACTCGAAGCCCATGACGTTCAGCTCCGGAACGGCCTTCTGGATGAGGTTCTTGTCGAAGTCATACTCGTTGCGCGCCATGCAGTCGTCCACGAGCTTGATGAGGAGCTCGCGCCCGATGATGCAGGTGCCCATGCCGTAGTTCACGTCTTGCTCGCTCCCGCGGTGGACCAGCATCTCGATGATGCGGCCGTTCGGATCGAGCGTGTAGATGTTGTTGCGATTCACGTCCGGCGAATTGCCGCGGCGGTAGAGGATCGTGATGTCGGCCTTCGTGGCCTCGTGCTGCTCGAGCGCCGCGCGGTAGTTGATGTTCGCGACGGTGTCGCAGTTCGAGAGGATCACATACTGCTCCTGCGAGCCGTTGAGGAACGTGCGGATGGAATCCAGCGACTCGATCTTGCCGTCGGAGCGCGCGTTCGTCTTGCCGAACGGCGGCAGCAGATAGAGGCCCTCGCGCTTTCTGGAGAGGTCCCAGGATTTGCCGGAGCCGAGATGGTCCATCAAGGACTGATAGTTTTCCTCTGTGACGATGCCGACCTTGTTGATGCCGGAGTTCACCATGTTCGAGAGCGGGAAGTCCACCAGGCGGTAGCGTCCGCCGAACGGGATCGACGCCATCACGCGCACGCTCGTCAGGTCGCGGACGCGGTCTTCATTGACATAGGCGAACAGGATCCCCATTACATTATTTCCAAGCATTATCCTTTTGCCTCCTCTGCGTCAAGCATTTCCTTCGGGGCGACGAAGCCGCCCTCCGGAACAACGGCGTCGGGCCCGACCACGGCCACGCCCCAGTCGTCGCGGTTCTCCATTTCCGCCGGGTCCTTGCCGACCACGGCGCCCTTCTTCACGACGGCGTTCTCGGCGACGATGGCGTACTGGACCTTCGCGCCCTCTTCGATGACCGCGCCCGGCATGACGATGGAATAGGAGACGTCGGCGCCCGGCGCGATGTACACGCCCTGGAACAAAACGGAAAATTCCAGATCGCCGTAGACGTTGCAGCCCTCGGTGATGAGGGAGTTCTGGACCTTCGCGCCCTTCGCGATGTAATGCGGCGGCATGACCGGCGTGCGGGAATAGATGCGCCAGTCGTCGCGGGAGAGGTCCAGACCGGCCTTCGGATTGAGCATATCCATGTTGGCGTCCCAAAGGCTGTCGATCGTGCCGACGTCCTTCCAGTAGCCCTCGAAGCGGTATGCGAACATCCGCTCGCCGTGGTTCAGCATATTCGGCAGGACGTTCTTGCCGAAGTCGTTCGAGGAGCTCGGATCCTTCTCGTCGTCCTCGAGGTATTTGCGCAGCTTCTCCCAAGTGAACACATAGATGCCCATGGAGGCGAGGTTGCTCTTCGGGACCTTCGGCTTTTCGTCGAACTCGTAGATGGAGCCGTCGGCGTTCGTGTTGAGGATGCCGAAGCGCGGCGCTTCCGAAAGCGGGACTTCATACACGGCGATGGTGCAGGCCGCGTCGTTCGCCTTGTGGAAGTCGATCATCTTCGAGTAGTCCATCTTGTAGATGTGGTCGCCGGAAAGAACGACGACGTACTCGGGATTGTAGCGCGAGATGAAGTTGATGTTCTGGTAGATGGCGTTGGCCGTCCCCTTGAACCAGTCGGAACCGCCGCTGCGCTCATACGGCTGGAGGATGTGGACGCCGCCGTTCATGCTGTCGAGGTCCCACGGCTGCCCGGAGCCGATGTACTCGTTCAGCTCCAGCGGCTGGTACTGCGTGAGGACGCCCACCGTCTCGATGCCGGAATTTACGCAGTTCGAGAGCGGAAAGTCGATGATGCGGTATCTTCCTCCGAACGGCACGGCCGGTTTTGCGAGCTTGTTGGTGAGTACGCCGAGGCGGCTGCCGCGGCCGCCAGCCAGCAGCATCGCAACGACTTCTTGCTTAGGTAACATGTTCGTTAACCCCTTTCTGAATTTATAGATCTTGATCCGTTTAAGAAGCTCTGGATGAAGCGTTTGCCTGACCCGCCGCAGCGGGCGTTTTTCAGAGATCCTTTAAGAATCAGATGATTTCCTGGATCTGCGGGGCGAGACCTTCTCCGCCTTTTTCTTTTCTCCGGCTTTTTCCGCCGCCGGCTTTGCCTTTTTCTGCGGCGTCTTTCTGCGGCAGCGCAGGAAGAAAACGGCGTTTTCCGGCAGGGTCAGGGAGACGCTCTGCTCGAACCCGTGCATGGGTTCTTTTTCCGTCTTGATGTCCCGGCCGTTCGTAAAGCCGCTCCCGCCGAACTCCGCCTTGTCCGAGGTGAAGATCTCCTCGTAGATCCCGGCATAGGGCACGCCGATGCGGTATCCCTCCCGGCGGACCGGGACGAAGTTGCACACGGCGATGACCTCGTCGCCCTTCCTGTCGAAGCGGCGGAACGCGATCACGCTCTGGCTGTCGTCGTCGTTGGAGATCCAGGAGAAGCCCTCCCAGGAGAAGTCCACCTCCCAAAGCTCCGGACGGCTGAGGTAGAACGCGTTCAGCTCCCGGAAGAACCGCTGCGCCTTCTGGTGCTCGTCATACTGGAGCAGGCCCCACTGGAGCTCCTCGTTGAAGTTCCACTCGTCGTGCTGCGAAAATTCCGTGCCCATGAACTGGAGCTTTTTGCCGGGATGCGCCATCATATAGGTCGCGAAGCACCGCACGCCCGCGGCCTTCTGCTCCGGTGTGCCGGGCATCTTATTGTAGAGAGAGCCCTTGCCGTAGACCACTTCGTCGTGGGAGATCGGCAGGATGTAGTTCTCCGAGAACGCGTAGAAGAAGGAGAAGGTCAGCGCCTGGTGGCTGCCCTTGCGGAACAGCGGGTCGAGCGACATATAGCGGAGCATATCGTTCATCCAGCCCATGTTCCACTTGTAGTTGAAGCCGAGCCCGTCCATGAAGGTGGGCTTCGTGACGAGCGGCCACGCCGTCGATTCCTCGGCGATCATCATGACCTCGGGCGCTTCGGCGAAGACCGCCTCGTTCAATCGCTGCAGGAACGCCACGGCTTCGAGGTTCTCCTTGCCGCCGTTCTTGTTCGCGACCCACTCGCCGTCTTTGCGGTTGTAGTCGAGGTAGAGCATGGAGGCGACCGCGTCCACGCGAAGGCCGTCGATGTGGTATTCCTTCACCCAGAAGAGCGCGGAAGAAGTGAGGAAGCTGACGACCTCGTTGCGGCCGTAATCGAAGACGAGCGTGCCCCATTCCTTGTGCTCGCCCTTGCGCGGGTCCGCGTACTCATAGCACGGGCCGCCGTCGAATTTCGCGAGGCCGTGCGCGTCGCGCGGGAAGTGCGCGGGGACCCAGTCCATGATGACGCCGATGCCCGCCTCGTGGCAGCGGTCCACAAACCGCATGAAATCCTTCGGTGTGCCGTAGCGGGAAGTCGGCGCGAAGTAGCCCGTCACCTGATACCCCCACGACGGGTCGTATGGGTATTCCGTGAGCGGCATGACCTCGATGTGCGTGAAGCCCATGTCCTTCACATAGGGCAGGAGCTCGTCGGCGAGCTTCTCATAGGAGAAGACGGAGCCGTCCGCGTATTTCCGCCACGAGCCGGCGTGCATCTCATAGATATTGACGGGGCGGTTGTAGTGGGGGTTCTTCCGCTTATACTCGAACCACGCAGCGTCGTGCCATTCGAATCCCGCCGTTTCGTAGTAGCGCGAGGCGGTCCCGGGCGGGGTCTCCGCGTGGAACGCATAAGGATCGCACTTCAGGAACGTCTCGCCGTTCTGGTCGGTGATGGCCAGCTTGTACGCCGCGTAGATCTGGAGGGGCTCGTCGGTATAGCCCTCCCAGACGGCGTCGTCCAGCTTTTCGAGGGGATAGCGGTTTGGATCCCAGCCGCAGAAATCGCCGGTGAGCGAAACGGCTTTCGCGTTTGGCGCCCATACGCGGCACACCGCGCAGGGCTTGCCCGCGCGCACCGTGTTATGTACGCCCAGATACTCGAAGCTGTGGCTGTTTTTCCCGTTTCGGAAGAGGTACAGCGGGATGTTGCCTTCGGGCTTCGGGGTTACGGTTTCGTTCATGATTCCACCCTTTCCAATACTGCCCGCGTGCCGAGCGCGCCTACACGCCGCACACAGACTTTTCCTTGTTCTATCATAGCACAAATCTCGTAAAAAGCAAGGGTTTTTTGGCATTTTCTCACAACGATCCATGAAATACATTCCGAGTTTGTATACTTCGCATAGAAAGTTTCTTTGTGCGGTCCTGCGATTGCGGTCGGAGAGGGAAGCGTATACCAGATATACCTTGCGGAGGCGGCCGGCGGCGGGCCGCGCGTTTTCCTTTTTAGCGCGGACGTGTAAAGGATCCCGCCTGTACAGGCGGAAGTTTGTCGAAAATTTCCGAACGGTTTTTCCGAAAAGGGGCTTGCATTCCCGCGCCGTTTGTGCTATACTATAACCAGGCTCGAGAGAGCGGCATATCGCGGGGTGGAGCAGTTCGGTAGCTCGTCGGGCTCATAACCCGAAGGTCGTTGGTTCAAATCCTTCCCCCGCAACCATCAGAGAGGGCCATTTTAGATAACCCTCGAAAAAACCCCGAAACCATGCGGTTTTCGGGGTTTTTTTCGTCCCGATTTTTTGTTGCGGGACAAAAGATAATTTTCGGGAGACAGGGATGTGTTGAAGGATTTGAACAGGAACGAAAGGGTTTTTGAAGCCATTTTCAGGAGCGAAAATCGGAAATTTGGGAAATTTTCACCGCACGCAGATGTTAAATTTTCATGAACGAAAAACGGCGAATGTGTCTGAACGGATAACTTTTGCGGATCGAGCTGGACTTTGCCAAAGAGCCGTGATATGCTCTTGGTCAAAAAAGGGAGGATGCAGCCGTGAGTGTCCTGAAAGAAATCTGGAAAGAAATGTATGCACACAGGGAGAACCCGCCTCAACCGGATTCGGATGCAGAATTTTTGACGGGGCTCCTTGCATACTATGAAAAGATCATGGAAAAAGAGTTCTCCGGGGTACAGATGGCATTGTTCAAGGGGTATTGCCACTTCGACCAAAAACTCATACAGTGTCGGGAGCAGGAAGCATTCCAAGAGGGCTTCCGGCTTGCGATGCGGATCTGGGAGGAAGCACTTCGAGAGCCGGAAGAAAACCTTAATGAAGATGCTGAATTGTGAGCCGCCCGGAATACAAAAGAATCATGAGGAAATA
>CANRMW010000007.1 GCA_947631835.1 uncultured Clostridia bacterium | reverse complement strand
TCCGTTCGACTTGCATGTGTTAGGCACGCCGCCAGCGTTCGTCCTGAGCCAGGATCAAACTCTCTAAAAATTGTATCTTAACGCTTCCGCGCTAAAATCATTTCCAGAGCCTTTGGCTCTTTGACGTCTCTGACGTCTTTCACAGATTTATCGAGTTCTGTCTCTCGTATCTTCTTCGAGTACCCTCAAAGAATCTACAGGTTCCATCTTTTCTCTCATCGTTGTTTAATTTTCAAGGTCCTTGCCCGAGCTCCCAATGGCCTTCGGCTCCCTCGCCTTCCCCCGTCCCGGCTTTCATTTCTTCCCGCCGTTTCGGGCTTTTCGGCTCCTTCGCCTCCGCCCTTCTCTCTCGAGCGCTTGACTATTATACCGCATCTCCCTCCCCTTGTCAACACCTTTTTTTCATTTTTTTCGAAATTTTTTCGTGGCTTTATTTTTTCGCAACATCTTGTGTCGTCTGTTCATAGAAAACCCAAGCGGGCGACACTTTTCCCGCCGCGTCCGTTATTATTTTCCGCGCATGGGCGTATATTGACCATGCACAGGATATTTCCGACGGACGTCCATCTTTGAAAAACAAGGAGGCCCATGTGAAGCATCCCGAACGTTTTCGCGCTCTTTTTCTTTCTCTTTGGCGGACGCTCGTCGTCGCGCTCACGAACGCCGTCGTGCTCGCGATGCTCCTGTCCGTCAGATAAAGGGACCCGCGGGACTGGAACGCCTGCGGGCCCTTTTGCTCATACATTTTATTCTGCGGCATGCTCCGTGTTGAGCTGCGCCTGCCGGCGCCGGAACGCCAAGAGGAAGCAGATGAAATGCGCCACCGCCGTGACCCCCCACGAAATGGGGTAGATGAGGAACAGCACCTCGAAGGAGTGAAACGCTGCGAAGACTGTGAGGATCCAAACCACACGGGTCGCGCAGGAGCCGAGCAGCGAGACGATCATCGGCATGACGGAGTACCCCAGGCCCCGGATCGAGCCCACCAGCGTATCCATGACGCCGCAAAGGAAGTAGGGCGTGCAGTTGATCAGAAGGCGAATCATGCCGTAGGCGATGACGTCCGGGTCGGAATTGTAGATGGGCAGAAGCTGATGCCCGAAGAGGTACGCGCCGCAGCCGAGCGTGATCCCGACGACGGTCACACAGCCGACGCAGATCCCCGCGATCCGCTTCACACGGTCAAACCGCTTCGCACCGACATTCTGCCCCGTGAAGGAGAGAGACGTCTGGTAAAACGTGTTCATCGCCATGTAGACGAAGTTTTCGATGTTGCTCGCGGCGGTGCTGCCCGCCATTGCGATGGACCCGAACGAGTTGATCGACGACTGGATCAAAACGTTGGAGATCGAGAAGACCATGCCCTGCATACCGGCGGGCAGGCCGATCTTCATCATGCCGATGAGCTTATCTTTATAAATGTGCAGGTGTTTCAGATCGACGCGGTAGGCCGCGTGCGTGCGCACGAGGCAAAGCAGGACGAGCCCGGCAGAGAGCGCCTGCGAGATCACCGTCGCCAGCGCCACGCCCGCGACGCCCATGTGGAACACGATCACGAAGAACAGGTTCAGCCCCACGTTCAGGACGCCGGCCATCATCAGGAAGTAAAGCGGCCGCTTCGTATCCCCCACGGACCGAAGGATCGCCGAGCCGAAGTTGTAGAGCATCGTGACGGGCATCCCGCAGAAATAGATGCGCATATAGAGCGCCGCCTGCGAGAGCACGTCGTCCGGCGTGCCCATCAGGGTGAGCAGCGGTTCCGCGGCGATCAGCCCGACCACCACCAGCACCCCGCCGGAAACGAGGCTCGTCAGCACCGAGGTGTGGACCACTTCCGAAAGGTGCTTCACATCTCCGGCGCCGTAATAGCGGGCGACCAGCACGTTCGTGCCGACGGAAAGCCCGATGAACAGGTTCACCAGCAGGTTAATCAGCGCGCCGGTGGAACCCACGGCGGCCAGCGCCGTCGCGCCGGCGAAATTCCCCACGACGATGATGTCCGCCGCGTTGAAAAGCAGCTGCAGCATGCCGGAGATCATCAGCGGGACGGCGAACCGCACGATCTTTCCGAAAAGCGGTCCGTTCACCATATCGATCTCGTATCCCGTGCGCCGTTCTCCCCGGCGCAGCCGGAGCTTATACAATAGGATCTGCAGTTTTTCTTTCATACCAGAGCGGCCGCGCCGCTTTCAGGCTCCTTTCCATCTCCGCCGCGCCGCGCGCGGCCTCCGTTTCCCATCCGTGAAAAAAACCGTCTCTCCCGGCGCATTCGCGCCCGAGGACGGCAGAAGCGGGGGAGCAGACGCTCTCCCGCCGATGATCGTTTTACCGCCCGGTCCCGTACTCGGCAAACCGGTCGAAGCAGGCGGCCACATGCTCGCGGTGCGCCGTGCTCGCCTCGTCGGTCTTCGTGTCGGTGTAGACCAGCAGGAACCGCTCGTCCGTGGAGAGCGTCCCCTCTACCAAGTTCCCCACCACGTCAAACTTTCCCGAGGCCCGCAGCGTCTCCAAGGCCTTCACGCCCGCCTCGGGCAGATTCTCCAGGTCGAACTCATAGACCTCAAGCTGCACGGAGGATCCGTTGTATCTGTAATTGTATTTGTACCCGTTTTTCGCGCCGATCACGTCGAAGGACATCTGCACGCGGTCGCCCGCCGCGACCCCGCAGTCCTCCAAATACTTGCAGAGCCCCTGCGCGTCCCGGTCGTAATTCGCCGGATCCTTCGGCGCGGGCGTCTCCTGCTCCGCTTCGGAGACCGCGATCTCCGGGACCTGTACCGCACCGGGAGCGCACGACGCCAGAGAAACACAAAGCGCGGACGCCAACAGCGCCGCGAGACATTTTTTTGCAGTCTTACCCAACATTCGGTTCCGTCCTCTCGATTTCATTCACAGCTATCATAACACAACTCGAAGGAGAAAACAAGCCCCATTTCGCTTCAAATCCGTCCCGCGGAGGATTTCCTTCCAAAAAGTCTGCGGGACCTTGCTTTTTCCCCTCCGGCGTGCTATACTTTGAGAGAAATGATCCTTCCGTCCCTCAGATAAGGAGTCCGATATGTATAAGAAACCCGTTATTTTGCTTTTCCTCCTGCTTCTCTCCACGGCGCTGCTCCTCCCCGGCTGCTCCCCGCGCCCGGATGCGTCCCTCTCTGAAAACGACATCGCTGAAAGCGAGGATGCCGCGCTCCCGGAGATCACCCCCTTCTCCATGACGCTCGAGGAGATCTATGCTTCCGCCGATATGCAAGACGCTCTTTCCAGCCTGACAAACGTTATAGCACCCTACTATGGCCAAACGTTTTCTTCCTCCGCACAGGGAAACACGGTGACTTATACGATCACATGGATGGGTGACTTTGTATCCAATTTCCCGGACCAGAATTATCGGGAAAGCTACTGTCAAGATATCATTGAGGACCATCCCGAGGTGCTCCAATATCTTGCGGATACCCTCGCGGCTGTTACCGGAGACCCGAATACGACCGTCCACATCGTCTACCGCAATGTGGACGGCGCCGAGGTGTATTCCCAGGATTTTGTCGCCGACGTGCAGGACCGGTAGCAGCCGTTCCCCGCGCGCTCCCGCCGCCCTATGCAGCGGCGGGTTTTTGGTCTCCCGAAACGCGCACAAACGCGCGGAAAAGAAAAACGGCCCCCGCGCGGGAGCCAATGGGAAATGTGGAGCTGTGGGGGTCCGTCTGTCCAAGCCGAATGCGAAAAGGGCGGCCTCTTCCGGGCCACCCTTTTCTGGTGACCCGGACGAGATTCGAACTCGTGTTACCGCCGTGAAAGGGCGGTGTCTTAACCGCTTGACCACCGGGCCATTATGGTAGCGGCAAATGGATTCGAACCATCGACACTTCGGGTATGAACCGAATGCTCTAGCCAACTGAGCTATGCCGCCATAAAACCTCGATCCGAGGCGTATTCTATTATAGTACGATGCATTTCGTTTGTCAAGTAGTTTTTCTCTGGAAAATTTCCGGATTCTGTGCTATACTATTTCCGAAGCGGCGCCGCGTTATGCGCGCCGAACCGAAACGGAAGGGGGAGATCGAGCTGCGGTGCCGGGACATCCTCAAAAAGCATATCCGCTGGTATGCGGAAAAGATCGCCGGGGACAGCCTTGACTCCTATGCGGCGCAGGTCTCGTTCTGGGTGTTCATCGCGTTCCTTCCTTTTTTAATGTTCATCCTTGCGCTGCTGCGCGTCATCCGTATCGAGGACACGAACCTCCTCTTCGCGTTTGCGGAAAGCCTTCCCGCGCCGGTGCAGGACCTCCTTCTGCCCCTTTTCCGGGAGCTCACCGCCTCGCACGTTCTGCTGCCGACCACGGCGTTCGTCTGCCTCTGGTCCTCCTCCAAGGGGATGCTCGCGCTCGTAAAGGGGCTTTACTCGGTGTTCGACGTGCCGAAGCGCCGCAATTTCATCTATATGCGGCTGCTCGCCGTTCTCTATACGCTCGCGTTCGTCGTGGTGCTCCTCGTCAGCCTCGGCCTGCTGGTCTTCGGGGACCTGCTCTACGGGCTCCTGCAGCCGCACCTGCCCGCGCCGCTGCTCTGGATCGCCGGCGTGGTGAAAAACTATGTCGGTTTTCTCGTCCTGCTTTTCTTTTTCATGCTGCTGTTCTTCGCCATCCCGCTCAAGCAGGTGCGACCGCGGCACGCGTTCTGCGGCGCGGTCTTTTCCTCCGCGGGATGGACGCTCTTCTCCTTTTTCTTCTCGATCTTCGTGGAAAACTTTTCCAATTACTCCACGATCTACGGGAGCCTCGCGGCGATCGTCATCCTGATGATCTGGCTCTTCGCCTGTATGTATCTCCTGCTGCTCGGCGGGGAAGCCGCCGTATGGCTGGAGCAGAGCGGCATCCGGCACGATCTGAAGGCCCTCTTCTCCCGCCGGCGCGCGGGAGACGCTCGCGCCGCCCGCAGGAACGCTTTTTCCCGCTCATCAAAGGGCATTCGGTCCAGGAAAACAGAACCCAACGGAAAGGAATCCTCATGAAAATCCTCGTCATCGACGGGCAGGGCGGGCGCATGGGCGCCGCCCTCACCGAACAGATCAAAAAGAGCTTTCCCAAAACGGAGCTGATCGCCGTCGGCACCAACAGCCTCGCCACCTCCGCGATGTTGAAAGCCGGCGCGGACGCGGCGGCGACCGGCGAGAACCCCGTCCTCGTGAACGCCGCCGACGCCGACTTCATCGTCGGGCCGATCGGCGTGATCGTCGCGAACGCGCTCCTCGGCGAGATCACGCCGAGGATGGCTGCCGCCGTCTCGGACAGCCGTGCGCGCAAGATCCTGCTGCCGGTCACGCGCTGCTCCGTGACCGTCGTCGGCGTGCGCGAAGGGACCCTCGCCGAGTATGTCCGGGAAGCCGTGGCGCTCCTCGGCGCCTATCTTTCCCGCGAAGTTTGAAACACGCCAGCCCCCGGTCTTGACAGCGCGCGAAAAAAGCGGTATCATCAAAGAACAGCCAACGAAAAACAACCAAGAACACCCGAATAAAGGAGCCAAAACCATGACCGATCAAACGAACTGCACGCACGACTGCTCTTCGTGCGGCGAAAACTGTCCCTCCCGGCAGGACCCGCAAAGCCTGCTCGCGCCCCAGAACAAATTGAGCGACGTGAAGAAGGTCATCGGCGTCGTCAGCGGCAAGGGCGGCGTCGGCAAGAGCCTCGTCACCTCCCTGCTCTCCGTCACGATGCAGCGCCGCGGCTTCCAGACCGCGATCCTTGACGCCGACATCACCGGCCCGTCCATCCCGAAATGCTTTGGCATCCACGGCCGCGCGACCGGCAGCGAGGACGGCATCTTCCCCGCGCAGACGAAGTCCGGCATCGAACTGATGAGCATCAACCTGCTGCTCGAAGACGAGACCGCCCCGGTGGTCTGGCGCGGCCCGGTGCTCGCCGGCGTGCTCAAGCAGTTTTGGAGCGACGTGATCTGGAACGAAGTGGACTATATGTTCGTCGATATGCCCCCGGGCACCGGCGACGTGCCGCTGACCGTGTTCCAATCCCTGCCCGTGGACGGCATCATCATCGTCACCTCGCCGCAGGAGCTCGTCTCCATGATCGTCTCGAAGGCCGTCGAGATGGCAAAGCTGATGAACATCCCCGTGCTCGGCCTTGTGGAGAATTACAGCTATGTGAAATGCCCGTGCTGCGGCGAGAAATATTCCCTTTTCGGCGAGAGCCACATCGATGAGGTCGCCGCGAAGTACGACCTGCCCGTGCTCGGGAAGATCCCCATGGAGCCTCAGCTCGCCTCCCTCTGCGACCGCGGCGTCGTGGAGCTCTTCGAGGGCGACTGGCTCGATGCCGCCGCCGACGTCTGCGAAAAAGCGTAAGGTCTTTCTTCCACCTTTTCTGAAGAAAAGGTGGAGCCAAAAGACTTTTACGCCGCACAAGGTCGCGCCTTTTTGAAAAAAGGCGCCCGAAAAACTTTACCCGGGCTCGACCGGAAGCGAATGTGAGAATTTTTCCTGTCACTCCAACGCGGACGGCGGGGCACTCTCTTACTTCGCGCCTGCGCCGCGCCAGCGGCGGTTCGCGACGAAACAGCCTTTGGCTGCGCGCATCGCCGTGTACACGGCGATAAGCTCGGTGCGTTTGGGAAGCCGATTGACCCGCGCGGGCACAGCCCGTTTCGGCACCTGCGGTGCGGCGACGTTTGCCCTGCGCAAGCTCGCCAAACGCCGAAGCAAGTTCTCCACATGAACCCAGCTTCCGGCGCGGGAGCAAGGCCCGCTGGCACCACCGGCGAAGTTCGCGGAGCGAACGACCACCGCGACGAAAGAGGCTTTGCCTCCGGCGCGGGAGCAAGGCCCGCTGGCACCACCGGCGAAGTTCGCGCAGCGAACGACCGCCGCGACGAAACAGGCTTTGCCTGCGTCGGGCGTCCGTGACGCCCGAAAGGGAACCCTCGCCGGGGGTTCCCTACGCGTAATCGTCCCCGCAGGGGACGATTACGGCTACCCTCCTGCGCTTTTTGGAGTATAAGGGTTTCGCGGCTTGCGAGCCGCGCCGAGGGGCGCTGCCCCTCGACCCTGCCGCCTTTGAAAAGGCGGGCGAAACTTTTGCCGTTGCTCTCTGTCAGCTTGCGGAAAACCGGAGAACACCAACGTTCAGCGCAGGACTTCCGGCGCGGGTTGCGAGGGAGAACACTTCCGCAACGGTAAGCGCGCAAGCGCGCGCGACGCGACGAAACGGCCACTGGCCGCGGGCAAAGCCCGGTTCGTTCGTTCTACGTCGGCTTGCGGTGGCAAGGGGTAAGTTCGTCACATGAACCTAGCTTCTGGCGCGGGGGAAAATTTCCCAGACGCGCCGGCGAAGTTCGCGAAGCGAACGACAACGCGACCTAAAAGTTCTTTCTCGTACTTTTCTTTCAAGAAAAGTACGAGAAAGCGCTTGACAAGGCGCAAAACGTGTGCTACAATTTCTGTTACAACCGAAAATTCCAAAAGCGATGACGAAGACGGCGCGGTCCGTTTCGTTTCAGAGAGCCGGCGGCCGCTGCGAGCCGGTACGAAAGGTCCGAAATCGCCCATCCCTTCTGAGCTGAAAGCCCGAACGCTGTGTTCCTTTCCAATCGGAACCGCAAGTAGACGCTTTCCGAGCGCGCAGCGTCAGTGCGCAGGGCTTAGAAAACGAGCCCGTGAGCGGTCCTTTTCGTGAGAAAAGGGCAATTTGAGTGGTACCGCGGAGTTTACGCTCCGTCTCAAAGCGTCCGATCTTTGAGACGGAGCGTTTTTTCGTCTCTGAGAGTCAAGCCAAATCAAAATATGAAAGGAAAGAGACCACCATGGACCAGAACACCCAAAAGACCGACCTGCAGAGCCAGCTTGCGGAGGTCGCCGAGCGCATCCGCACGATGCGCGAGATCATGGGCCTCTCCGAGGAGGAGATGGCCGCCCGCACCGACGTGACGCTCGAGGACTACCGCCTGCACGAGCGCGGCGAGAAGGATTTCAGCTTCACCTTCATCTACAAGTGCGCGCAGCGCTTCGGCATCGACCCGACGGACCTCATCAAGGGCGTCAGCCCGACGCTCTCCACCTACACCGTTTCCCGCAAGGGCGAGGGCCTGCCGATCACCCGCCGCCACGGCTTCAAATATCTGAACCTCGCGCCGCTCTTCAAGCAGAAGACTGCCGAGCCGTTCTACGTCACCATGCCGTACAACGAGGCCGAGCAGAGCGTCGCGATCAAGCTCTCCACTCACGCGGGACAGGAACTCGACATCATCGTCAAGGGCCGGATGCGCGCGCAGATCGGCGAGCACATCGAAGAGCTCGCCCCCGGCGACACGATCTACTACAACTCCGCGACGCCCCACGGCATGATTGCGATCGGCGGCGAGAACTGTGAATTTTATGCGATCGTCATGCGCCCGCAGGAAAAGCCCGTCGAGGAAAAGGACAAATTTGAGGGCCTCATCAAGATGCGGCAGGCGCGCGCGGAGCACGAGACCGTTTCCACGCCGTTCGTCGAGACGGAGCTGGACGAAAACGGCATTTTGAAGCGCATCGAGTTCCACAACGAGGAGAAGTTCAACTTCGCGTTCGACACCGTGGATAAGCTCGCGGAGAAATGCCCGAACAAGCTCGCGATGCTCCACGTCTCCCGCGACCACACCGAGCGCCGCTTCACGTTTGACGACATGAAGCGCATGTCGAACCGCACCGCGAATTACTTCGTCGATCTCGGCATCAAGCCCGGCGACCGCGTGATGCTCGTCCTCAAGCGCCACTATCAGTTCTGGTTCTGTATGCTCGCGCTCCACAAGATCGGCGCGATCGCCATCCCCGCGACGAACCTCCTCAAGGAGCACGATTTCACCTACCGCTTCAACGCGGCCGGCGTGAAGGCGCTGGTCATCACCTCGCACGGCGACGTCGCGGAGGAGGCCATGCGCGCGGTGCACGACTGCCCGGAGGTCGAGCTTCTGATGATGGCGAACGGCGCGCGCGACGGCTGGCGCGACTTCGACAGCGACATCATGCAGTATTCCGACGTGTTCGAGCGCACCGAGCAGACGCCCTGCGGCTCCGACCCGATGCTGATGCTCTTCACCTCCGGCACGACCGGCTACCCGAACATCGCCGAGCACAGCTACAAATACGCGCTCGGCCACTACATCACGGCGCGCTACTGGCACTATGTCAACCCGGACGGCCTGCACTTCACGATCTCCGACACCGGCTGGGGCAAGGCGCTCTGGGGCAAGCTCTACGGTCAGTGGATGTGCGAGGCCGCGATCTTCACTTATGACTTCGACAAGTTCGACGCGAACGACATCCTCCCGATGTTCGCGAAGTACCACATCACCACCTTCTGCGCGCCCCCGACAATGTACCGCTTCTTCATCAAGGAGGACCTCTCGAAATTCGACCTCTCCTCCATCGAGTATTCCACGACGGCGGGCGAAGCGCTCAACCCGGAGGTCTTCGAGCAGTGGAAGCGCGCGACGGGCCTCACGATCTACGAGGGCTTCGGCCAGACCGAAACGACGCTCTCGATCTACAACCCCGTCGGTTCCGTCCCGAAGACCGGCTCCATGGGCATCCCTTCCCCGCTCTATGACGTGGACCTCATCCTGCCGGACGGCACGCCCGCGCCCGTCGGCGAGACCGGCGAGATCGTCATCCGCACCGACAAGAAGGTCCCCTGCGGCCTCTTCATGGGCTATTTCCGCAACCCGGAGAAATCCAAGGAGGCGTGGGACAACGGCGTCTACCACACCGGCGACACCGCGTGGCGCGATGAGGACGGCTACTTCTGGTATGTCGGCCGCACCGACGACGTGATTAAGTCCTCCGGTTACCGCATCGGGCCGTTCGAGATCGAATCCGTCATCATGGAGCTGCCCTACGTCCTCGAGTGCGCCGTCACCGCCGCGCCCGACCCGATCCGCGGGCAGGTCGTCAAGGCGACCGTCGTCCTCACGAAGGGCACCGAGGGCACCGACGCGCTCAAAAAAGAGATTCAGAACTACGTCAAGACGAATACCGCGCCCTACAAGTACCCGCGCATCGTCGAGTTCCGCGCCGAGCTCCCGAAGACCATCTCCGGTAAGATCCGCCGCGTCGAGCTTAAGGGCTAACGTACTTTTCTTGAAAAGAAAAGTACGCAAAAGAACTTTTGCGTCGCGCCGGTCGTTCGCTCCGCGAACTTCGACAGTGCGTTTGGAAAGCGTTCTCCCGCGCCGGACATCCGGTTCGTTAGGTGAACCTGCTTCGGCTCGCCGCAAGCCTCCGGGCGGCAGAGGCAAAAGTTTCGCCCGCCTTTTCAAAGGCGGTAGGGTCGAGGGGCAAAGCCCCTCGGCGCGGCTCGCAAGCCGCGAAACTCTTATACTCCAAAAGCGCAGGAGGGCCGGCGAAATCAGCCCGGTGGGCTGTTTCGCCGCAGGGAACCCTCGCCGGGGGTTCCCTTTCGGGCGTCGGAGACGCCCGACGAAAGCCCACCCGCCGCACCGTGCTTCCGCACGACGAGAAAAGCTATTTTTCCCGCGCCGTAGGCAAAGCCGACTGTGGAGCGCTGCGCTCAAAGCCACGCCCCGCCCCCGGTTGAGCCCAGCGAAGTCTTTCACGAGCCTTTCTTCAGAAAGGCTCGACCTTGGAGGACACTATGATCTTTTCACCGAAACCATTGATCCTGCGGGACGGCCGGGAGGCGGTCCTGCAAACGCCGGAGGTTTCCGACGCCGAGGGGATGCTGCGCTTCATCCGCACGGCGTGCGGCGAGACGGATTTCCTCGCGCGCACCGCCGCAGAGTGGGATGCCGTCCCAGTCGAAGAGGAGGCGAAGTGGGTGGAAAACATCCGCTCCGCGCCGGATCACCTCATGATCGCGTGCTTCGTGGACGGAGAGATCGCCGGGGACGCCAACATCCTCTTTTCCACGAACGTCAAGACGCGACACCGGGCGAGCGTCTCGATTGCGCTCCTGCGGGAATACTGGGGGCTCGGCATCGGTACGGCGCTCTTCACGGAGCTGCTCGCTGCGGCGAAGGCCCGCGGCACCCAGATCGTGGAGCTCGAATACATTTCCGGCAACGAACGCGCGAAGCGCCTCTACGAGAAATTCGGCTTCCGGGACGTCTCCGTCCGCCCGGACGCGTACCGCCTCCCCGACGGTACATACCGGGACGAGATCTATATGCAAAAACGGCTCATGGGACTCCCCGCGGGCTATGTCCTTCGGCCCGCGCGGGAAAGCGACGCCGAGGGCATCGCGCGGGTGCACAGCGCTGCGTGGCGGGAGACGTATGCCGGCCTGCTGCCGGATGCGTTCCTCACGGCGCGCACGCCCGAGCGCAGCCTCCCGATGACAAAAGCAAACTGGCGGAACATCTCCGTCGCGGAAACGGGCGGCGAGATCGTCGGCTTCTGCGGCATCTCGCAAAGCCGCGACGCGGACCGCCCGGACGACGGCGAGATCCAAGGCCTGTACGTTTTGCGGGCGCACCGGCGGATCGGTCTCGGGCGCGCGCTGCTCGAGGACGGCGTCCGCCGGCTCCAAGCGGCGGGGCACACGTCGGTCCTGCTCTGGGCGCTCGCGGCGAACGAACCGGCGCTTCGGTTCTACACGTTGCAGGGATTTCACCGGGACGGCGCGGAGAAGGCCGCCGACCTCGGGGGCCCTGCGGCCGAGATCCGGCTCGTTTCTCCCTAAAAAGACACAAAGACCCGGCACAGCGCTCCTTTTCGGGGCAGCCGCGCCGGGTCCTTTTTGTATCCGCTTTTCGCCGTCAATCGTGTTCAAAGACCGCGCCGTCCGCTGCGGAGACGCCCCGCAGCAGCTCCGGGACGGTGTTGGCGAGCTCGTTGTAGACCTCCGCCGTCTCCTGATCAAACTGCACGTCCGTGGGGAACATGGCGACCACCGTCCACGCCTTCCCGTCTTTCCGCAGCGTGCCGACCACCTCATAGGCGGGAAGGTAGTCATATTCCTCGCCTTCGGCGTAAAACATGAGCGTCACAAGATGACCGCCAAGGTCCAGCCAGTCCGCCGTCGAATAGAACCGCAGTCCGCTGCGGTAGGGGATCGCCACGAACTTGCCGTCCCAGCTCGCCGGGATCTCCACCCGCAGGCCGAGATGCTCGATGACGCCGCTTCCCGCAGGGACCGCGCTCACCTGCGGCAAGCCGTAGGTGAGCTCCGTGACCGTCGTGCCGTCATACCCCTCGTCCGTCACGCGCAGGAGCCGCCCGTAGTCGTCATACGCGCTCTCCGTTCGGCCCTCGCCGCCCCAGATCTCCCTGAGGACCTCGCGTCCCTCTTCGTCGTAGGTAAACTTGGTGTTGCCCGCGCCGGTCCCGTATTCGTTCCCGGAAACGGCCTCATGCCAGTTGTCCGTCTCCAGCACGCGCACCGATGTGGAGCTGACGCGCGTCGGGTTTTCCGCGTCGTCATAGTAGTATTCCTTCCGGCTGAAGGTTTCCCTCCCGTCCGCCGAAAGGAGCCCGGTGACCGTGCGGGTGAGCCGTCCGAGATCGTCGTAAAAATACAGTACGGTCCGCGTGCTCTCCTCCGGCACAGAGGAAGAAAGCCCCGCGTAATGGAGCTGCGTCACCTCGGAAAACAGCGCGCCGCTTTCGTTGTACACATAAAACGTCTCGCTGTCCGGCGTCCACTGCGCCGCGTCGGGGAGATCCGCGCGGGTTGTTCTCTTTTCCACAACGCGGCCGTTCCCGTCGCGGACGTACTCCGCCCGCCCGTATCGGACGGCTTCGGCGCCCCCCGCCGGGGTAAACGCGGTCCTCTCCTCGAGAAGGACCTGATCCGAAACGTTGAAGAAGATGCCCACCAAGGGCCCGAGCGCGCCGAGCACTTCGTCGGAGACCGTCCCGTTTTCCAGCGCATCCCGGGAGAGCGCGGCCCAGCGCATCGCCTCCGCGCTGTCCCCCTCTTCTAGGCACTTTTCCGCAGCCGCCCAATACGCGATGCACGGCGCGTCGCCCTGCGGCAGGTCGGGGTCGCTTTCCGCCGCGATCCTGTAGTCCTCCGCCGCGAGCCGGTATTTTTCCATGACGGCGTCAAAATCGGCGTCCCTTTGTTCGAAAAGCGCGTTCGCCCACGCGGCATACGCGTCCGCGCGGCGCAGGTAGCCCAAAGGCTCCCCCGGCGCTTTCGCGATCTGCGCGGTGAACGCTTCTACGGCCTCTTCATACCGCCCCGCCGCGAGCAGGCTTTCCCCCTCCGAAACGGGATCCTCCGGCGCTTCGGTCGGCGGCGCGCTCTCCTCCGCAGCGGCGGCGTTCTCCCCGCTTTGGGAGACGGGCACGGACGATTCCTCGCGCCCCGCGAACGTCACGGCAAGCAGGATCCCGCCCACCACCAGCAGCGCGAGCGCCAGCACACAGCAGGTCAGGATCCAAGGAAAGCGCGATCTGTTCTGTGCGGGCACTGTCTGCGCGCGCACGGGGCGCGGCTGCGTCCCCGCGCCGGCCTGCGGCGTCACCACGGCTCCGCAGAACGTGCAGAACTTCGCTGTATCCTCGATCTCTCTCCCGCATTTTTTACAAACCATGATCCGTCCTCCCTTTCAAAAACGATCTGTGCCAAAATTATAGCACATAGCGGAAGCGCTGTCCAGCCCCCGGGAACAGGGACCGACAGTTCCGCAAAACTCCGCCCGATGCTCGGAACGTCCCGCTGACGCGGGACGTTCCTCCTTCGGCAGGGCGCTTTCCAAAAGTTCTCTCCTTCTGGAGCGTCCCCGGCCTTTCTCTCTTTTTCCAGCGCTCGGGCGCAGGGGAAGTTTTACTCGAGGTTCGCCGCGCACTCCTGCAGATATCCGATGATCGGGAGGTGCTGCGGGCAGGCGCCCTCGCACTGGCCGCACTGGATACAGTCCGAGGCCTTGCCCTTCTCGTGCGTGACCCACGCGTACCCGCGCTTCACGTCCGCCTTGTTGTAGACAAGCTGGTCGTTGCGGACCGCGAAGATCTCCGGGATCGGGATCTGCATCGGGCAGCCCTCGGTGCAGTAGTGGCACGCGGTACACTTGATCGTGTTCACCGCGTCCATCGCGGCCTTCGCCTTTGCGACGACTTCCTTCTCGGCCTCGGTCATCGGCTGGAAGTCCTTCATGTAGCTGAGGTTGTCCTCCATCTGCGCGACGTTCGACATACCGGAGAGCACCGTGATGATCCCCTCGAGGCTCGCGGCATAGCGGATCGCCCACGATGCGGGCGAGAGCGCCGGGTTCGCGGCCTTGAAGATCTCCTGCACCTGCGGGATCGGGTTCGCGAGCGCGCCGCCCTTCACCGGCTCCATGACGACGATGGAAACGCCGTGCTTTCTCGCGACCTCCCAGCACGCCCGGGACTCCACGTCCGGGTTCTCCCAGTCGGCGTAGTTCAGTTGGAGCTGGATGAAATCAACGTCCGGGTGCTGCGTGAGCAGCTCGTCGAGCAGCGCCGCGTCCGCGTGGAACGAGAAGCCGTAGTGCTTCACAAGGCCCTTCGCCTTCTGCTCCTTCACAAATTCCCAGAGGCCGTAATTGTTGTACACCTCGTAGTTGTTGCGCTGCAGCGCGTGGAGCAGGTAATAGTCGAAATACCCCGCGCCGGTGCGCTCGAGGCTGATCTCGAACTGCTTCTTCGCGGCCGCCTCGTCGGGGCTGCCGAGCCACGCGTTGAGCTTCGTCGCGAGCGTGTAGCGCTCGCGCGGATAGCGCTCGACCAGCGCCTTTTTGATAGCCTCCTCGCTGCGGCCCTCGTCGTAGACGTAGGCGGTGTCAAAATAGGTGCCGCCCGCGGCGAGGAACTTGTCCACCATCGTTTTGACCTGTTCCACATCGATGCTTTTCCCGTCGGCGAGCTTCGGCAGGCGCATCAGACCGAACCCGAGCTTGAATACTTCTTTTCCGAACCAGTCAGACATTTTGAGATCCCTCCGTGATCGTTGGATGATTCGTTCGGTACGGCTCCTCTCCGGCTCTCGTTTTCGCCGCGAGGCCCCTGAACACGGGGTCCCCCGCCCCACAGAGGATCCGTCCCGTCTCATTATACCACTTTTGACGGGTCAAATCAATTCCCTTTTTTGCGGACCGCGCCCCGCCGCAGCAAAAGGGTGCTGGGAACCAAAAAGGAAAGCCGACAGCGCAATACTGTCGGCTTTCCGGCCCAAAGTCAGAACAAATCTGCGTGCGTGCCGACCCTTGCAAGAAACAGGATCAGGTCTTCACCGTCCACGCGATAGAGGGGCAGCCAATCGGGTAAAATGTGGCACTCCCGAAATCCGCTGTAATCTCCGGTCAGCGCATGATCCCGGTTCTTTTCGGGGAGAGGTTGTTGATTTGCAAGCGTATTGACGACCGTCTCAAGCCGATCGAGGTCGTAATCGCGCTTTGCTGCGGTTTTCAAGTCCTTTTGAATCGGTTTGACAGGACCGCTAAGCATCGTCGAGAACCTCGTTCATCGTGTCACGGAAGGAAGCATAGCGCTTGTACTGCTCGGGATGCGCCTTCATCGCGTAGAACTCATCCAGCGCTGCGACGGTGTCCGCGCTGGGCGTTTCCCTTTGAACGGGAAAAGGAAATCCCTGTACGCGCAAAGCCTGTTTCAGAAAGACGATGATGGCGGTTGTGAGATCCATACCGAGATCCGCGAATAAAGCCTGACTGTCCTTTTTCAGCTCGGCATCCAAGCTGATGTTTGTGCTTACCTTTGCCATGAAAACATCTCCTCCTGCTACAAATATAGCACGGAAAGCGCGTGATATCAATATATTATGCGTATAACGGGCATTTATCCAGTGTCCATGGGAACAGGCAAAAGGGCCGCCCTCCAAAAGGCAGGAACCCCAAAGAGAACTGCACAACCGCCCTTTCCGCAGAAAACGATCGAAGCCGAAAACCCGCATAAATACTGGTTCTTTCGGCTCCGATCTGGCACCCGCGGGAGGAATTGAACCTCTGGCCTACCGCTTAGGAGGCGGTCGCTCTATCCCCTGAGCTACGCGGGCATATTTTGTTTAGGCGCGGGCGGCTCCCCGCCGAACGGAAAAGCGTCCGTTCCCCGCGAAAAAAACGGCCTTTGACCGATAGTATTGTACCGCATTCCGCGCGGTTTGTCAAATGGCAAAGCGGGAATTGCAAAAGAAAAGGAAAAGTTTCCCGTTTGTCCGCTTCCTCTCTTGACATTTTACATAACTCCGAGTAAAATTAGAATGTATTTTTCTGCGAACGGCATGGGCCGCGCGGTAAGGAGTTCCCGCCATGGTATTTGCTGATCTGTTTTTCATCTATGTGTTCCTGCCGCTGTGCCTTTTGTGCTACGGGCTGGCGCGCGGCATCGGCGCAAAGAATGTGGTCCTGATCGTTTTCTCCCTGATCTTCTACGCCTGGGGTGAACCGACTTGGGTGCTCCTGCTGCTCTTCAGCACCGTCTTCAACTGGTGGGTCGGCCTGCAGATCGAGCACGGCCGTCGCCGGCGGGGCGGAAACGGCGGCAAAGGCGCGGTCACGCTCGGCGTCGTCGTGGACCTCGCCCTGCTGATCGTCTTCAAGTACAGCGGCTTCCTCGTGGAAAACTTCAACCTCGCGACCGGCCTTTCCGTGCCGGTGCCGAAGATCACGATGCCCATCGGCATCAGCTTTTTCACGTTCCAGGCGATCTCCTATATCCTCGACTGCTACTGGGACACGGTGAAGGTCCAGAAGCGGTATTCGAGGTTTCTTCTGTACCTCTCCCTTTTCCCGCAGCTCATCGCGGGGCCGATCGTGCGGTACAGCGTGATCGAGGACGAGATCGAGAACCGCGTCATCCGCGCGAGCGACGTCTGCGACGGCGCGCTGCGGGTCATCATGGGCCTTGCGAAAAAGGTCCTCCTCGCAAACAACCTCTACGCCATCGTCACGACGTTTTTCGGCCGGGACATCACGGGGCTTTCCGTGCTCGGCACATGGTACACCGTGATCCTGTATTCCCTGTATGTGTACTTTGATTTCAGCGGCTATTCCGACATCGCCATCGGCCTCGGGCGGATCTTCGGCTTCCACTTCGACGAAAACTTCCTGCACCCGTTCGCCTGCCGGACCATCGGCGAGTTCTGGCAGCGGTGGCACATCTCGCTCGGCTCCTTCTTCCGCGATTACCTCCTGATCGTTCCGATCTTCGGCGAGCACCGGAAATACGTCAGCCTGTTCCTCGTCTGGTTCTGCACCGGCTTCTGGCACGGCGCGTCGTGGAACTTCATCTTCTGGGGGCTGTATTTCGGGCTGTTCATCTTCTTCGAACAGAAGGTCGGCAAAAAGCGGCTCAAAAAATGGCCGATCGTCGTCAAGCATATCTACACGAAGCTCGTCATCATCGTCGGCTTCGGCATCTTCTACTTTGAGGATCTCGGGCAGCTCGGGCAGTTCTTCCTGAACATCTCCGGCGTGAGCATGCTCCTGAACGGCGCGCCGCTCTTCGACGCCTACACATGGTCCTCCCTCATCAGCAACATCTTCCTCATCGCGGTCAGCATCGGGTGCAGCCTGCCGATCCTTCCGCGCATCAAGTCGTTCGTGCTGGAAAGCGACAACCCGGCGATCTATACCGCGGGCCGCGTGACCGCGCTCGTCGGGTGCGTTGCGCTGCTGGCGGCGGTCAGCATCCTGCTCGTGGACACCACATCGAACGTCTTCCTCTACTGGAGATTCTGATCCCGCATCCCCGAGAAAGGAGCGCTTCCCATGGAAAAGAAAAGATACGCGCAGCGGCACAGCGCGAAGGCCGACCGGGAACAGACCGTCACCGCCCTCAGCCTCATCCTGCTGCTGGTCTGCTTTTTGGCGATGTTCGCCTACTTCGTCTTCGGCCCCCGCTCGACGACCTCCGAGGTCGAGCGGCGCGAGCTCGCGACGATGCCCGAGTTCTCCGCGAAGAGCTATCTCGACGGCTCCTACACCGCCGGGGTCACGACTTACTTCACCGACACCGTGCCCTTCCGCGATACACTGACGAAGGCGCGCAGCGTGATGAAGGGCTGGTTTGGCCTGACGCTCGCCGGAGAAGGCGACGTGATCTTCCTCGGCAACCCGACGGGAGAGAACAAGGGCGCGGGCAACGAGGCCGCCGCCGGCGGCGCGCGCCCGCAGCAAAACCCCGGCACAGCCGCCCCGGCGCCGGAGACGCAGACGCCGAGCCTCGGCGTGGTGATGGCCGGCGCGGGCCGGTTCGAAAGCACGGACGCCGTGCCGACGGCAGAACCGGTCGATTACACCCGGGAAGAGCCGGAGGACTGCACGACTTCCGGCAACGTCTATATCGTGAAGCAGAACGGCCATTACCGCGGCATGGAATACTATTTCGGAGACGCGGAAAACGGCGGGAATTACATCTCCGGGCTGACGAGCCTTCGGAACTCCGTCCCGGACAGCGTGAAGATCTGGTCGATGCCGGCGCCGGTGGCGGGCGAGTTCTACGCGCCGCCGCAGGTCTGGAACTCCGGCATGATGACGAGCTGCTCCACCGTCTTTGACGATCTTGCGGAGATGCTGCCTGCGGGCGTGCAGTCGATCAACGTGTGCGACGCGCTCGCGAGCCACGCGGGCGAGGAGATCTACCTGAGGACGGACCACCACTGGCAGCCGCTCGGCGCGTATTACGCGGCGCAGCAGTTCGCGCTCGCGGCGGGCGTTCCCTTCGCGGATCTCTCGACGTATGAAAAGCATGTGAACAAGGGCTATGTCGGCACGATGTACGGCTTTACCGATATGAGCGACCTCATCCTCAACGACCCGGACGACTTCACCTACTATGTGCCGACGGTCAACTACACCTCCGCGTACTACGACGAATATTTCAACTACCTCTACACGGACGATCTCTTCGCCGACGTTGATTTGGATTACAGCTACGGGATGTTCCTCGGCGGCGACCAGAACATCGTGAAGACAACGACCGAGGTGAAAAACGGCCGCATCCTCCTCGTGATCAAGGACAGCTACGGCAACGCGACGATCCCGTTTTACACGAGCTCGTTCGAGCAGATCTATGTGGCCGACGTGCGCTACTTCGGGCTGAACCTGCCGAACTTCATCAAGACCTTCGGCGTGACGGACGTGCTCTTCACGATGAGCGCGTTCTCCGTGGTCAGCGACAACTCGTCGTACATCCCCGGCCTCGTCACGCAGGACCCCGACACGGTGATCGTGGACAACGATCCCGACGCGGTCCCGGTCCAGCCCGCCAGCGACCCGAACGGCGGCGCGGATCCCAACGCCGCGCCCTCGAACGGCACGGAGGGGAACGGGGCCGTGACCGCCCACTGACCTTACGGCCAAACGAACAAGACAACCAAAAAGGAGCGATCTCATCATGATGGACCAGAAAATCGTTTTTGAGCGCCTGGAGCGCCTCTTCCAGACCTTCTTCAAGGACCGCAGCATCCGCCTGACGCGCGACACCACCGAGGCGGACATCGAGGACTGGGACAGCCTCGAGCACGTCGCGCTGCTCGCCGCGATCGAAAAGGAGTTCCGCATGAAGTTCACGCTGCGGGAGATCTCCGGCATGAAGAACGTCGGCGAGATGGCGGACATCATCGCCGAGCGCGCGAAGCGCTGACCGCGCAGGATCCGTTTGGAGAAACCCCCGCCGCACCCGCAAACCAGCGGGCGGCGGGGCTGCTTTCTTTCCTGCGAAAACGAACTTCGGGAGGCCCGCCCATGTGCAAAATCATCGCCGCCTGCGGGAACGACTGCGCCGCGTGCCCGCGGTACACTGCCCCGCCCTTTGCAAAGACCGAGGCCGAGCTGCGGCGCACCGCCGAACTCTGGCAGAAGATCGGATACCGCAGCCGCGTCGTCCCGCCGGAGGAAATCGCCTGCGCGGGGTGCAGCGCCGAGAACGCCTGCCGGTACGGCATCGCGCGCTGCTGCGCGGCGCAGGGCGTCGCGACGTGCGCTTCCTGCGCGGACTTCCCGTGCGGTCGGGCGGAGGACTGCTTCGCCGTCACGAAATCGTTCGAGCCGAGCTGCCGCGCCTCGTGTACCGCCGAGGAATACACGCGGCTGCAAACCGCATTTTTCGAGAAGGAAAAGAACCTGCGCAGGCCGTAAACCCCGCGCCGAACTTTTCCGCGCGAAATGCACTTGCTTTTTTCCGCCGGATGTGCTACAATCAAGCCAAAAGATCTGCAAACGCTGTGACCGAACGAGTACCCCGGAACGCGCCCACAGAGAGCGGCGGCCGTCGGCTGAAAGCTGCCGCGCGAGAGCGCCGGGGGAAGTGCATTCGCGAGCGGGCGGGGTGAGCGGCTTTCGCCGCAAGCGCCGCACGGACCGGCCCGTTACGCCGTGGGCGCGAATGCGCCCGTCGAGTGAAAAATCGGAGTGGAACCGCGGGTCCGCCCGCCCCCGAGCGCCTTTTTCGGCGTTCGGTTTTTTTGCATTTTCCGCCTCTTTGCATGGGGCGAAACGGAAAGGAAACGACTATGCTTCTCTACAACACGCTCACGCAGAAAAAAGAAGAATTTCTCCCCCACGAGCCGGGGAAGGTCCGCATGTATACCTGCGGACCGACGGTCTACCACTTTGCGCACATCGGCAATCTGCGCACCTACATCATGGAGGATATGCTCGAGCGATCGCTGCGGTACCTCGGCTACGACGTGACCCGCGCGATGAACATCACCGACGTCGGCCACCTTTCGAGCGACGGCGATACCGGCGAGGACAAGATGCTCTCCGGCGCGAAGCGCGAGCACAAGTCCGTGATGGAGATCGCAAAGTTCTACACCGACGCGTTCTTCGCGGACTGCGAAAAGCTCGGCATAAAGAAGCCGGAGATCGTCGTCCCCGCGACGAGCTGCATCGACACGTTCATCGAGCTCGTCTCCGTGCTGCTCGAAAAGGGCTTTGCGTACCTCGCGGGCGGCAACGTCTACTTCGACACCTCAAAGCTCAAAACGTATTACGTCTTCGGCAATATGGAGGAGGAAGGGCTCGCGGTCGGCGTGCGCGAGAGCGTGGAGGCCGACGACAACAAGCGCAACAAGAGCGATTTCGTCCTCTGGTTCACGAAGTCGAAGTTCGACGACCAGGAGCTCAAGTGGGAGTCGCCGTGGGGCCTCGGGTACCCCGGCTGGCACATCGAGTGCTCCGGCATCTCGATCCAATACCTCGGCGAATACCTCGATATCCACTGCGGCGGCATCGACAACGCCTTCCCGCACCACACGAACGAGATTGCGCAGAGCGAGTCGTACCTCGGGCATCCGTGGTGCCGGTACTGGTTCCATGTGCTGCACCTGAACGACGCGCGCGGGAAGATGTCGAAATCAAAGGGCGGCTTTCTGACGCTCTCGCTACTCGAGGAAAAGGGCTACGACCCGATGGCCTACCGCTTCTTCTGCCTGCAGTCGCACTACCGCCGGCCGCTCGCGTTCTCGTTCGAAAACCTCGACAACGCCGCCGCCGCGTACAAAAAGCTCGTGCAGCGCATCGCGGCGCTTTCCGACGACGGCAAGCGCGACGAAGCCGCCGCCGCGCCGCTGCGCGAAGCGTTCCGCGACGCGCTCGCAAACGACATCAACACGGCGCAGGCCGTGACCGTCCTCTACGACGTGCTGAAGGCCGACCTCCCCGACGGCGAAAAGCGCGCCCTCCTCGCGGAGTTCGACGAAGTCCTCTCACTCCGCCTGATGGAGGCCGCCGCCGAGAACAAGGAGCCCGACGGCGTGACCGCCGAAGAGGCCGCCGAGATCGAAGCGCTCATCGCGCGCCGCGCCGAAGCGCGCAAGGCGAAGAACTGGGCCGAGGCCGACGCCATCCGCGACGAGCTCTCCGCGCGCGGCGTCACGCTCACCGACACGCCGGAGGGCGTGAAATGGACCAAAAAGTGAGCCGCCCGGCTTCCGGGATGCAGACGCGGGACATCGAGGTCCAGCGCATCGACGAAGCGCACGCGGGCGACGTCCGCCTGCCGAACGAGCCGTTCCCGCTCTGGGGGCGGCTGCGTCCCGCGTATGAAAACGGCGTCTGGCGGTTCGACGCCGAGCGCTTCCCCGCGGAGCAGGTCTCCGAGATGTGCTTCCCCGACGAGCCGTATGACTTTCACACGATGTGCGCCGACACCGTGTTCCTCGGCGCGTATACCGGAGAGACATGCGTCGGGCTCGCCGTGCTGCGCGACGCGACGTTCCGCTACTTCTACCTCTATGACCTCAAGGTCTGCCGCGCACAGCGCGGGCAGGGCGTCGGGCTGCGGCTCATCGAGGGCGCGAAGCGGGAGGCCGCCGCGCGCGGATACCGCGGCGTGTACACCGTCGCGCAGGACAACAACCTCTCTGCATGCCTCTTTTACCTCAGGGCAGGGTTCCGCATCGGCGGGCTCGACACCGAGGTCTACCGGGGCACGAAACAGGAGGGCAAAGCGGACGTCCTGTTCTACCTTGACCTGTAACGGCGAAAGGAGCCGGCTATGGAATATCTTCGCCTCACCGACCGCCCGGAGATGCTGGAACAAATGGCCGCTTGGTTCCACGAAAAATGGGGCGTGCCGACCGAAACGTATCTCGAAAGCATGGAGGCGTGTCTGAACACGCCCGGCCCCGTGCCCGAATGGTACGCCGCCCTCGAGGGCGGGCGCATCATCGGCGGGCTCGGCGTGATCGAAAACGACTTTCACGACCGGAAAGACCTCGCCCCGAATGTCTGCGCCGTCTACACCGAGGCGGACCGGCGCGGGCGCGGCGTCGCAGGGACCTTGCTGCGGTTCGCGTGCGCGGACATGGCCGCGCGCGGCGTCTCAACGCTCTATCTTTTGACCGACCACACGGGTTTTTACGAGCGGTACGGCTGGACATTTTCCTGCATGGCGCAGGGCGACGGCGAGGACCGCCCCTCGCGGATGTACGTCCACCGCGCCTGACCCGCCGGGCGGCCCGGCCCTTTTCAGATATCCAAAAAGGAGATAACGGAGGAAAAAACATGAAACTGCATTACATGGGGAAATTCGACCTGAACCCGGACTCTCTGCCGAAACGGGGACACAAGCCCGGCGCGGTGGCGTTTCGGGAGGCGGAAGATACCAAAAAGCTCTCGGTCATCGCGAATCTGTTCGGCGCGGCGCTGATGGTCGTCTTCGGCGTGTTCGCGTTCTTCCGCGCAAAGACGTATATTTTGGAGGACACATGGCAGCTCCTTTTCGGGTGCGTACTCTCCCTTTTGGCGCTCTTCCCGCATGAGCTGCTTCACGCGATCTGCTTTAAGGAGGACGTCTACCTCTACACGAACCTGAAGCAGGGGATGCTGTTCGTCGTCGGGCCGGAGGACATGAGCCAGGCGCGGTTCGTCTTCATGTCGCTGCTGCCGAACCTCGTTTTCGGCTTTCTGCCGTATCTGCTGGGGATGTTCTTCCCGAAGTGGTACTGGATCCTCACCCTGGGGACGCTCTGCATCGGCGCGGGCGCGGGGGATTATTACAACGTGTTCAACGCCCTGACGCAGATGCCCCGCGGCGCGCGGACCTACCTCTACGGCTTCAATTCCTTTTGGTATATGCCCGAGGAGAAAAAGTAACTGCGGACGGAACAGGAAAACAAAAGACGCGGAGCAGGGGCCTCACTCCTGCTCCGTACTTTTTATGACCGGTTTTCGCGGCCTACCATACTTTCCCCTCCGGGAGTTTCTGCGCGATGAGGCTGTCCATGCAGTGCTTGTGGGGCGTGCCGCCGCTCATGCAGTCGAACACCTCCTCGCGGCAGGTGTGGAACAGCCAGTCGTGGTAGTAGCCGAACAGCTCTCCCGAGCGCCACGGGGCGCGCAGAGACTCGTCCCTTGTACGGTCCGGCGCGCGGACGATGAACGGCTTTTGCACAAAGACGTTGAGAACGTTGAAGCCCTCGGGTGCGGTGTGCGCCTTCATCCTCGCGCACAGCTCCTCCCGGTAGGCCGGGCGGACAAAATGCAGGACGCCGCTCGAAAAGATGACGTCATAGTCCCGGTCAAACGGAAAGTCCATCACGTCCATTTTGCGAAGGTCCAGATCGACGCGGTTGTGCTCCGCCAGCCGCTTTGCTTTTTCGATCCCCGCCTCCGAGATGTCGAACGCCGTGACGGCATACCCGCACTTCGCCAAAAAGACGGCGTCCTTGCCCTCGCCGCAGCCCACATCCAAAACGCGGTACGGGCGGACAGGGGGCAACAGCTGCATGATCTCATAACAGAGCCGGTTTGGCCTCAGGCCCCAATAGTAGTCCTTCGCGGCATAGCGGTTGTCATAGTCGGCCGCCGCGCCCCGGTATCCGAGCAGGACGTCCACCGTGGTCTGCAGCGCCGCGGCGAGCTCCGGCAGCTTCTCAATGTCCGGGTAGGCGGCGTTGTGTTCCCATTTGCTGACCGACTGAAACGAAACGTTCAGGATCCCCGCGAGCTGCGCCTGTGTCAGGCCCAGCTCCGTCCTCTTTTTGTAAATGGTCTCCCCGATCTTGTTCATCTCGACGCCTCCCGGTTTCACGTTCTCCGCAGGCTCATTATCGCATGGAACCGGGCGGAATACAATAACGCGTTTTGAGAGTTTTCGGGGCCGCCTCTACCGCCGGTTGAAACAGCTTGCCGCCGAAAGTCAGGGCCGCCCGTTTTCGGCCCGGTCTGCGGGCGTGCGCAGCGTGATCGCATACACGGTTTGGATCTGCATCGGGTCGCTTTCCGCGACATTGCCGTCATAGTACACGACGACTTCGTCCCCGACGCGGAAATGCGTCATGCTGTCTTTGTTCTCCACGTCCAGCGAGACCCAGTATTCCCCGGTCCCGTTCGCGACCAAGATCGAACGCTCCCGCGCCTCTTCGACCGTGCCGACGATGCTCGGCTCGTGCGCGATGATCTCGTCCATGCTCCTCCCGCCGCACCCGGCGAGCGCCAGCATGACCGCCGCTGCCAAAACCAACGCGATCCCCTTTTTCATGCGGTCCCTCTCCTTTGAATCATCCGAATATATTTTGTTTTTTAACCGTTTAGACGGCCGCGTTCTCCGCTTTGAATGCCGGCGTGGCGCGAGATCCGCTGGGCTTTGGATGCACACGGCAAGCACTTCTACACATTTTCCTGTCCTTCCAAGCCCTGCCTCTTTCTGCCCGGATGATGCCGCGTCCCGCGTCACAAAGTGAAAGCTTGCCGGCGTTTTTGCGTCCGGCCCGCAGACAGGTCGCCATAATCAAACTTCCCCGGAAACCCGGAGAAGTTTGATGATACAGGATCCCTGCGGCGCATTTTCGGCGCCGCGTTTTTACTTTCAGGAAAAACGGTTCAGCCCTCGATCTTCCCGGAGAAGTTCAGCCCGAAGCCGTAGTCGTAGGCGTTGCCCATCTCATCGAC
>CANRMW010000006.1 GCA_947631835.1 uncultured Clostridia bacterium | reverse complement strand
CTAGGTTTTACTCGTAACGGCGACACGACTAAAACCTAGCTGTGCACGGGCCAAGGCGCGACAGTTGACAATTTACGGACTGTTTACCGGGCCGCGAGAGGGGGCGAACTCGTGCGCGCTGACTACATATCTGCTGACGCGCTGCGCCTGTTACTTACGGCACTGATGCCGGATAACCGCCGCGTGTTGCAGCTCTCGATGGCTACTGGATTACGCATCGGGGACTGCCTCGGGCTGCGCACGGAGCAGGTCCTCAACTCCAATCGGCCGACGGTGCGCGAACAAAAAACCGGCAAAACACGGCGCATCTTTATCCCGCGCGCGCTGCGTGAGGAGCTGTGTCGGCACGCCGGGCGGAGATATGTGTTCGAGGGCCGGAGCGACTGGCGAAGGGCGCGAACCCGACAGGCCGTCTGGAAAGACCTTAAACGAGTTGCAAAGCTATACCGACTGGACGGCTCGAGGCTGCGCGTCAACGTCTCGCCGCATACCGCCCGCAAGGTTTACGCGGTCGATCAATACAATCGGAGCGGCAGCCTCGAGAGGGTGCAAACCCTCCTCAATCACTCGGACCCAGCGGTCACTGCGCTCTATGCGCTGGCCGATGAGATCACTGCCCGCGAAAAACGGCGCAAAAAATAGGACCCCGCTCCCGGAGGCTTTACAGCATAAGGAGCGGGGTCCAGACGTTTCCGTCGGCGCACCATTATCATAGCACGATTGAGGAGCGATGTCAAGGCTTGATTTTCGCGCCGCGATGTGATAGACTATGAGCAGCAGCGTTTCCGGAGGCGCGACCTTGACCTTTAATTCCCGGCGCTGCGAGATTGGCGCTGGAGGTGACAGACGGGAGCTGCCAAGTAGATGTCGACGAGCGGCCAGCGGCGCAAGCCGCTGGGGGCCGCAGGCCCGCGACCGCGCAAGCGGGCGCAGGCCGCGAGAGACGGGAGCAGCCCGCCCCGCCCGCAGAGCCGGAGCGGGCCGGCCTACCAAGGACGCCCGAAAGGCTGGAGCGGCGCAGAGGCCGATGCTGGAAGAACTTCGGAAATTATACAAAATGATTATTTTGTATAATTCAGGGAAGGAGATTTCAATATGGCTTTTGATCTAAACGCGGAAATGCCGGACATCGTTCGGCAGTACGCGTTGTATTATCGAAATATCAAAGGACGGTCCGCGAAGACCGTCAACGAATACTGTATGGATCTTCGGACGCTGTTCCGATTTCTGAAACGGTTTTACGGTTTGGTCCCAAAAGAAACTCCGCTTGTGGAGATCACGGTCCGCGAGATCGATCTGCAGTTCATTCGCAGGATCTCGACGCTGGATTTGTTTGAGTTTATGAATTTTGTCGCCGATGAGCGGAACAACATGAGTTCTACGCGGCAGAGAAAATGCAGCAGCATCAAGAGTTTTTTCAATTATCTCACCGTTCATGAAGGTATATTGGAGACGAATCCTGCGGAAAAGCTCTCTCCTCCCAAAAAAGCGAAGACTCTTCCCCACTTTCTGTCTCTCGAACAAAGTATCGATTTATTGAACGCTGTGGAAGGTCCGGACCGTGAGCGGGATTACTGCATCCTGACGCTCTTTTTGAACTGCGGGATGCGGCTTTCCGAACTGGTTGGGATCAATATCCGGGACGTTATCCGAAACAATTCGACGCTTCGCATCCTCGGGAAGGGCAACAAGGAGCGGATCGTGTATTTGAACGAGGCCTGCCTTTCTTCGATCGACGCGTATCTCAGGGTTCGCCCGAGAGACGATGTGAAGGATCGGGAGGCGCTTTTCCTGAGCAACCGCGGTACCCGGATCAGCCCGAAGACCGTACAGCACATGGTCAAGCGTTATCTGACAAAGATCGGGCTGGACGGCACGGGATATTCCGTCCACAAGCTCCGGCACACCGCAGCCACGTTGATGTACCGCCACGGGAATGTGGATATCCGTGTGCTGCAGGAAATCCTTGGCCATGAGAACCTCGGAACAACGGAGATCTACACGCACACCTCCAGTAAGCAGATGGAGCAGGCGATCAATGCCAATCCCCTTTCCAAGATCTCTGCGCGGCAGCCCAAAGAAAAATAAAGAATTTTGAAGAAACCGGAAAACCCGTGAAACGCCGAAGGGCGCTCACGGGTTTCTTTGTTTGTAGTCTTAAAATGCCGGCCTTACTCCAGATGTTCATTGATCTCATCCGAGAAAACGGATTCTTCCTTGAGGAGCTTTCGCTCGATCAGACGGCCGTTCACATAAACATACTGCGGTCCATCGTCGTCTTCGTCCAATTCATCCCGTTCCAGAGAGAGCTTCTCCCCGTTTTCTTCGGAGATGATGCTCCCTTTTGCTTCTGTCTCTTTTTTGTAATAGGGCTTGATGAGGTAATTGTCGAGGATCGAATAGGTCGCGAAGCTGGTGAGATAGCTGATAAACGAAAACACGATCAGCAGGAACAGGATCAAAGGAATAAAGAGGAACTGCATCGGGCAGAACAGGACCGCCGCGATGATCGCCGCGATGATCGCCGTGATCATCAGGTTGCGCAGCAGACCGAGAAGCGCGAAGATGAAAGCGTTCTTATAAATGTGGCGCAGCTTCAGGTCGAAGGTCACGATCATGACGGGGATATAATACTGTGCAAACAGGAAGAGGACCGCGATCACGAAGCAAAGCGCGAACGGGATGGCGAAAAAGAGGCTCTTGTCCATTTCGTTTCCGTAAAAGAAAATGGAGAAGGTGAGCACCACATACGCCACATAAACGATGCACGCGTTGAGGAGTCCCGGTTTCCAGTTCTTCCTGGTGGCTTCCCAGAAGTCGGACCAGAGGAAGACGTGCTCTTCTCGGGCGAAGTTCCTCGTGATAAAAGCCATGCCCATCGTGAAAGGCCCGAGAAGGATCAGCGGCAGCGGGACCGCGTAGAGCAGGTAGAGATCGACCACACCGTTTGTCCCGTCCTGTGTGCGGAAAA
Source organism: uncultured Clostridia bacterium (assembly GCA_947631835.1). Classification (GTDB taxonomy): domain Bacteria; phylum Bacillota; class Clostridia; order Oscillospirales; family Acutalibacteraceae; genus Hominenteromicrobium. The sequence continues at coordinate 24,450 of CANRMW010000006.1, read as the reverse complement.
GCCAAGTTTGGAACGCGAGATGGTTCGGGACCGGCAGCAGGAAGATCAGGACCATCAAAACGATCGCGACCGCAAGCGGGATCAGGAAGATCAAATTCAAAGTGACGATCTTGGAGAGATGACGCCACAGGATTTCAAAAAAGCGAGCGGGCGGAGACTTGGGAGGCTCGTCTTTGCTGACGCCGGGACCCGGTTTCGAATAGTTAAAAAGACCGAAGAATGCCAAGAGAGATCAACTCCAAAAAAAGATTAGCCCGTCTTTGCCCGGGGATGACAATCATTATACACCGTTTTCACATGATTATCAAGGTCTAATAGACGAACATAGACCTGCGTCGAAGAAATGTCCACATGTCCCATCATCGTCTGGATGTCCTTGACCGAAGCGCCGTTTTGCAGGAGGTGCATCGCAAAGGAATGCCGAAGCGTGTGCGGCGTGATCTCCTTTGTGATCCCGGCCTCTTCCGCATAGCCCTTCACGATCTTCCAGAAGCCCTGCCGCGTCAGCCGAGAACCGTTCAGATTGACAAAGAGCGCATCGCCGCTGTTCGCGTCTGCGATCAGGTCGCGCATGCGGTAGATGTAATCGGAGACCGCGACGATGGCGGAAGGATAAACGGGGATCGAGCGGTCCCCTTTGCTCCCTCTGCAGCGCAGCATACCCGCACGCAGATTGAGATCGGAGATATCGAGATTGATGAGCTCGCTGACGCGGATGCCCGTCGCGTACAAGAGCTCGAGCATCGCCTTGTCTCTGCAGCCCTTTGCGTCCGTGACACGGGGCTGCGCGAGGAGAAGATCGATCTCCTCGTTGCTGAGGACCTGCGGCAGCTTCTTCTGGGACTTGTCCACCTTCACGGTCTTCGCGGGGTTGTCCGTCATTTCCCCGCGAAAGATCAGGAACTTATAAAAGCAGCGGACCGAAGCGACGTTCCGGGAGATCGTCGTGGGAGAACGCTGCAGTTCACGCAGGTGGTCCACATAACGGTCTACGTCTTCCTCCTCCGCGAGGGTCGGAGAGACGATCCCCATGCCGGAAAGATAATCCAGAAAAAAGGAGACATCGCGCAGATAGGAATCGCGCGTGTTGACCGAATTGGACTTTTGGTTGATGAGATAGTCACGAAACAGCGAATAATAATCATTCATGACACGTCCACCTCCTGGAAAGCATTCCGTCGGAGAAAACGAAGAGAACGGCCCCCGACAACTTCAAAAAGAAAAGAAACACAATATTTTGAAAGAAGATACCGCCGAAATACAAAGGATAAGAAAGAGAAAAGAGAAATTATCGAAACCAAAGGAAAGAGAAGAAAACAAATGAAAAGACGAAACGCGGAAAGACACAAACTGTTGTCCCCTGAAAAACAAAAGCAACAAAATAGAGGGTACAAGAAGAGAAAACACCGTGGAAACGAAGAAACAGGGGCGATATCAAACGATTTTTGAAGGTTGTCCTTCCGAAGAGCGCTCAAGACGCCTTCCGTTTGTTCCACATATACTATAACGCATTTCGCGGAAAAATGCAATACCTTTCTTGGATATTTTTGCAATTTCTTTTGTAACCGCATCGAATTATGTATTTTTGGTTATGTAAACTTATGTATGAAGAGGGAAAGAAATTATGAAAACCCGGTTCGTATAATCATTCACACTTTTCTCTTGACCATCCAATTTGCCGCTATTCTTTGCGTTCTAAGTACAGGGCATGGTCAAATATTGTGCTGTGGGCATACATTTCGGTTTTCTGATTTGGTTGCTTCTTTTACGAAATGGATGTATGATATTCAGAATTTGACTTTCCCTTTTCTGTTCACTCCGGCGATTCCGCCCACTGCGCCGCTCAGGAGAATGACGAGCGCGCGGAGAATGACGTCTGTGATCCCCGCTGTGCCTGCCAATGAAAGAACGACCGCGGTGTAAATGGCGGTATAGACTGCTGCAACGACAAGCCCGTGCAGAAGGCCCTTTTCCCCCGCCATTCTTGCTGTCAGCGCAGATGCCAGCAGGACGGAGATCCCATAAACGACTGTGGAGAGCATGATTCCTCCTTTTTCAGGAAGTTTTCCTATTTTCAGAACGGCGAGCGAGGCGATCAAAAGCAGAACGGTCGTAATTAGGATCGATGCGGCGCAGCCTATTGCAGTTTTCTTGATTTTCGACATAGAAAAACCCCCTGGCATTTGCATTCAATCATGCGTATGCCAAGGGGTTGATTTCTATGACTTTTTGGGATCAGGTATCGTCGTGGATCGTTTCCACGGAACCGATCGCCCAGCGCTTGATGCGCAGGCGAGCACGGTCGCTTCCAGTCTCGATGATGACGCTTTCCGTCTCATCTTTGACCGCGATGATCCGCCCGCAGATCCCGCCAATGGTCGTGATCTCGTCTCCGACCTGCGCGTTTTTGCGCATCTCGGCTTCCTGCTTTTTCTTCTTGTTCTGCGGCCGGAAGAAGATCAAATACATGGCAAGGATAATTCCGCCGTAGACCACGATCATGAGCAGCATGGACGTCCATCCGCCTCCGGCGGCCGCTGTCGTCATCGCCTGAAAATTCTGCATGGTTTTGTACACCTCCAAAGGATTCAATTCATTATAGCAAGAATCCGCCGGACTTGCAAGTCCTTTCTATATCCGAACGTCAAATTTTCTCCGGTTTTCCAGATAGAACTGCGTGTAAAGCCCGTTGTCGAGCGCCCCGCGGATCCGCTCCATCAGGCGATTGTAGAAATAGAGGTTGTGGAAGACCGCCAAGCGCATGGCGAGCATCTCGCCCGCCTTGAAAAGGTGATGCAGATACGCGCGGGAATGCAATCTGCAGACCGGGCAGCCGCAGTTTGGGTCTATGGGAGAATCATCGAGCGCGTACTTTGCGTTTTGCAGATTGCGCACGCCCTCCTCTGTAAAGACGTGTCCGTGGCGCGCGTTGCGGCTGGGCATCACGCAGTCAAAGAAATCAACGCCTCGGTACACCGCTTCAATGATATTTCCGGGCGTGCCGACGCCCATGAGATACCGGATCTTCCCCTTCGGCATGTACGGTTCCACCGCCTCGATGATCCCGTACATCACTTCTGTGGGCTCCCCCACCGCCAGACCGCCGATGGCATAGCCGTCAAGCTCCATCTCCGCGATCCGCTGCATTTGGTCGATCCGAATGTCTGGGAACGTCGCGCCCTGATTGATCCCAAATAAGAGCTGGTTCGGGTTGACCGCGCTGCCGGAGCGGTTTAAGCGCTGCATCTCCACTTTGCAGCGGTCCAGCCAACGTACCGTTCGCGCGGCGGATTCCTTTGCGTAGGCGTATTCCGCAGGGTTCTCCACGCACTCGTCAAAGGCCATCGCGACGGTGGAGCCGAGGTTCGATTGGATGCGCATGCTCTCCTCCGGACCCATGAAAATGCGGTGCCCGTCGATGTGCGACGCGAATGTGACGCCCTCCTCCCGAATATTCCGGAGCTTTGCAAGGGAGAACACCTGAAAGCCGCCGCTGTCTGTGAGGACAGGACCGTCCCACTTTGAAAACCGTCGGATGCCGCCCATCGCCCGGACCGTTTCGTCGCCGGGGCGCAGGTGCAGATGGTATGTGTTGGAAAGCATCACCTGGCAGCGCGCGGCGCGAAGATCTGCTGCGTCCAAAGCCCCTTTGATCGCGCCTGCCGTCGCGACATTCATAAATGCCGGCGTCTGCACCGTTCCGTGGACCGTTGTGAACACGCCGCGCCGCGCCGCCTTTTCCTGTTTGATCAGTTCGTACATTCTGTCCTCCCGTTTTCTCTGAAGCGCAAACGACCCGGCGTTTCCCCGATCTCCACGCTGTCATCTTCCCAGTTTTTCAATATACAAATGTGGGTTTTCGATTTACGAAATGAGCATCGCATCTCCGAAGCTGAAAAACCTGTACCGCTCTTGGATGGCGACCCGGTACGCGTTCAGAATGTTCTCCCGTCCGCAGAAGGCGGAGACCAGCATGATTAAGGTGCTTTCCGGCAAATGAAAATTCGTGATCAGGGCGTCGATTGCGCGGAATGTGTATCCGGGGCTGATGAAAATATCCGTCCAGCCATCATCGGCGACGACCTCGCCGTGTTTCTGCGCGACGGATTCGAGCGTGCGGCAGCTCGTGGTGCCTACCGCGACGATCCGGCCCCCCCGCGCCTTGGCCTCGTGAATGGTGCGCGCCGTTTCTTCGGAGACGGCGTAGTGTTCGCTGTGCATCTTATGGTCCGAAATGTTCTCCACGCTCACGGGGCGGAACGTCCCCAGTCCGACGTGCAGCGTCACGAACACCACCGAGACCCCTTTTGCACGGATCCGGTCCAAAAGCTCCGGCGTAAAATGCAGGCCGGCGGTCGGCGCGGCGGCGGAGCCGGTCTCTCTCGCATAGACCGTTTGGTATCGGTCCTGATCCGCAAGCGTTTCCTTTATATAGGGCGGAAGGGGCATCTGCCCGATCTTTTCCAGTTCCGTGTAAAAGTTTCCCTGCGTCTCGAATTGCAGGATGCGGTTGCCGTCCTCCTGAACGGCCTCCACGGAGCACGTCATCTCTGTGCCATCAAAGATGAACCGTTTTCCTGTCCGCGCTCGCTTTCCGGGTCCGGCGAGGGCTTCCCAGCGGTTCCCGCTGAGGTCGCGCAGCAGAAGAAATTCCACCCGTGTCCCGGTGTCCGCGCGTTTTCCGTAAATCCGGGCGGGAAGCACGCGCGAATCGTTCAGCACAAGGCAGTCTCCCGGCTGCAGAAACTCTACGATGTCCCGGAAGTGCCGGTGCTCGATCTCCCCTGTTTTCCGGCCCAAGACCATCAAACGGGAGGCGTCCCGGGGCTCCACGGGCGTCTGCGCGATGAGCTCTGCGGGAAGATCAAATGAGAAATCTTTTGTCTTGAAACTTTCTGACAATTTTATCCGTCCGTTCGTTTATAAATTTCGGCGCGCTGCGAAACTTTTTTCCCTTTGCGGGAATTGACAAAAACCGCAAATCCTAGTATTATAGAAATATGCATGTACAGGAGATTTTGACGGTGTACACTGCCGCCGCTGATTTCGCATATCATATATTATATTGCAGGCTGGGGGAAATTTCAACCCACATTTTTCACAATCGGCCGCGCAGTATGATCTCGAAAGGAAATGGTTTTGCATGAAGCAGTATCGCGTAGGCGTTCTTGGCTGCACCGGCATGGTGGGGCAGCGTTTTGTGACCCTTCTTGCCGGACATCCGTGGTTCAAGATAGCCGCTCTGGCCGCGTCCCCGCGTTCCGCCGGAAAGACATATCAGGAGGCCGTGGGCGCGCGCTGGGCGATGAAGCAGCCGATCCCGCAGGACATCGCGGGGATGACCGTCTTTGACGCCATGGCCGATATGGACCGCGTCGTCTCCCTTGTGGACTTTGTGTTCTGCGCGGTGGATATGAAGGGCGACGACATCCTCGCGCTCGAACAGGGCTATGCGAAGCGTGAATGCCCGGTGATCTCCAACAACAAGCAGCACCGGAGCTTCCCCGATGTGCCGATGGTCGTTCCGGAGTTGAACGCGGAGCATATTGCCGTCATCGAGACGCAGAGAAAACGGCTGGGCACGAAGCGCGGTTTTGTCGCGGTAAAGTCAAACTGCTCTCTGCAGAGCTATGTCCCGGCGATCCATCCCCTGCTGGATCTCGGCGTCACAAAAGTGCTTGCCTGCACATATCAGGCCATCTCCGGCGCGGGAAAGACCTTTGAGACCTTCCCGGAGATCCTTGACAATGTGATCCCTTATATCGGCGGCGAGGAGGAAAAATCCGAGCAGGAGCCGCTGAAGATCTGGGGCCATATTGAAAACGGCGTGATCGTCAACGCGACTTCCCCGTCCATCACGTCTCAGTGTTTCCGCGTTCCGGTGTCCGACGGCCACATGGCGGCGGTTTTCTTCTCTGCGGAAAAGAAGGTCCCGCCGGAAGAGATCATCCGCCGCTGGAACGCATTCCGCGGGCCTGCGCAGGAGTTGCAGCTTCCCAGCGCGCCCAAGCAGTTCTTGCACTACTTCACCGAGAACGACAGGCCGCAGACCAAGCTCGACCGCGAGCTGGAAAACGGCATGGCGGTCTCGATCGGGCGGCTGCGCCCCGATACGCAGTACGATTATAAGTTTGTCTGCCTTTCTCACAACACTCTGCGCGGCGCGGCAGGCGGCGGCGTTCTGATGGCCGAGCTGCTGGCTGCGAAGGGATATTTCGATTGATCTCCCCAGGAGGGTTCTGCGATGAAGAATCAGATCTTTACAGGGTCCGGAGTGGCGCTCGTGACTCCGTTCCATTCGGATCTATCCGTAAACTATGAGGAATTGGAGCGTCTCCTCGAATTTCAGATCGAAAACGGGACCGATGCGATCATCACCTGCGGCACAACTGGCGAGGCGGCGACGCTGACCGGAGAAGAGCACCTGAATGTGATCGATTTCACGGTGAAGAAGGTCCGCGGCCGGATCCCGGTCATTGCCGGGACCGGAAGCAACGACACCGCTTACGCGGTCGAACTCTCCAAAGAAGCCGAAGCGCGCGGCGTGGACGGGCTGCTCCTTGTCACGCCGTATTACAACAAGACATCCCAGCGCGGCATTGTAGAGAGCTTCCACTATATTGCGAGCTCCGTAAAGACGCCGTGCATCGTGTACAACGTCCCCAGCCGCACCGGCGTCAACATCCTTCCGGAAACGTACCTGGAGCTTTCCAAGCATCCGAACATTGTCGCGGCGAAGGAAGCCAATCACGATATTTCCGCGTTGGTCAAAACGGTCTCTCTCTGCGGCGACGACCTATCCATTTACTCGGGCGAAGACATCCAGACCCTTCCCATCATCGCGCTGGGCGGCATCGGCGTGATTTCCGTTTTTGCGAACCTGCTGCCCCGCCAGATGCACGATCTTTGCGTTGCCGCAATGGAAGAGCGCATTTCCGAAGCGCGTGCGATGACGGTCCAGTATGCGGAGCTGATGGACGCGCTGTTTATGGACGTCAACCCGATCCCGATCAAGGCCGCGCTCAATATGGCTGGATTCTCCTGCGGCAGGTGCCGTCTTCCGCTAACCGACATGGCCCCGAAAGACGCGGAGAAATTGAGTTCGATCCTCAAAAATATGTAAAGTGACAGAACTTTTCCGAAAAGCCGTTTTCCTTCACAGCGCTTTTGGACCGGATTTTCAAAATCAAAGGACGGGAGAAACGCATGATCAAAATCCTTCTTTGCGGCTGCTTTGGCGTCATGGGCCGCGCCGTTTCAGAGCTTGTTTTCCAGAGCGAGGACTGCGAGATCGCGGCGGGCGTGGATCTTGCTGCGGGCAGCGCTCCCTACCCTGTTTTTCAGACGGTGGACGATGTTAATGTTCCCGTTGATGTGGTGATCGACTTTTCCCACCCCTCCCTTTTGACAGCGATCCTCGGCTTTTCTGCGGAGCGCGGCGGGGTCCCTGTCGTTCTTTGCACTACCGGGTACGATGCGTCCCAAACGGAAGCCGTGAGAACGGCGTCCGGTTCCCAGCCGATCTTTTATTCCCGGAATATGTCGCTGGGCGTGAATCTTTTGATCGAGCTCGCGAAGCAGGCGGCGAGGGTGCTGGGGGATGATTTTGATGTCGAGATCCTCGAGAAACACCACAATCGGAAGCTGGACGCCCCGAGCGGGACGGCGCTGATGATCGCGGACGCAGTCGCTTCGGCGCGTGAAACGGAGAAGAAGTATGTTTTTGACCGTCACTCCGTTCGGAAGCGCAGGGACAAAGACGAGATCGGCATTTCCTCTGTGCGCGGCGGCACCATCGTGGGCGAGCATGAGGTGATTTTCGCTGGGAACCACGAGCTGCTGACCCTTTCCCACTCCGCGCAGTCCAGAGCGCTTTTTGCGACGGGCGCGGTGAACGCGGCACGCTTTATGATCGGAAAGGGTCCGAGGCTTTACGATATGTCCGATCTTTTGGCAGAAAAATAAAAGGAGGCAGTTTTATGGCATCCACGACGGAGATCCGCACAGTCAGCGACATCACGCTCGTCACCCTGCAGGGAAGTCCCTCTTCCACGCATTTTATGGCGGATGTCTTTGAGCGCATTTCGAAGAAAAACATCAATATCGATATGATCTCCATGCCGCCGAACCACGGTGCGAATGCGGGGCTCTCGTTTACGATCTCCGATGGGGATCTGATCGGGATCTTGGAGATCGTGAATACACTGCGCTTTGAGACGGGGATCCGGGTGAGTGTGAGCAGCGTGCATCACAAGATCTCCGTGTATGATCCGCAGATGAAGAACTGCCCCGGCATGGCGGCCAAAGTGTTTTCGGCGATCGCCTCGACTGACGCGGACATCCGTCTGATCACGACCTCGGAGGTGGAGATCTCCCTGCTTGTCACGGAAGCCGATTACGACGCGGTCCTTTCCGCATTGGAAACAGCCTTGCAGCAGTAAAGAGACAACGGCGGGCCGGCAAAAGTCGACCCGTTTTTGATTTCCTCTTGATTTTTCGACAAAAAACGTTATAATAGTATTTAGATTTGCGGGTATGGCGGAATTGGCAGACGCGCCAGATTTAGGTTCTGGTACTTCGGTGTGCAGGTTCAAGTCCTGTTGCCCGCACCATGCTGAGCCCGAACGCGGCATACCGTTTTCCGGCCCAGCTCTTCTTTTTTCCCTCGCTTCCCTGTTATTTTTGAGGTCGGAGAACGATCATGATGAGAAAACCTGTGAACAACATAGATCTGCGAAGAGCCGTCAAGCGCTGCGCCGCCGCGCTGCTGGCCGCGGTATGGCTCCCGTTTTTGAGTGGCTGCACGACCGCGCTCGTCTTGCTCCACAACAGCGTCCCGAGCCCTTCTCCGGCTGCATCTCCCGCACCGACTTTGCATTCCGTTCCCACTTTTGCGCCCACCTCTACCCCTTCTCCTTCTCCTTCGCCTTCTCCCACCCCTTCCCCGACTCCCGAGCCGACCGCCGTGCCGGAGCCGACGCCCACGCTGGAACCCATCCAGACCCCGGCTCCTACTGCGGAGCCCGAGGACGATCCCGCCTATGCACAGGCGTTGTCGATCCTTTCCGGGATGTCCCTGCGGGAGAAGGTCCTGCAGCTCTTTATCGTGACGCCGGAGCAGTTGACCGGCATTGAAGGACCGGCGACGGTGTGCGGAACGCTGACGGAGGTATCCTTGCAGGAAAACCCCGTGGGAGGGATTCTCTATTTTGCGGAGAATTTTGTGAATCGAAAACAGACCCAGAAGATGATCCAAAAGACCAAGGCCGCCTCGCCTTTGGGCCTCTTTATCGCCGTGGATGAAGAAGGCGGCGACGTGGCGCGTGTCGCGGACAACCCCAAAATGGGAACCACCGTCTTCCCGCCCATGGGGTTTCTGGACGCTCCGGAAGACGGGTACACCGTTGGGAAAACGATCGGCTCGGAACTGATGGAGCTTGGCTTCAATCTGGATTTCGCGCCGGTCGCGGATGTCAATTCCAATCCCGACAATCCGGTCATCGGATGGCGCGCTTTTGGAGAAGACGCCCAGACCGCCGCGCTCGGCGTTTCGTCCTGCGTGCAGGGCTTTCGGGAGACCGGGATCCTTTGCACGCTGAAGCATTTCCCCGGGCACGGGGACACGAAGACAGACAGCCATTACGGCGCGGCCAAAAGCAGCAAGAAGCTCAAATCCCTCCGCAAATGCGAGTTCCTTCCCTTTATTGCGGGGATCGAGGCCGGCGCGCCGATCGTCATGGTCGGCCATATCGCGCTTCCGAAGGTGACCGGAAACGACGTCCCCGCCTCCTTCTCATTTGAGATCACCACCGGGCTGTTGCGCGGCGAACTTGGCTTTGACGGCGTGATCGTTACGGATTCGCTCGATATGGCGGCGATCACCGACCGGTACGACGCAGAGGAATCCGCCGTCGGCCCGCTTCTGGCGGGCGCCGATCTTCTGCTTGTGCCGAAAGATTTTAACGCGTCCGTCTCGGGCGTCCTCAACGCCTTGGAAAACGGGACGCTCTCGGAGTCGCGCGTGGATGAAAGCGTCCTTCGGATCCTTCGTCTGAAGATCCAATACGGGATCATCGCAACCGAGGAATAAGCCGCTCGGCCTGGAACCGTTTTCTCGTATTGGCAGCGCTTTTTTACGCACCAGCTCTCCTGAATGCTGCTTTGCTTTTGACGCTGATATACAACAAAAAAAGGCCCCGCTTCCATAAAGCAGGGCCTTCAAGGGAGATCAGGCTGGTCAGATCACGTTTCCGCTGTTCATTCCGGCAGACGCCTCCGAGAGCGGGAGCCAATCGATGATCTTCTTGATGTAGGTATCCCAGAACATCCAGTCATGGCGTCCCGGACCTTCTTCGTAAGTCAGATCCACACCCTTTGCGAGCAGGAAATCCCGCAGATCGCGGTTGGCGGTGATCAGGCTGTCTTCCGTACCGCAGCACATGTACATTTTCGGGATGGGCTGCTTTTCCGAGATCAGTTTTTCCACGAGCGCTTTCGGGTCCTTGTCGCTGCCGAGGACCTTGTCATGGTCCCCAAAGATCGCCTCATTGTACTGGCGGCGGAAAATAAAGGCGGGAGAAGAATTGTCGGAATCCGCCCAGCCCACATGAACGAGAGCCGCCGAGAGCGAGGTGATGCAGCCGAAGGTTTGCGCGTATTTCAAGCCGTTGCGGATCGAACCGTAGCCGCCCATGGAAAGGCCGCCGATAAAGGTGTCCTCGCGTTTGTCGGAAAGCGGGAACAGACGCCTCGTCACTTCGACCAGTTCCCTTCCGATAAACTCGCCGTAAAGCTCTCCGCTTCTGGGATCGTCAAGATAAAACCGGTTTTCGCCCGAGGGCATGATGACCGCGAGGTCTTTTTCCTCCGCCCATGCCTGGATCCGCGTGCCGTTTACCCAGTCCGTGTAATTCCCAAGGATCCCGTGGAGCAGATACAGTGTTTTAAAGGGTTTCTTTTCCGCTGCCGCGGGGCCGAATTTGTCGATCGGCAGGATTGCCCGGAAGGTTACGGTGCGCATCAGGCATTGGGAGACGAAATTCACTTCAACGATTGCCATAACGATCACTCCTATAAATATGTACAGACCTCAAAAGAGGCTGGTTCCAAAAGGGGGATTGGAAATGAACGAGTTTGCCAGAAACGTCCATCTCGCCGTGCAGCAGATTCCAAAAGGAAAAGTCGCTTCCTACGGGACCGTGGCCTTCCTGGCGGGAAAGCCGAGGGCGGCGAGGGGCGTAGGCTTTGTCCTGCACCGGAACGACGACAGCGACGCGACGCCGTGTCACCGTGTCGTTTTTAAGGACGGCTCCCTCTGCCCCGGCTACGTTTTCGGCGGCCCAGACGCACAGAAACAAAAGCTGCTGGAAGAAGGCGTGCGATTTCTCCCGGACGGCCGGGTCGATATGGAACACTGCGGATGGTGGGGCGAGGAGACGCCGGAACAGGAATGAGCGTCAGTCGTACTTTTTGAAGCAAATATCGATGTCTACCGGCGTATCGATCCCCTGGACCATCGCGTTGTCCGAATACTGCCAAATATCGAAATGGTAGTAGAAAGCCGGGATCTCGCTGTATTCCGCGAGCCAGAAATCATAATTCCCGTCGTAGAGCTTTTTCAGATCATACGCGTCATATCCCTGACTGCGGTTGAAGTAGACGCCCGAGGTGTGCCCCGCCTGCTGGATCTTGCGGCAGAACGTCGTCGCAAAACCGGTGAGATCCTTTAGGTCTACGTTTTTCGTCCGGGAATTTTCCGCGTCCCAGGGCTCCCAGTCAAACATGACCGGCAGGGTCGGCTTTTTGCCGCTCAGAAGCTGCAGCACATAATTGGCTTCCTGCTCCGCTTCCTTGTCCGAGATCGCCTGCGAAAAGAAATAAACGCCAACTTTGATGCCTGCGGCCATCGCGCCGTCGTAATTCGCCTTAAACTGTTCGTCCTCGCTCAGGCCGCCCCGGGTGTTGCCGCGGTATCCGCACCGGATCATTGCAAAGTCGATGCCGCTTGCCTTGACGGTCTCCCAATCGATGGTCCCCTGGAAATCGGAGACGTCGATCCCCAGCATCGCGTCCTCGCTGTCATAGCGGATCACGCCGTCATCGTTTAGAAAACTGTCGATCTGATAGGAATTTGGCGGGATATCGAAACGCGGGATCTCGATCAGACCGAGATAGCGGTCATTGACGGTCATTCGGTCTCCGTTTGTGGAGACCGCGCCGTCTGCGATCCCGGAGCCGCCCTCTTCCGGCTTCGGTCCGGCAAGCAGGGAACGCATGGAAAGGACAACGATCGCCGCCGCCAGCAGGACCAAGGCGCTGAGAAACAGCGCGCGCTTGACCTGAAAACTCTTTCCGGATTCATTTTCGGAACGTGGATCCATAAAAACTCCTTCTTTCCTCTGCATGATCGTCTTATTCATTTCGATCCGGTCAAAATCTCCGGACAGATGACGCCAAAATGAGATAACAATGTCATTATACAAGTTTTCCCGAAAATTTGCAAGATGTTCTCTGTAAAATGTGGGAATGGGAAAGGATTTTTTTCTTTTCCCCTTGCAAAACATCCCTGTTTTGTGATAAACTTTTTCAGTAGATACGATGTTCATAGAGCATTCTGGGAGGGCGTTTTGTTGGAAATCAGAAAGCTGTCTCTCCGCGAAGTCCGGACCATATATGACAGCAATATGCACGGGGACTTCCCCGAGTCCGAACTCCGCCCGTTCTCCAGCATTCGGGATCTCTTTTCCCGCGGTTTGTATGACTGTCTCGCGCTGTATTGCGGGACCTCCCTTGCGGGGTATGCGTTTTTTGCGCACGCGGAAAACGGAAAGACGCTTTTGCTGGATTATCTTGCGATCCTCCCGGCATATCGCGGTCAGGGATATGGAAGCCGCTTCCTTTCTCTGCTGCGCGAGGCGTTTGCCGGAAGGTACAGTGCATGGCTGATCGAGGCGGAGGACCCCGCCGACGCGCAGGATGACAAAGACTTCCGCATGCGGGAGCGAAGGATCCGCTTTTATCTTTCGAACGGCTGCGTTCGGACGGATTCGGAATGTCTTTTGTTTGGTGTACGGTATACGATCTTGGCGCTTTTGCTTTCCGAGGAGACCACGGACAGCGAAGGGCTTCATCAGGAATTGGTGGCGATTTACAGGACAATGTTCAGCAGAGCGGTCTTTCGCCTTTTCTGCCATCCGAAGCGGAAGGAAAACCATGATGCGCTGCCGAACGGAAAGGAGCCCGTATGACGGAAAAGAACAACGCACCGCAGCCCGACCTTCAGGATATCCCCCGCCGGCTCGGGCGGAGCATCACCTATCTCAACCGACAGAGAAAAAAGTACATGACCGAGCAGCTCCGCCCGTATGGATTTGTCGGGGCGATGTATATGATCCTTCTGCACATCTCCAGAAATCCGGGCACGACGCAGGACGCGATCGCTTGTCAGATGTACATCGACAAGGGGACGGTGACGCGTCGCACAAAGCAGCTCGAGGAGCGGGGCTATATTCGACGGGAAATCAGTCCCTCGGACCGCCGGAAGAACAATCTCTTCCTCACCGCTGAAGGCGAGGCGCTGGTCCCTGTGATCCGCGGACATCTCCGCACCTGGGCGGAGGGGATCACGCGCGATCTCGACGACGAAGAAAGGGTCCTGCTGGTCTCCCTCCTGGATCGAATGATCCACACAAAAGTAGAGTAACGCAAAAGGCGTTGGAACGAGAAAAGCATCGGCGGAGCAGCCGATGCTTTTCTCGTTTTCTGGACTTTGGGGAAAACCGCCGTCAAAGACTTGTCGGAACGCCTGCAAAATGAAAGACAGTGAAAGGCAAATTCCTTTTCAAATCGCTCGAACGTATTTTTGACGAGTTAACATAAATTGAGCGTAAAAATAAAATACCTGTCAAATCCCCTCAAAACAAGGGAATTTCGGCCGAAAAATCCGAGAAAAGCCGGGGAAACAAGCGCTTTTGCTGCCCGGAAAAATCCGCGCAAACCGAAACGGCTTTACGCAGTCCCACGCTCTGTATTTCCACCTTCACACAGCAAAGCATCTGCCGGTCAACGGTTTTTGTGCTCCCTCCGTAAAGATCGTCCCCCGCGACGGGGTGCCCGACGCTTGCCATGTGGACCCGGATCTGATGCGTCCGGCCTGTTGCCAGGCGAAACGCGACGAGGCTGTGTTCTCCGTCAAAGGCGAGCCGCCGATAGAACGTTTGGGCCGGCTGTCCGCCGCCTGTCGTCCGCTGGATACGGTGTCCCTCTTTCAGCCCGATCGGCGAGGCGATCTCCCCGCTTTCCTCCGTTTTTCCTTCGCACACGGCGAGATAGATTTTTTTCAGCGCTGCGCCTGCGGCAAATCGGTTCTTTGCCAAGACCAGGACGCCTGTGGTGTCCCGGTCCAGCCGATATAAGGGGCGAAAGCGCATATCCTCTTCCCGGCATTTTTCGGCGGACGCGTTCAATAAGCTGTCGCGGTCGTGGCCCGGCGTCGGGTAGACCGGCATGCCGGCCGGTTTATCAAAGGCCAGAAAATCCTCGTCCTCATAGAGGATCGGCGGCGTCTGGCCGATCTGTTCATCGTCGCGCCCGTGTTCGTATAGGGTCAAAGAAAGAGTGTCTCCCGCGAAAATCCGGTCTGTACTGACACAGGGAGATCCGTTTTTCAGGATCTCCCCGTTATATTTCAGCTCTTTAAGGACAGAAGCGGAAAACCCAAGCGTCCTGCGCGCAAAGGTGCGGATGTCCTGTCCTTCCTGCTCCGGTGCGGCCGTAAATCTCAGCGTTCGCGTCATTTGGTACGCCAGACCATTTTTGTGGCGAAATCCCGCAGGAATGTCTTGTCCCCGGGGAAGATCTCGAGGATTTGAAGCGCCATGGCGGTGTTTTCCTCCACCAGCTCCTGCGCCCGTTCCACGCCGAGGATCGTCACATAGGTGCCTCTGCCGTTTTGCAGGTCCACGCCGGTGCTTTTGCCGAGCTCGGCCGCGTCGCCGACAGCATCCAGAATGTCGTCGCGGATCTGAAACGCCAAACCGATGTGCAAAGCGTATTCTTTGGCGGCTTCGATCTCCGATTCCGTCCCGCCTCCGGCGATCACGCCCATCATACACGCGGCCATGAAAAGGTTGGAGGTCTTGCCGATGTCCATTTCCCGGAGCGTTTCGAGCGTCGCGGGCTTTTCTTCCGTTTCCAGATCGATGCACTGGCCGCCGACCATGCCGGTTTCTCCGGCGCATTCGGCAAGGACGTATGCCGCCCGCGCCGCCCGCTCCGCGCCGATGGCCTGAACCGCTTCCGGACAGAGCGCGGTCTCAAAGGCCTTGGTCAGGAGCCCGTCTCCGGCAATCAAAGCCTGCGCCTCCCCGAAGACCTTGTGGTTGGAGGGCTTGCCGCGGCGGATGTCGTCGTCGTCCATGCAGGGGAGATCGTCATGGATCAGGGAATACGCGTGCACCATTTCAATCGCGCACGCATAAGGCATGGCGTCCTCTTCCCTGCCGCCGCAAAGCGCGGCGAAAGCCAGCGTCATCACGGCGCGCACCCGCTTGCCTCCGTCCAAAAGCGTATAGCGCATGGCCGCATTGACCGTTTTTGAGAGAGAATCCTCCCGCGCGGGGATAAAATGCTCCAAAGCCGCCTCAATGCGCTGCAAGCGATCATCCATTCTCTCCGCCTCCTTCCTGGATTGTAAGTTCCGTAAGTTTCTGCTCCGCTTCCTGCAGCGTGCCATAGCAGAGCGATGTCAACTCGATCCCCTCCGAGAAAAGTTCGATGGAATGTTCGAGCGTTTCCTCTCCCTTTTCCAGGGTTTCGGTGATCTCTTTCAGGCGCGCCATGGCCTCCTCAAATGTCAGCTTTTTCTTTCCCATCCGTTTCTCCTTTCTCTGAGACCCTGTTGATTTCCAATACCGAGAGCTTCAGCGTGCCGTCGGAAAGCACGGCACGAAGCGCATCGCCGACCCCGACCTCCCGAACTCTGTGTACCGGTCTGCCGGAAGGATCGGTAAGCGCCGCATAACCGCGTGCCAGCGTTTTCAGTGGGCTCATCGCGTCCAGCCGTGCGGATATGCCGGTCAAAGTTTCCCGATCGGAAGCGGTCCGCTTCTCTGCCGCGCGCCCGATCCTTTGCGTCAGGGCGCAAAGCGCTGCGCGCCTCTCCCCCGTGACCGCCTTGGGCGTTTGCAGGATCCCGGAGGAACGCAAGATGTCAAGCGCTTCTCTCCGGCCTTCCAGTCCGTCCCAAACTGCGTTTTGCATCCGGGCAGAAAGGGAAGCGAGCTCCGCCGCGACCTCGGTCCTGTCCGGGACCGCGAGCTCGGCGGCGGCGCTGGGCGTGGGAGCGCGAAGATCGGCGACAAAATCGCAGATCGTGAAATCCGTCTCATGCCCGACGGCGGAGATCACGGGGATCCCCGACGCGTATACCGCTCGCGCCAACGCTTCGTCGTTGAAAGCGGAGAGATCCTCCGCGCTCCCCCCTCCGCGCCCTACGATCAAAAGATCGGCCGCCTTCGTGCGGTTCATCTCCTCGATCGCGCGGATCATCTGCTCCGGCGCGCCGCTCCCCTGGACCAGAACGGGCGCCAAAACGACCTGCGCGGTAGGCCAGCGCCGACAGAGGATCTGCAGGATATCCCGGATCGCTGCGCCTGTGGGAGAAGTGACGACCCCGATGCGCATGGGATACCGAGGCAGGGCTCTTTTATGTGCGGGATCAAAAAGCCCCTCGGCGGCGAGCTTCTCCTTGCGTTGCTCAAAAGCCAGGGCCAGCGCGCCGACGCCGTCCGGCTGCATCTCCTCCGCGTAGAGCTGGTACTGTCCGTTCGCCTCATAGACGGAAACCCTTCCGCGCACGATCACCTTCATCCCGTCTCTCGGGCGGAAGCGGAGAAACTGAGCGGCGGACGCAAACATCACAGCTTTGATCGAGGCGCGTTCGTCTTTTAAAGAGAAATAAAGATGTCCGGAACGGTAATGGTCCGTAAAATTGGAGATCTCTCCCCGCACAAATACGCCGTTCAGCCGTCCGTCGCCTTCAATGAGAGAACGGACGAACGCGTTCACCTGGGACACTGTGAGGATCGCCATTTATTCGCGCTCCTTTCGCAGAGACGCGAGGACTGCAGCTCCCGCCGCGTTGTCCGTCGAAAAACGCGGCTCGGCAAAAATCGCGCCGTACTGCTTTTCCATCCGCGCACGGAGCGCGGAATTGGAGGAGACCCCGCCGGAAAACAACACCGGCATATTCCCATACTCCCGAAGAAGTTCCATACACATCGCTTCGGCGGAAGCGACGATGTGCGCAATACACGTCGCGGCGATCTCCTGAGAGGGCGCACCGCGCTTTTCCAGCATCCTGCACTTGTTTTCCACACCGGAGAGCGAGCAGTCCGCGCCTTTCATGGACGGCCGCACATGGATGGTCCCGTCAAAGGACTGTGCCAGCGCATCCACGGCTTTTCCGGCGGGAAAAGACAGCCCGAGCATCACTCCGATCCGGTCGATCACCTGGCCCGCTTTTACGTCCAGTGAAGCCGCGACGCGCTTCGTGGAAAACAGCCTGTCCGAGTTTTCCGGTTCCACTAGGACAGCCTCCGTTGTCCCGCCCGAAAGATGGAAAGCCAAAAAGCGCTGCCCCAGCAGTTCGAGCCGCCCGGCGGAAAAAAGCGCCGCGGCAATGTGTCCCTGCTGGTGGGAAAACCTGTAAACCGGGATCCCGAGGCTTTGCCCCACCATTTGCGCCGCGCCGAGCCCCACAAGAAAACAGGGCATATACGAATCCTCGGCGTCGCGCGGCCTGTCGGAGACGCCGACGGCCTCTGCCTCCTTCACGGCGTTTCCGAGGGAGGAAAAGACTTCCGGAAGCTGGCGCGTGTGGTGGAAAACCGCGTCGCTTTGCCGCAGACCGATCTCTCCGTCCCGCACAGGAAGGAGCCGCCCGAAGCTCATCATCTCCCCGCTGACGGAGAGCATCGCCGCGCTCGTCGTGTAGTTGCTGGTATCGATCCCGATCGTTTTACGCATGTTCCGTACCGTTCATGGCCTTTGCCACCGAAGACAGCACTCCGTTCACATAGGCGCTGTCTTTTTCCGTGCCGTACTGCTTCGCGAGCTCCACGGCCTCGTTGATCGAAACGCTGACCGGGACGTCCTTCGCCTTGAGGAAACAGATCTCGCAGACGGAGAGGCGAAGCAGAGACAGGGAGACCTTCGTCAGCCTTTTCAGCTTCCACCCGCGCAGGTTCTCCTCGATGCGCGCGTCGATCTCCTCGTGCTTTTCCTCCGCGAGCAAAGCGATCCGGACCGCGTAAGGATCCATCTTCATCTCCAATGCTTCTTCGGCGCAGTCCATCAGCTCCGAGATGGGCTCCTCCCGAAACGTCTTTTCAAACATCAGCCAAAACGCCTGTTCCCGGGCCTCCCGCCGCTTTAAGCTGCCGGTTTTGCCGGCGAGTAACTCTTCCATACCGATCCTCCGAAAAGAAAATACAGCCCTGCCGGGTGCGGCGGGGCTGCAGATCCGTATTCACATTTCAAGCTCCACCGTCCGTGTCCATTGTATCATAGACTGGCGGATTTTGCAAGGTAAATCTCAGGCTGCCGGCACGATCTTGATCTGCTCCGGCGCAAACCCGGTCTCCGAGACGGCGATGTCCCGGATGATCAGCGCGTTCTGCTCGTCGGAGATATCCCCGTTGACCACAACGGTGCAGGAACCTTCATTGATGTAAGCGACGCAGCCGGAAAACCCTTTTGCTTCCACAAGCGATTCAATGTTGGTCTCCTTGAGGATGTTCTGCGCGATCATGGAGGCTTCGCTCACGGCAGCCTCTTTCACAGCCGATTCCGCCTCTTCGTCTCCGAGAAGATCCTGCAGCAGTTCGACCGCCTGGTCGCGGGCCGTCTGCCTGGAAAGGCGTGCTTCGGAGAGCGCTTCCTCCCCCGCCGCTGCAGGCACGCTTTCGGATAAGCTCCCGCTGGTCGGCGTGCTTTCATATTCCGGCATACCGGAAAGGTCGTCCGAGACGGTTTCCACATACGCGCTGTTCACAAGCTGCGCGGCGCCGAGCGCGCTGTACTCGTCGGCGCCGGATTCCGCCGTACCGGAAGGCTCTTCCTTGGGGATTTCCGTGCCAGCGAACTGCCAGTTGAGATAGACGGCCGCCCCCAGAGCCAAGATGAGGGATGCCATGATGAGTTGTCTCTTTCCGTATTTCATTGCGTGATCCTCCGATCTTGTTTTGTTCATATATATTACGACGGTCCCGTCACAAATACCTGTGTGGCGGATAAATTCAGGACGGTACGGACCGCCTCCGTGATCCGTTCCCGGATGACCGCCTCGTTGCCCCGCGCGCTGACGATCGCGACGCCGCGGATCTCCGGGGCGTTTTGGGATACGATGAGCGCTTTTTCTCCGCCGTTTGCATCCCTTACCACAAGGTATGTGCGCTCCGCGTTCCCGTCCTTCTGTGTACGATTGACGGCCTCGCCGCTAAATTCTTCGGAATTTTTTTCGCTGCGGCTGTCTTCCACCGCGTAAACGGTTTTTCCCATGCTCTCCAGCGTCAGCGTCACATGGGGATCGTTTTCCCCTGTGATCGCCGAAACAATGCCGCGCAGTTCCGCGGTGACGGATTCCATATAAACCGACGCATCCGGCATATCCGGCTCCGCCGCCGCTTCCTCTTCTTCTTTCTTCTCCTTCGGGGAAAGGGAAAGCGCCAGCACCGAGAAGACGCAGACTGCGATCAGAAGATAAGTGAGTTTCCCGCTTTTCAGGAGCGCTTTTATTTTATCCGTTGTCTGTCACCACCTCGATTGGAACCGTTCCGGAAAACAAGGACTGCAAAAGTGATTCCGCTCTCCGAACATCTTCCTCATACAGGACTAGGACCCGAACGTGGTCGATGGAGATCTCCCCTTCTTCTCCCTCGAAAGCGGCGATAAGCACGCCGTTCTCTCCGCCGGAGAGCGTTATCCCCGCGCTTTCACAAAGAGAAGCGAGCCGTTTCCTGAGAAAGAGAGCAGTCGTTTCCGCAGTGTATGTTTGCGTCTGGGATGTCCAGGAGCCGGTATCCGTCTGCATTTCGATCTCGGGCAGCTCGATGCGCAGCGCGCTGCGAAGGAGGGTCGCGAGCAGGAGAAGGACCGCCAATCCGTGGATGAGCTTTCCGGATCTTTGCGGAAACAGGTACGCGACGATCTCCGCGCCAAGCAGAAAAACGGATGCGGAGAAAAGGGAAACCGTAAATTCACGCATAGGCACCTCGCACACAGAGCACGACCGCAGCGGAGACCACCAGGACCGCGCCGACGCTGCACACCACGGCGAGCAAAAGGCGCAGGGAGGCCGCGCATCCGTCCAAAAAAGAGGAGAGACGGGTTTCGGAAAACACTTCGGCGGCAAACGATCCTGCCAGACAGACCCCGAGCCACACGGCGGCTTTCGCGCAGATCGGGAGGAAAATCACGAGAGACGCTAAGATCCCGAACGCGCCCGCTCCCGATTTTACGAGAGAAACGCTTCCGGCGATCGCTTCGATCGCGTCCCCCATCGCGCTGCCGACGATCGGGACCGTACTGGAAGCGACCAGCTTCGCCGCCTTTCCCGTCAACACGTCTGTCTCCGATGTGATCAGTGTTTGCATGGAAAGGACCCCGGAAAAGACCGTGACCGCGAGCACAAGGATCCATTTGGCCGCTTTATGGAGACCGTTCATGAGCTTTCCGAGATCAAAGGAAACGACGGGAGACAACGCCGCGAGACCCGCAAAAAGACGGATCAAAGGGAGAAACATCCCGGTGGAAAGGACGGAGAGCGCATTTGCCGCCGTGAGCGTCAGCGCGCCGTATGTGGAACCCGCCGCCGCACTTCCGGAGAATGACAGCAAAGACGCGTAGACCGGAATCGATGCGGTGAGGAATGCACCTCCCGCTTTCAGCACCGTCTCGACCTCTTTCAAAAGCGATGCGAGGTGCGGCAGAAAGATCCCCGCCGCGGCGGCGGAACCGCAGATGCACACGGCGAACCGCAGCGAATCCGGGGCATACTCCGCGACGGCCGCGGAAAGCACGATCAGGCCAAAGAGCAGGAAAAGCGTTCGAAGCGGCGCTTGGATCTCCGTCTGCGTGGCTTCGGACAGGACATGGAAAATGCCCATGCCGTCCGTACTGCCCATTTGGTCCGGGGCGATCCCCTGCGCCCGGAAAATAGACCGCACCTCTTCGGGAAGGTTCTGCAAAAGCGATTCCGCGCCGCTTTCTTCATAGAGCCTGTCCGGAAGGTCGAACGGTTCGGCGGCATGGACCGGCGCTGCCAGCAGCACGGCGAGCAGCAGGACGGCGCAGAAAACGGCACAAGGTCTCACAGGGCGAGCACCTCCCGCACGATCGAAAGGAGCTCCTCGAGCAGCGGCAGCGAAACGAGCAGCACACCTGTTTTTACGGCAAATTCCATGCCGGAGGCAAGCGCGGTCTCCCCCGCGTCCTTACAGACGCCAAGTGCGATCTGCCCGGCCAATACGATGCCGAGCGCTTTCATCATCGCGGAAAGGCTGCCGACGATATGCGCCTCTTCCGCAAAGCCGACGGCCGTCTCAACGATGGAAGAAACGTCGGAGAGAACGAACAGAAATACGCCGACCGCCGCTGCAAGGGTGAAAAGCAGCGCCGTTTCACCGCTTCCCCGCCGGATCAGCGCTCCGCATACCGCAGCGAGTACGGCTACGGCTCCCGCCGCGAGGATCTGCGTCATAAGCCAAACACCGCCTTGATCGTATTGAACAGCGTGCTGATCTGGGAAATGATCATCATCAGCACGACGATCAGACCGGCGAGCGTCGTCATCAACGCCTGCTCCTCCCGCCCGGAACGGACCAGAAGTTGGTTCAGTACCGCGACGATGATGCCGATGGCAGCGATCCGAAAGATGAGATCTACGTCCATGCTTCTTTCCGTTGTTCCCCTTTCTCAGAGCATAATGAGCACAGCGGCGCATCCCAGAAACAGTCCGAGGACCGTGTAGAGCTTCCCTTTTTCCCGGACCGCTTTTTTCGCTTCGTCCAGCGCGGATGACGCGCGGCCCTCAAAGAGCGTGAAGTAAGCGATCTGCCCGGAAAGGTCGGTCTTCCCGTATCCCTCGATAAAGGAAACGGAAAGCGCGCGGTCCTTCGGATGGGTAAAGAAATCCTCTGACGCGCTTTTCCACGCCTCCGGCAGAGACCGCTCGGCGTTTATCCGCTGCACAAATTCATTTTCCCCGCAGGAGCGCAGCAGGCCGACCAGATCTTCCGCGGTATAGGCCGCCGCGCTTTTCAGGAGCGAGAGCGTGTCGCAGAAGACCGTCAGCTCCCGTTCACGCGCTTTTAAACGCGCCGTCTCTGCGAGTCCGGCCGAAAGCGCGCTCAGGAGAACGATCGGGAGAAAAATAACGCGCAAACAGATCACCTGCCCTGCAGATCGTTTCCACCTCGGCGGGCTTTTCTCTTCCCCGCAGAAAGACGATGTTTTGGAAAGCGCCGGTTTGCAGGAGAGCTCGGCACAAAGGGCGGCTGCAAAACTCCTGCGGCTTTCCTCCGTGGACGCTTGCGATCAGGGATGTGCCGGAAAAAACGGCGGACCGGACCGCGTCCAGGTCTCCGTCTCCCAGCTCGTCGCAGAGAATGAACTCCGGGGAAAGGCAGCGGATCGCGTGTGCGAGCCCATCCCGCTTCGGATAGCCGGAGAGGACCACCGAGCAGAGGCCGAGGTCGAGCCCGTCGGAATAAAGTTCAAAACGCTCGTCCAGAACGACGACGCGTTTTCCGGCGTTTCCGATCGATCTGGCGAGGTCGCGCAGCAGCGTCGTCTTGCCCGAGGAGGGTGTGCCGACCAAGAGAACCCCCTCCTGCAGTTTCATGCCCGCGCGCAGCAGAGGAGCGGCGCACCCTTGGACCTCCCGGGGAATGCGCACCGAAAGCCCGGAGATCTCCCGAACGGTCCGAAGTGTCCCGTTTTCGGTGACAGCCCTTCCAATGATCCCGACGCGGACGCCCTCCGCAGTGGAAAGAAACCCATTTTGCAGCTCCTCCGTGTGGCTGTATACCGAATACCGGCACAGCCGTTGAAAGATCTCATCCAGGTCCTTCCGGGAAACGAGTGGACAGTCCGCCGTCTGCATGGCGGAGATCCCGCCGTTTTCGCGAAGGCAGAAAGGCCCTTTTGCAGTGTGGAGCAAAACGGGTTTGCCGAGTACGAGCACGATGTCAAAGACTGTTTCCTGTATCTCTTCGGGGGTCTTTCGCAGGAAGCTGGAAAAACGCCCAAGCTCACGGGTGGCTTTTTCAAAGTTCACGATCCGCACCTCTTTCCTTTCTTGCTTCATTGTATGGACGTGCCCGGGACCTTAGAACCGGGACCGGCTTTTGCGTCCCCCGTTCTGCCATGAAAAGAAAGAGATCCGAACGATTGGCAAAAGAAAAAGCAGGCATGAAACCATACCTGCTTTTGATGCGGTTTGCGAAAGAGCCTTGTGAAAGATCAGAATTTCGCGGCGGAGAGTTCCGCGACGGTTCCCGCGACGGACTTTTCCACCGCGCCGCTCTCAAACGGAACGGTCAGGCCCACGCTCTTCAAAAGATCGAAATAGCCCTTCGTCCCTCCCAGACGGCAGAGACTGAGGTAACGCTCCCACGCGGCCTTCCGGTCCTTTTTCATCTCGTCGTAGAGCTGGAACGCGCAGCACTGCGCGAGCGCGTAATCGATGTAATAGAACGGGTACAGGAAGATGTGCTGTTTCTGCATCCAGAACCCGCCCTCCTCGAGGAACGCGTTGCCGTCGTAGTCGCGCCACGGCATATATTCGGTCTCGAGGCGGTGCCAGACCGCGCGGCGCTCCTTGGCGGACATCCCAGGATTCGCGTAGATCTCATGCTGGTACTCGTCTACACAGACCATGTACGGGATGACGCTGAGCGCGTCCGCGAGGTGCGCGTAGCGGTACCGGTCAGCCTTTTCTCCGAAGAACTTCTCCATCCAGGGATAGGTGAAGAACTCCATCGACATGGAGTGGATCTCGTTGATCTCGCTCGTGGAGCCCTGCAGCGCGCCAACCGGGATCGACCGCTCGGCAAGATACGCTTGGAACGCATGGCCGGCTTCGTGCGTGAGCACGTCCACGTCGGCGGAGGTGCCGTTGAAATTGGAGAAGATGAACGGCGCTTTATACTCCGGGAACGAGGTGCAGTAGCCGCCAAGATGCTTGCCGGGACGCGTCTCGAGATCGAAGAGCTCGTACTCCGTCATGAACTCGAAGTATTCCTTTGTCTCGGGAGAGAGCGCGCTGTACATCTCTTTTGCGGCGTTGACAAGGTACTCCCTGTCTCCGATCGGCACGGCGTTGCCCTCGGGGAAGAACAGAGATTCGTCATAGTAATACATCTTGTCCAGCCCGAGACGCTTGCGCTG
>CANRMW010000005.1 GCA_947631835.1 uncultured Clostridia bacterium | reverse complement strand
CCAATCCACAGCATCCCTTACATTGTAGCATACCCCTGGAGAGGGGTCTACAAATACTACTCTTTTATAATACGAGGAGGAAATGGAGTGAACATCAAGCAGATTTCCGTATTTCTGGAAAACAGCTCCGGCGCGCTCAAGGCGATGGCGGACGTGCTGGCGAAGAACGACATCGACATGCGCGCGCTCTCGCTCGCCGAGACGACGGATTTCGGCATCGCACGGATCATCGTGGACGACGTGTACCGCACGACGACGACGCTTCGGGACGCGGGCTTTGTCCACAGCGTCACGACGGTGCTCGGCGTGGGCATCCCGGACGAGCCGGGCGGGCTCGCGAAGGTGCTCGGGGTTCTCGCGGACGCCGGGGTGAATGTCGAGTATATGTACGCGTTCCTCGGCGGCAAGACCTCCGACAAGGCGTATATGATCTTCCGCGTGCGGGACGAGGAAGCGGCGGCCGCCGCGCTTCGCGCGCACGGGATCACGCCGCTCGAGCAGGAGACGGTCGCCGAGCTGTGACCGAAAAAACAAAAAAGTACGGCGGGGTGCGCAGGGCATCCCGCCGTTTTCGTCTGTTTTCGGTTTAGTCTTCGGGGTCGCCGAGCGCTTCGCTCTGGCGGACCGTCACCTTCTGGTCGTAGCAGGAGAAGGCGTTGTCCACGAGCTTGTGATCGGGCGCGGGGGTGAACAGCGAGACGACGGGCACGAGGACAAGGCCCATGAGCATGCAGAACGCGCCCGCGTTGATCGGGGACTGGAGCAACGCCGGGAGGAAGACCTTCAGCGGGGAGATCACGGCCAGCATGAACACGGTGGAGAAAATGAAGCTGACCCAGCAGGCGGCCTTCGTCGTGCGCTTCCAGTAGAGGCCGTAGAGGAACGGCGCGAGGAACGCGCCCGCGAGCGCGCCCCAGCTCACGCCCATCAACTGCGCAATGAAGGTGACGCTGGACTTATACTGGATGATCGCCATGACGACGGAGATCGCAATGAACACGACGATGAGGCAGCGCATGATGAACACCTGGCGCTTTTCAGTCATGTTCTTGACGACATGGCCCTTGAGAAGGTCCAGCGTCAGGGTGGAGCTGGAGGTGAGCACCAGGGAGGAGAGCGTGGACATGGAAGCCGAGAGCACGAGGATGACGACGAGCGCGATCAGAAGATCGGGCAGGCCGGAGAGCATCGTCGGGATCACGGAGTCGTAGCTGCCGTTCGGCAGGCCGTTCACCATCTCCATCTTGTCGGAGAAGAGCCGGCCGAAGCCGCCGAGGAAGTAGCAGCCGCCCGCGACGATGAACGCGAACGCTGTGGAGACGACGAGGCCGGTGCTGACGGATTTCTCGCTTTTGATGGCGTAGAACTGCTGGACCATCTGCGGAAGGCCCCAGGTGCCCAGCGACGTCAGGATCACGACGCCGAGCAGGTTGATGGGATCGGGTCCGAAGAAGGAGTTAAAGATGCCGGGCGCGGAGGAGACGGTCTCATCCGTGACCTGCGAGAGGCCCTCCAGCGCGGCGAGGAAGCCGCCCCTGCTGCTCAGGACCGCGGCGATCACGGCGCAGATGCCGAAGATCATGATGATGCCCTGGATGAAATCGTTGATCGCAGTGGCCATGTACCCGCCGGCGATGACGTAGACGCCGGTGAGCACCGCCATGACGATCACGCAGATCGAGTAGTCGATGTCAAAGGCCATCGCAAAGAGGCGGCTGAGGCCGTTGTAGAGCGAGGCGGTGTAGGGGATCAGGAAAATGAACGTGACCATCGAGGCCGCGATCTTGAGCGCCGGGCTGCCGAAGCGCCGGCCGAAAAATTCCGGCATGGTCGCGCTGTCGAGGTGCTGGGTCATGATGCGGGTGCGTCTGCCAAGGACCGCCCACGCGAGCAGCGAGCCGATGAGCGCGTTGCCGATGCCGGCCCATGTGGCGGCGATGCCGTATTTCCAGCCGAACTGGCCGGCGTACCCGACGAAGACGACGGCGGAGAAGTAAGAGGTGCCGTAGGCGAAGGCCGTGAGCCACGGGCCGACGGCGCGCCCGCCCAGAACGAAGCCGTTCACATCGGTGGCGTGGCGGCGGCAATAGATGCCGATGGCGACCATGACGCCGAAGAAAACGACGAGAAGCAGGACTTTGAGTATCATTTTTATCTCATCCTTTCAGTCGATCCTATCTGTATGAGTTTATCAGATAAAAGCGATAAAGTCAATAGGAAAAACGCGAAATTTGCAGGTTTGCGCCGCGAAGGCTGCAAAAGGTTTGCCGAAGGGGGTCATTTTCTCGGCTTTCTCTTGACTTTTCGGGCGAAATCGGATATGATGGTAAGTACCGCTGAATCCGTCCGCCGCCGCGCGTGCGCGCGTTTTGGAGACGGGCAGGCGGGGGCGCGGCCGGCGGCTCACGCGGCCCGAAAAACCGATACGCAGGCGGAGAAGCGCCGCCATGGAAAGGAAGGAACATAGATGCCCATTACGGATCTGCTGGAACGCAACAGCAAGCTGTACGGCGAAGAGACCGCTCTGGTGGAGATCAACCCGGAGGTGCAGGAGATACAGCGCGTCACATGGAAGGAGTATGAGCTCATCCAGCCCAGCGCCACGGCGCCCTACCGGCGCACGATCACATGGTCCGTCTTTGACGAGAAGGCGAACCGCGTGGCGAACCTGCTGCTCGGGCGGGGGATCCGCAAGGGGCAGAAGGTCGCGATTTTGCTGATGAACTGCCTCGAATGGCTCCCGATCTATTTCGGCGTGCTGAAATCCGGCGCGATCGCCGTGCCGCTCAACTTTCGCTACACGGCGGACGAGATCGCCTACTGCGTGAAGCTCGCGGACGTGGACGTGCTGTTCTTCGGCCCGGAGTTCATCGGCCGCGTGGAGGACATTGCGGATGAGCTCGGCCGGGAGCGGCTGCTGTTCTATGTGGGCGAGAACTGCCCGTCCTTTGCGGAGGACTACCACCTCGCGGCGGCGAACTGCTCGAGCGTCGCGCCGAAGGTCCTCATCGAGGAGGACGACGAGGCCGCCATCTATTACTCCTCCGGCACGACCGGCTTCCCGAAGGCGATCCTGCTCCGGCACCAGGCGCTCTCGCAGTCCGCGAAGATGGAGGCCATCCACCACCAGACCACCCACGACGACGTGTTCCTCTGCATCCCGCCGCTCTACCACACCGGCGCGAAAATGCACTGGTTCGGCTCGCTCTATACCGGGAGCCGCGCCGTGCTGCTCAAGGGCAACTCACCGACGTCCATCCTCGAGGCGGTCTCGGGGGAGGGCTGCACCAACGTGTGGCTCCTCGTGCCGTGGGCGCAGGACATCCTCGCGGCGCTCGACCGGGGCGACCTGAAGCTCGAAGACTATCAGCTCTCCCAGTGGCGGCTGATGCACATCGGCGCGCAGCCCGTGCCGCCTTCGCTGATCCGGCGCTGGCTCCGCTATTTCCCGCACCACCAGTATGACACGAACTACGGCCTCTCGGAATCCACCGGCCCCGGATGCGTGCATCTCGGGCTGGAGAACACGCGCAAGGTCGGCGCGATCGGCGTGCCGGGCTACGGCTGGCGGCTCAAGATCGTCGATGAGAAGAACGAGCCCGTGAAGCAGGGCGAGGTCGGCGAGCTCTGCGTGAAGGGGCCGGGCGTCATGGTGTGCTATTATCACGACCCAAAATCCACCGAAGAGGTGCTGGAGAACGGCTGGCTGCACACCGGAGACATGGCGATGCAGGACGAGGAGGGCTTCGTCTTCCTCGTGGACCGCAAGAAGGACGTCATCATCTCCGGCGGCGAGAACCTGTACCCCGTGCAGATCGAGGACTTCCTCGCGGCGCACCCGAAGATCCACGACGTCGCGGTCATCGGCCTGCCGGACCCGCGCCTCGGCGAGATCGCCGCGGCGATCATTCAGGTCAAAGCGGGCATGACGCTCACCGAGGAAGAGGTCATGCACTTCTGCGGCGACCTGCCCCGCTACAAGCGCCCGAGAAAGATCATCTTTGCGGACGTGCCGCGCAACGCGACCGGCAAGATCGAGAAGCCGAAGCTGCGCGAGATCTACTGCGGCGTCCGTCTGGTCGAAGCGCAGAACCGCGCCTGACCGGCCGCAGGAAAACACAGAAAAATATTTTGCATACAGCGAAAACGTTCCCGGGAATGCAAAGCCCGGGAGCGTTTTCCGCGTTTAATCGCGCTCCGGCGCGGCGGGAGACCGGCTGCTTTTGCGCTCGGCCGGAAAGAGCGCCTGTCTTCGTGTTGACAACGGGGCTTCATACTGGTAAAATAAAGGCAGAAAAACCCGCCTGCGGCCCCTTGCGCGGCATTTCGCGGACGGGAGCCGGCTTCGGCCCGGCGTGACGGAACAAAGGAACATGGAGGGATCCGCATGAAGAAAAGGATGCTTGGAAAAACCGGCCTGCTCGTGAGCGAGATCGGTTTTGGCGGGGAATGGCTGGAGCGCCACCCGGAGGAAGAAGCCGTGGAGGTGATGCGCTACGCGGGGAAACTCGGCGTCAACATCATCGACTGCTGGATGCCGGACCCGAAATCCAGAGACATTCTCGGAAAAGCGATGCGCGGCAACAGGGAGAACTGGATCGTGCAGGGGCATCTCGGCTCCACCTGGCAGAACGGCCAGTATGTGCGCACGCGGGACATGCAGTATGTGAAGCCCGCGTTTGAGGATCTGCTGCGCCGTTTGCAGACGGATTACATCGACCTCGGCATGATCCACTATGTGGATACCGAGGAGGACTGGGAAAGCCTGCAGCACTCCGCGTTTCTGGACTATGTGAAGGAGCTGAAGGCGAAGGGCGTCATCCGGCACATCGGCGCAAGCTCCCACAACCCGAAGGTCGCGAAGGCGGTCGTCGAATCCGGGCTGGTCGAAATGATCCTGTTCAGCGTCAATCCCGCGTTCGATATGCTGCCTTCGAGCGAGAAGCTGGAGGACCTCCTCACGGAGGGGTACCGCTATGACGAGCGGCTTTCCGGCATCGATCCCGAGCGGGCGGCGCTGTACCAGCTCTGCGAGGAGAAGGGCGTCGGGATCACGGTGATGAAGGGCTTTGCGGGCGGCCGGCTGTTTGACGAAAAGCGCTCGCCGTTCGGGGTTGCGCTCTCGCCGCTGCAGTGCATCCATTACGCGCTCACGCGGCCCGGCGTGTCTTCGATCCTCTGCGGGTATGACACGAAGGAGCAGGTGGACGAGGCGGTGCGCTACGAGACCGCCGACGAGAAAGAAAAGGATTACGCTTCGGTCCTTGCGAACGCGCCGCTGCATTCCTACCGCGGGGAATGCACCTACTGCGGTCACTGCAGACCGTGTCCGGCGGAGCTGGACATCGCCATGATCGGAAAGTTTTACGATCTCGCGTCCATGCAGCCGGAGGTCCCCGCGACGGTCCGCTCCCACTATATGCTGCTGGAGCACAAAGCCTCCGAGTGCATCGGGTGCCGGGAGTGCGAATCCAGATGCCCGTTCGGGGTCGCGGTGGCGGAGAGGATGCAGAAGACGGCGGAGCTGTTCGGGTGCTGAATCCCGAAAGGGACGGAAAAAGGCCCGCTGCGGCCTGAAAAGAGCAATATGTGCAGGACCGGTACCGACAAAAGAGCGGCGCCGGTCCTGCTTTTTTGCCATTGGCGGCGGATGAAGGAAATTTTCCGTCAAGGGAAAAATTTGCGCGTCCGCCGATTCCGACAAGGTGTCCCACGGGGGAGGGAGTATACTGGAGTCAAAGGGAAAGGGGCGGTGCGATGATCATCTACGGAGACATCCTGTTTCTCACGAACCTCTACATAGACGCGCTTTTGCTGGCGCTCACGCGGCGATTCCTCCGCTTGCCGCTCCCGACGGGGCGGTGGATCGCGGCTTCGGTGCTCGGCGGAGCGCTGGCCTTTTCCGCGCTGCTGCCGCGCCTGCCGCCCGCCGCCGCGGTGCTTCTCGGCCTCTTGGAGGCGGCGCTGCTCGCGGCGGCCGCGTTCGCCCCGAAGCCCTTTCGCACGATCGTGAAGGCCGCGTTCGTGCTCTTCCTCTTTGCGGCGTCTCTTTCCGGGCTGCTGTTCCTGCTGCCCTTCGGCGGGCTGACGCTGCGAAACGGCGCGGTGTACTTCCCGATCTCCGCGCCGCTGCTCCTTGGGACGACCTGCGCGGCATACGGCCTGCTCCGCATCTTTTCGGGGCTTTCCGATAAGCGGGAGCCGGACGCACTTTTCGCGCCGATCGAGATCACCCTGCGCGGGCGGACGGTGTCGCTGACCGGAAAGACGGATACCGGGCTCTCCCTGACGGAGCCGTTTTCGGGCGAGCCGGTCCTGATCGCGGAGCGGAGGGCGCTCGGGGACCTTCTGCCGGAGGACTTCCCCGCGCTTTCGGGCGGCAAAGGGCCGCCGGGCGTGCGCCTCGTGCCGTTTTCCTCCCTCGGCGCGGACGGTATCCTCCCCGCGTTTCGCCCGGACCGCCTGACCGTGCGCGGCGTCCCCGCTGCGGGATGGGTGGCGGTCTCGGAGAAGCCGCTTTCCGCCGGCACGTTTGCCGCGCTTTTGCATCCGGCGCTCCTTGAGGGCGCGCCAAAACCCGAAAAATAGAAGAAGAAAAGGAGAATCCCCATGCTTCATGTCCTGCTTCAGCGGGCGAAGGTCCTCTTTGCCCGGATCGTCCTGCGCCTCAACGACGGCGCCTGCCACTATATCCACGGCCCGGAGACGCTCCCGCCGCCGCTCACAAAGGAGGAGGAGCAGCGGGTGATGGCGGACATCCGGGCGGGCGTTCCCGGCGCGCGTGACCCGCTCATCACGCACAACCTCCGGCTCGTGGTGTACATCGCGAAGAAGTTCGATTCTCCCGCCGCGAGCACGGAGGACCTGATCTCCATCGGCACCATCGGGCTCATCAAGGCGGTGAACACCTTCAGCATCGACCGGAACATCAAGCTCGCAACCTACGCTTCCCGGTGCATCGAGAACGAGATCCTGATGTTCCTGCGGAAGAGCGCCCAGCTCAAAAACGAAGTCTCGCTCGACGACCCGCTGAATGTCGATTGGGACGGCAACGAGCTGCTCCTTTCGGACCTGCTCGGCAGCGACCCGGACGAGGTGAACCGGGACATCGAGCAGGAGGCGGAGAGAAAGCTGCTCCTCGACGCCGTGGAGCGGCTCCAGCCGCGTGAAAAGCAGATCATGGAGCTGCGGTACGGCCTCGGGCATCGGAGAGAGCACACCCAAAAGGAGGTCGCGGACGTCCTCGGCATCTCGCAGTCCTACATTTCCCGGCTCGAAAAGCGCATTTTGCAGCGCCTCCGTCAAGACCTGATGAAAGCGGGGTGAGGTGCGGGAACACGCTGTTGGATTGTAAATTATGTGTGAAAGGTTTACGGGAAGCCTTGCAAAAGCGCGCCGCCGCGTTTATACTGAAACTATCCCAAAAAAGGAAGTGTACGTTTTCATGTTTTTGGAGAAGATCCGGCGGTGGATGTACGGGCGCTACGGTGGGGATTCTCTGATGATCGGGCTGCTGGTTTTGGGTCTTTTGATCTCGGTGGTCGCGCGGGTCGTGAACTTCTGGCCGCTGGTCTTTGCCTACTACGCGCTGTACATTTGGGCGATCTTCCGGATGCTTTCAAGGAACATCCCGGCGCGCCAGCGGGAGGACGCGGCGTTTCGGCGGATCTGGGAGCCGGCGTGGCGGGAGATCGGGTATCTGCGCACGGTGTTCCGGGACCGGAAGACCTACAAATATTTCCGCTGCCCAAACTGTAAGCAGCGCCTACGCGCGCCGCGCGGCCGGGGAAAGATCCTCGTGACGTGCCAGCGCTGCGGGAAAGCGTTCAACCAGAAAACTTGAGGACGCCGGGAGACCGGCAGAAAGGATCGGGAGGAGTAAAAATGCGCGTTGCGATCTTGGGGACGTGGCATGTCCACACGGAAGAGTACACACGGGGCGTGATGGAGGACCCGGCGAGCGAAGCGGTCTGCGTCTGGGACAGCGACGCCGCGCGCGGCGAAGCCTTTGCACAGAAGATGGGGCTCCCCTTTGAACCGGAGCTGCGGAAGATCCTCAACGACGGGAACATCGACAGCGTGGTGCTGACCTCGGCCACCTGCGACCACCCGGCGCTGCTGCTCGCGGCGGCAAAGGCGAAGAAGAATATTTTCACCGAAAAGGTGCTGACCATCGGCGTGGAGGACGCCGAGAAGGCGGCCGAGGCGATCAAGGCCTCGGGCGCGGTGTTCACCATCTCCTATCCGCACCGCACCTTCCCGACGCTCCGGGCCGCAAAAGCGCTGCTCGATTCCGGGAAGCTCGGGCGCGTCACCTACGCGCGCGTGCGGAACGTCCACAACGGCGCGTCCGCAGACTGGCTGCCGCCGCATTTCTATGACAAGGCACAGTGCGGGGGCGGCGCGATGATGGACCTCGGGGCGCACCCGATGTACACGCTCCACTGGCTGCTCGGGGACCCGAAGCGCATCGTCTCGACGTTCACGTCGGTGACGGGCAAGGGCGTGGAGGACAACGCCGT
This sequence comes from uncultured Clostridia bacterium, assembly GCA_947631835.1. Taxonomy (GTDB): domain Bacteria; phylum Bacillota; class Clostridia; order Oscillospirales; family Acutalibacteraceae; genus Hominenteromicrobium. The sequence continues at coordinate 24,544 of CANRMW010000005.1, read as the reverse complement.
CTCGGTCATCGAATTTGCAAACGGGGCGATCGGCGTTTCCGAGACGGGGTTCGTCTCCGAAGCGAACCCGTATACGCTGGAGATCAGCGGGACGGACGGCGCGCTGATGATCCACGGCGGGACCGCCCGCTGGGGCGGCAGGGAGACCGGCGGAAGGTGGGTCGATCTGCCTCTTCCCGAAGCGGAGCCGCTCCCGATCCACCAGTGGATCGCGGCGGTCACGAAGGGAAGCCCCGCGCCCTCCAATGTCGAGGAGGCCGTGATGCTCACAAAGCTCATGCACGGCGCGTATCAGGCGGCGGAAACGGGCATGGCGTATACATTCTAAAGCGCCAAAGCGGGGAACAGAGAAGGGGGAACATAAAATGCAGGAGCAGGAAAAGGACACACTGCACACGGACCCGAGAGCGTTCGCGAAGAGCTTCGTGAAGCCAGCGATCCTCGTCGCCGGGTTCACGGTGGTGCTGATCTATGTGCTGTTCCGTTTCGAGAGTCTGCAGCATGTGGGCGGCGTTATCCTCAACGCGGTCAATCCGTTTCTGGTGGGGCTTTTCATCGCGTATATTCTGAACGTCTTTCTCTCGCTTTTTGAGGACGTCGTTTTCGGGCGGTGGACGCGGAACCCTGGGAAGGTCTGGAGCAAGATCAAGCGGCCGATCTGCGTCGCGCTGTCTTATGCCGTGATCCTTCTGATCATCGCGGCGATCGTGCTTTACATCATCCCGGAAGTGTTCAAATCGATGGACACGATCACGGACGCGGCGCGGGTCAACCTGCCGATCTATATCAATACAGTGACAAGATGGGTGGAGGAGATCTCCCGGGATTTCGACCTCGACCTCTCGAAGATCCTGCAATCCCTGCAGAATTTCAACTTCTCGGAGTTCCTTTCCGGCGCGACGGAGGTGACGACGCAGTTCATTTCGTCCGTCGTGACGGCGACGGTGAACGTGGCGAGCGGCATCTTCACCTTCGTGCTCTCGATCATCTTCTCCGCATATTTCCTTTCGGGGAAGGAAAGCCTCATCCTTTCCGCCAAACGCATCGCCTACGCGGTGCTGCCGAAAAAGGTCGTCGCGACGGTGGCGGATCTCGGCATCACGGCGAACAGCGTGTTTTCCTCGTTCGTGCGCGGCCAGCTCACGGAATGCGTGATCCTCGGCTGCCTGTGCTTCATCGGCATGTCGATCATCGGGTTCCACTACGCGCTCTTGATCTCCTGCATCATCACGCTCACGGCGCTCATCCCGATCCTCGGCGCGTACATCGGCTGCGGCATCGGCGCGTTCCTCCTGCTCCTGGTCGATCCCATGGACGCGGTGTGGTTCGTGGTCTTCCTGATCTGCCTGCAGCAGTTTGAGGGCAACGTGATCTACCCGCGCGTCGTCGGCTCCACCATCGGCCTGCCGGCGGTCTGGGTCATGACGGCCATCACGATCTTCAGCGGGCTGTTCGGGATCATGGGCATCATCCTCGGCACGCCCATCGCGGCGGTGTTTTACATGACGATCCGCCGGAGCGTCTCGAACCGGCTCTATCGGCGCGGCATCGTCAATGAGGACCTCGCGCCGGGCAGCCACCCGTATCTCAACGATTCCCGCTTCGCGAGCGACGTCAGCGGCCGCCCGCTCTCCGCGCATGTGCTGGAAAAGCAGCGCGCGAAGACGCCGATGTTTTCGAAAGGCAAGGGAAAAGCCAAGGCCGCCCATAAAAAATGAGCGCCTGCGCGCGCCTTTGAACCGAAAACCCCACCCGCTTCAAAAACGGGTGGGGTTTACTGCTTTTTCCTGGGGTCCGCGCTTTGCGCGTCCAGTTCGCGAAGGCGCGCCTCGAACTCCGTGAGGCCCCGCACGGTAGCGCGGCCGCGCACGTCCAGCCGGCGGTACTTTTCGATGAGCTCGATCTCCTCGCGGGAAAAGGTGGGGATCGGCGCGTCGATCTCCGTCCTTCCGAGGATGTAGTCCATATTCACGCCAAAGTAGTCGGCGACGGCGGAAAGGGCCTCGTAGCTCATTTCTCTTTTTTCGGTTTCATACAAGCTGTATGCGGAACGTGACAAGTTTAACTGTTCCGCCAGCTCGTATTGGTGTAGTCCCCGTTGCAACCGAAGTTCTTTCAAACGCAAACTCACTATCCTCACCGATTGCTATTATAGCCTTTATGACGATTTAATTCCAGATAAATTGCAATTTTGAAAATTTTACCGTGCCTAACTCGAAATAATGCTTGACTTTGCTTCGTTTTGTTGATATAATGAGCGATGAAAGCTACATTTTGAAGCATTTTGGAGAACAGTCCATAAAGCGGGGTATTTATGGGAGGGTAAAATCTGACCATATTCCCATAAAATTATATTTTACGGGAAGGGAGGGTAATGATTAATGGCGATTGGTTCTTTGGTTCTGGGAATCATTTCCGTTGTGATGGCGCTTTTCTTTGCGGGATTCCAGTGGGTTGGCGCGATTACCGGTATCATCGGCATCATTTTGGGCGCTTTGGCCCGGAAGGTTCCGGAGAAAAAGGGAATGGCTACGGCGGGTCTCGTGCTCTCGATCATCGGTTTTGTTCTTTCCATTATTCTGTTTGTAGCATGCGCCGCGTGCATCGGTGCGATCGGTGCGGCAGGTGCCGCGAACTCTCTCTTCTAAGAAATCGGTATGGCTGGTTGGGCGCACCTTGTGCGCCCAACCATTTTTAATGAGGTATTATTTTGCTGGAATCAATCCGCCTTTTTGGGGTCGAAATACCGTTATATGGCCTTTGCATGGCAGCGGGCATACTTGCCGCGTCTTTTTTCTCGGTTTACGGCGCGAAAAAATATAAAGTCGATGTGGATTCCATGATCGTCATTCTCGCTCTTGGGATCAGCTTTGGAATCGCCGGTGCCAAGGGGTTCTATCTTGTAACGGTGCTGGGCGTGAAAAACATCCTTCCCGTACTTCGGAGCGAGGGCTTGTCTGCCCTGATCGGCGAGGGATTCGTCTTCTACGGCGGGCTGCTTTTTGGCGCTTTAGGGGCATATTTGGGGACCCTCTTGATGAAGGAAAGCGTGAGCGCTGTGTGCTTCGCCGTTGTTCCCGCGCTTCCTTTGGGGCACGCCTTTGGGCGCTTAGGATGCTTTTTTGCAGGCTGCTGCTATGGCGTGCCGTATGACGGTCCGGGGAGCGTCGTTTTTCCAGTGTTGGCACCGCAAGCGGTGTTTCCTGTTCAACTTTTGGAGAGCTTTCTGAATTTGCTGCTCTTTGCTCTGCTTCTTGTCCTTCGCAGGCGCCGCGTTTCCGGGGAAAAACTGCTGCTCCTGTATTTTACGGTTTATTCCGTTCTGCGCTTCCTTCTGGAATATCTCAGGGGGGATTCCGTGCGTGGCGCTTGGGGCGATTTTTCTACCTCCCAATGGATCAGTCTTCTCATCCTTGCCGCTTCCGTAGTTCTTTTTCTCAAAGACAGAAGACGCCGCCGTTCGATTCAAAAATGAGCTTTCCGTCGTGTTGGATGCGTCGGACAGACATCGAAACAGAAATAGCAAAGCCGCCCGGTCCAATCGGAACGGGCGGCGGTTTTGCGTTTGGGGTCAGCGGCGGTCTCTGCGGTCGCCGCGGTCACGGCGCGGGCCGCGGTCGCGGTCACGGCGTTCGCCGCGCGGCTTGTCAGAGAGCGTGTTCTCCGGCACGGCGCCGTCGAGGTCGATCAGCGCGTCGCGGCGGGAGAGGTTCAGGCGGCCCTTGTCGTCGATCTCGAGCACCTTCACCTTGATGATGTCGCCCACGTTCACGACGTCGGTGACGTTCTCGGTGCGGCGGATGTCGAGGTGCGAGATGTGCACGAGGCCCTCCTTGCCGGGGGCGATCTCCACGAACGCGCCGAAGTCCATGATGCGCGTCACGCGGCCGCTGTAATAGGTGCCGGGCTCGGGGTCGTTGACGATGGTCTCGATGATCTCCAGCGCGCGGCGGCACTTTTCGATGTCGATGCCGGAGATGAAGCAGCTTCCGTCGTCTTCGATGTCGATGGTGACTTCGCACTCGGCGCAGATCTTCTGGATGACCTTGCCGCCCGAGCCGATGACCTCGCGAATCTTGTCCACCGGGACGACCGTGGAGAGCATCTTCGGGGCGTACTTCGAAAGCTCCGGACGCGGCTCCGCAATGACCGGGAGCATGATCTCGTCGAGGATATAGTTTCTGGCCTTGTGGGTCTTTTCAAAGGCTTCCTTGATGATCTCCGGCGTGAGGCCGTGGATCTTCAGGTCCATCTGGATCGCGGTGATGCCCTTCTTCGTGCCGGCGACCTTGAAGTCCATGTCGCCGAAGAAGTCCTCCACGCCCTGGATATCGACCATCGTCATCCAGCGGTCGCCCTCGGTGATGAGGCCGCAGGAGATGCCCGCGACAGGGGCCTTGATCGGCACGCCAGCATCCATGAGCGCGAGCGTCGAGCCGCAGACCGAGCCCTGCGAGGTGGAGCCGTTGGAGGAGAGCACCTCGGAGACGAGGCGGATCGTATACGGGAACTCCTCGAGGGAGGGGATCACCGGGAGCAGCGCGCGCTCCGCGAGCGCGCCGTGGCCGATCTCGCGGCGGCCGGGGCTGCGGGCCGGGCGGGTCTCGCCGACGGAATAGGACGGGAAGTTGTAGTGGTGGATGTAGCGCTTCGTCTCTTCCTTGTCGATGCCGTCGAGGAGCTGGTTGTCGCGCGTGGAGCCGAGCGTCGCCACGGTGAGCACCTGCGTCTGGCCGCGGGTGAACATGCCGGAACCGTGGACGCGCGGCAGGATGCCGACTTCCGCTGCGAGCGGACGGATCTCGTCCATCTTGCGGCCGTCCACACGCTTCTGCTCGTCGAGCAGCCAGCGGCGCACGACGAACTTCTGCGTCTTATAGAGGCACTCGTCGATCTTCGCGGCCTGATCCGGATAGATCTCGTCAAAGTGCGCGTGTACTTTTTCGTAAATGGGCTTGAGGCGCTCGTCGCGGACGGTCTTGTCGTCGGTATCCATCGCGACCTTGATGTCCTCCACGGAGAAGTCGCGGACGGCCTCGAACATCTCCTCGTCCGGCTCGTTGGACGGATAGGAGAACTTCTCCTTGCCGATCTCGGCCTGGATGCCCTTGATGAACTCGATGATCTTCTGGTTCTCCTTGTGGCCGGCCATGATGCCGTCGAGCATATCCTCGTCGGAGACCTCGTTCGCGCCCGCTTCGATCATTGCGATGCGGTCGCTCGTGGAGGCGACGGTGACGGCCATCTCGGAGACCTTGCGCTGTTCCTCGTTCGGGTTGATGACGAACTTGCCCTCGACAAGGCCGACGGAGACGCCGCTGATCGGGCCGTCCCACGGGATGTCGGAGATGGAGAGCGCGACGGAGGTGCCGACCATTGCGGCGATCTCCGGCGAGTTGTCCTGATCGACGGACATGACGGTCGCGACGATCGTGACGTCGTTGCGCATATCCTTCGGGAAGAGCGGGCGGATCGGGCGGTCGATCATGCGGCAGGTGAGGATGGCCTTTTCGGACGGCCTGCCCTCGCGGCGCAGGAAGGAGCCGGGGATGCGGCCCACGGAGTAGAGCTTTTCCTCAAAGTCAACGGAGAGCGGGAAGAAGTCGATCCCGTCTCTCGGCTTGGCCGCGGCGGTCGCGGCGACGTGGACCACGGTGTCGCCGTAGCGCACGAGGCACTCGCCGTTTGCGAGCTGCGCCATCTTGCCCGTCTCGATGACGAGGGGGCGTCCGGCGAACTCGGTCTCGAAAGTCCTGAATTTTTCGAACATGCTGTTTCCTTTCTCCCGGTGTTCCGGGCGCGCGCGGCACGGGTCAGCAGTTAAACCAACGCGCAGCGGCTGTGCGCTCGTTTCACTGCTAAACGTACCCGGCGCGTAAAATAAAGTGTGTTTGGGGCGGAACAGAAACGCCGAACGGCGCGCCCGGAACAAAACGGCTGCGCTTTCACGCAGCCGTCCCGCTTCCGATGCGTGCGCGATCCGCTTACTTACGAATGCCCAGCTTCGCGATGATCGCTCTGTAGCGCTCGATATCCACCTTCATCAGGTAGTTGAGGAGGCTCCGGCGCTGGCCGACCATCTTCAGCAGGCCGCGGCGGGAGTGATGATCCTTCTGGTTCTGGCGGAGGTGCTCCGTGAGGTCGTTGATGCGCTTCGTGAGGACCGCGATCTGCACCTCGGGGGAGCCGGTGTCGCCCTCGTGACGGGCATACGCCTGGATGATCTCTGTCTTTTCGCTCTTCAGCATTTCGGTATTCCACCTTTTCAAAAATCTGCCGCGCTCACAGGTCGGGGTCGGTGTGTTCCTCATTGGGGTTGGTCCCTGATCCGTGGGTGGGTCGTGGAATAGTATAGCACAGAAAAGGGCCCATTGCAAGCGGATTTTTGCGTTTTTACCCGAATTTCTCCGGGAGCGCTTGACAAATCCGATTTTTCCCTTATCATAGTATAAGGACACCCGCTCGGCGGGCGAAGGGAAAAAACGGAAAGGGCGGAAGGTTTATGAGCAGGATCGCTGTCGTCACGGATACGAACAGCAGCATGACCCCGGAAGAGGCGAAAAAAAACGGGATCCATCTTCTTCCGATGCCGTTTATCGTGAACGGTACGAGTTATCTGGAAGGCGTCACATGTACCTACGAGCATTTCTTTGAGATGCTGGCGAACGGGGACAGCGTGTCCTCCTCCCAGCCGTCGCCGGAGTCCATCACGGATCTCTGGGACGAGCTTTTGAAGACCTACGATTCCATCGTACACATCCCGATGTCCTCGGCGCTTTCGGGCTCCTGCGGGACGGCGAAGGCGCTCGCCGCGGAGTACAGCGGCCGCGTCGTCGTGGTGGACAACAAGCGCATCTCGATCACGCAGCGCGACTCGGTCTACGACGCGCTGAAACTCATCAAAAAGGGCCTTAATGCGCAGGAGATCTGTGTGCAGCTCGAGGCGGCGGCGCTGAACTGCTCGATTTACCTTGCGGTGAACACGCTCGAGCTGCTCAAGAAGAGCGGGCGCGTCACCCCGGCGGGCGCGGCGCTCGCGACGCTGCTCGGGCTGAAGCCCGTGCTGCAGATCCAAGGGGAAAAGCTGGACGCTTACGCGAAGGTCCGCGGCATGGCGAAGGCCGAGGAGACGATGATCAAAGCGTGCGAGAAGGACATCGAGACGCGCTTTAAGGGGAAGAAGTACATCATCCAGATGGCGTATTCCGGCGACCCGAAATCCGCGATGGAGTTCCGCAAGGAGGTCCGGAAGCACTTCGGGGACAATTCCATCGAGATGTGCCGCCTGCCAATCAGCATTTGCTGCCACGTCGGCGCGGGCGTCCACGCGATGGGCGTCATTGAGCAGGATTTTGATTGAGGAGACGAAATTGGATACCGCAAGAACGCGCCTCGAAACACCGATCGGGGCGCTTTTTCTCGAAGAGGAGCGCGGCGCGGTGACGAGGATCACGGTGGAGCCGCTTGAAGGGCCGTTTTCGGAGACGGCCGTCCTGCGTCGCGCGGAAAAAGAGCTGCGCGAATATTTTGCCGGGGACCGGAAGCGCTTCACGTTCCCGATCGCGCCGAAGGGCACGGCGTTCCAAAAGGCCGTCTGGGCGGCGCTGCGGGATATCCCTTACGGGGAGACGCGCACCTACGGGGAGGTCGCGGCGGCGGTCGGCAGGCCGAAAGCCGCGCGGGCCGTCGGCGCGGCGAACCATGCGAACCCGATTTTGATCGTCACGCCCTGCCACAGGGTGATCGGCGCGGACGGCTCGCTGACCGGCTTTGCCGCCGGGATGGAGCGGAAAAAGTTTCTGCTGGCGCTGGAAAAAGGGGCGTAGCACCGCGCCGTCAGGGAGTCCGATGGCCGAAGGCTTTTTCCAAGACGGCGGAGATTCCGGAAAAACACGCGCCGGTCAGAAGTCCGGAGACGACGCCGAGCAGGAGCATCCCCGGGGCGTAGCCCCACGCGGCGGGACCGGTCAGAAAGCGGGCGGCGGCGAGCTGCGCCGCGTTGTGCGCGAGCGCGCCCGTGACGCCCGCAAAGAGCGGGGAGAGCTTGGTTTTCCGGAGGATGAGCGTCATGGCGGGAGCGCTGAGCAGGCCGCCCGAAAGGCTCATGATCCCGGGCGTCACGCCGCGTGTGAGGAACGCGAACCCGCCCTTGAGCACGGCGAGGGAAAGCGCGGCGGGCAGGCCGAGCAGGTCGGCGGCGGCGAGCACCGCGAGATTCGAAAGGCCGGGCTTCGCCCCGGGCGGGATGCCGGGAAGCGGCGGCAGCAGTCCCTCGAGATAGGAGAGGGAGAGCGCGAGCGCCCCGAGGAGCCCGCAGAGAGCCGCGTGCTTCGCGGCGTTTTTTTTGTCCATTTTCGGCCTCCCTTCAGCCGGTCACGGCGTCGATGCTTCCCCCGCCGCCGGTGATCCGCACGCTGACGCGGTTTGGCAGGCAGACCGCGCTCTCGCCCGCGCGCGTCAAAAGCCCGGCCTTGACGCAGAGGCGGTCCGGGCAGTCGCTCTCGAGGAACCGCGCGCCGCGCCGGGAGACCTCGACCGCCGCGCCGCCGATCTCGAGCACCCGCGCCTCCCCGAGGTCGGCGAGGCGGGCGGAGAACACGGTCTCGCCGTTTTGCTCGATCAAAACCGTCTCCCCGGCGGGGGCGAACCGGCGCGCGCCGAAAAACACGGCGAGCGCGAGGAGCAAAAGCGCGAGGAGCGCCGCGGCCTCGCCTTTCCCGGGCAGGCGGCGGGATCTAGGGGCCCTCATGCGAGCGGGGCGAGGGCGTATCCCTCCGCCGTGAGCTGGAAGCTCTCCGAAAGGCCGTCCGTCACCGCGACGGCGCCGTCCTCGCGGATGAAGATGCCCTCCGCGCCAAATGTTTCAAGGAGCGCCGCGCCGTCCGATTCCCCGAGGACGAAGCAGGCCGTCGAGAGCATATCCGAGAGCGCGCCGTTTTCGCTCCAGACCGTGACGGAGAGCAGGCCCGTGCGCGCGGGCATCCCGGTGTGCGGGTCGAGCAGGTGGTGGTACAGCACGCCGTCTTTTTCGAAGCATTTTTCGTAGCTGCCGGAGGTGGAGACGAACCCGCGCTCAATGGAGAGCGTCCCGATGGAGCCGTCGCTGTTCGGGTCGCGCACGGCGATGTTCCAGCGGCCGCCCGCCGGTTTTGTGCCGTAAACGCCGATGCTGCCGCCGACGGCGATCACCGCCGCGCGCACGCCGAGCGTTTCATAGACCGCGCACGCCGCGTCGCAGGCGGCGCCCTTCCCGAGGCCGCCGAGGTCCACGGCGTTCCCCGTATTTCGAAGGGAGGCGGTGTTTTCGTTTTGGTCCAGCCGCAGAAATTTTCCGCCGACGTATTGCAGCCGGTCGGCGATCTTTTCCGCAGAGGGGACCTCGTTTTTCGCGTCGTCGAAATCCCAGAGGTGGGTGAGCGGCGCGACGGTGACGTCGAACGCGCCGCCGCTCTTTTCGCAGACCTCCTGCGCGAGGGCGAGGAGGCCGACCGTCTCCTCGGAGAGCTCGATCCAGTCGTCCCCGGCGTGCTCGTTCAGCCGTTGGATGTCCCCACCGACGGCGCGCCACGAGATCTCGTTGTCGAGCGCCTGCACGGCGCCTGCGGCCTCGCGCGCGGCTTCCTCCCCGTTCTTTCCGTAGACCGTCTGCCGCACATAGCTGCCCATGGCATAAGTGACGATCTCTGCGGGCGAGCCGCCGTCGAGCAGCGGGAACAGCGCGATGGCGAGGACCACGACGAGCAGGAGCGCGAGACCCGCCGCCGCAAGGCGCTTCCACGCGCGTTCCGTAAGACGCGCGCCCTTTTCCAATATGGCTTTCATCCCGCTCCTTCCTTTCCACGGCCAAAGGCCGATTCGTCGCGCAGCCGAAGGCTGTTTCGTCGCGCCGGTCGTTCGCTCCGCGAACTTCGCCGGTGCTTTCGGCGGGCTTTGCCCCGCGCCATAAACGGACTGCGTTTGGTGGATTTGCTTCTGTTTCCCGCGAGCCGGCGTAGAGCAAACGAAGCGGGCTATGCCCGCGCGCGGCCAAAGGCCGATTCGTCGCGTTGGTCGTTCGCTCCGCGAACTTCTCCGGTGCTTTCGGCGGGCTTTGCCCCGCGCCATAAACTGACTACGTTTGGTGGATTTGCTTCTGTTTCCCGCGAGCCGGCGTAGAACAAACGAAAGCGGCTCTGCCGCCGCGCAGCCGAAGGCTGTTTCGTCGCGCCGGTCGTTCGCTCCGCGAACTTCGCCGGTGCTTTCGGCGGGCTTTGCCCCGTGCCATAAACGGACTGCGTTTGGTGGATTTGCTTCCGTTTACCGCGAGCCGGCGTAGAACAAACGAAAGCGGCTCTGCCGCCGCGCAGCCGAAGGCTGTTTCGTCGCGCCGGTCGTTTGCTCCGCGAACTTCGCCGGCGCTTTCGGTGGGCTTTGTCCCGCGCCATAAACTGACTACGTTTGGTGGATTTGCTTCTGTTCCCCGCGAGCCGGCGTAGAACAAACGAAAGCGGCTCTGCCGCGCGCAGCCGAAGGCTGTTTCGTCGCGTTGGTCGTTCGCTCCGCGAACTTCGCCGGTGCTTTCGGCGGGCTTTGCCCCGTGCCGGAAACCGAGTTCGTTTGGTGGATTTGCTTCTGTTTCCCGCGAGCCGGCGCGGCGCATGGAGACCCGCACCATGACCGCCGTTCTTGCGGCTATTATAGCATACTCCGCCCGCAAAGTCCAGCGGCGGCGGGATCTTCCGGGGTCGCGCCGTTTTTTTCGCGGGATCGAAAAAAAGGGGTTGACAAACGGAAAAGAGCGGCGTATAATGTCTTACAAGTTCACAAAGCAAACCGATGATGCGGAGATCAAGCCGGGGCAGGCGCCCACAGAGAGCAGGCGGTGGTGAAAGTCCTGCGGAGATGCCACTCGGTAAATGGACCGCGGAGGGCGAGGCGAAAGGCGACGAGTAGCCGAGACGCGTGCCGGCGTTAAAGGCAGGAAATGTGTTGGCATTTTCGTTAGAGCGGGTATGTCGGAAACGGCATATCAAGTAAGGTGGTACCGCAGGAGTTTCTCTTGTCCTTATGTGCGCGTGTGCGCATGTAAGGGCTTTTTTATTTCTCCGGGACACTTCCGCTTCCAAAGGGACATTGTGAACGCCCCGGCCAACCGAACCCATTATTTTGCAGGCCGAGGCAGTTCCCCGGCGAAAGGAGTTTTTCATCATGGCAAACGAAAACAGCAACAGAACGGCTCAAAAGCGCGAAGTCAAGGCCGAAAGCCGCGCGGCGGTCGAGATCCGCAACCTCATTCTCACGGCGGTCCTGCTCGCGGCGGGCGCGGTGCTCAAGTTCTTCGTCGGCAGCGTTGTCAACATCGGCGGCATGAAGCCGAACTTCATCATTGCGATGTACTGCCTCGCGATCCTGCTCATCAAGCCGGACCTGCTCCGCGCGCTCATCATCGGCATCCTCGCGGGCGCCGTGTGCCAGTTCTTCCCCGGCACGCCGTACCTCAACTTCATCTCCGAGATCGCCGGCGCGCTCGTCATGGCGCTGATGATCAAGATCCCGATGCAGAAGAACCTCTCCTCCGTCGTTTCCACGTTCGTCGCGACGGTGGTTTCCGGCGGGCTCTATACCGTCTGCCTGTTCCTCTTCGCGAACGCGACGGCGGAGACGCTCGTCGCTTATGTGCCGATCGTGCTCTGCACCGCGCTGCTCAACATGGTGATCGTCGGCGTGCTGTATGTGCCGGCGCGCGCGGCGCTGAAGGCCTGAGTTCTTAAAGGGGCCGATCTCCGGAATTTCCTTTTGAAGGGATAGACTATGATCGAGATACACGGACTTTCTTTCCGATATGCCGGGAGCGACCGTGATGCGCTCCAAAACATCGAGCTCACCGTCCCGGACGGCGATTTCCTCGGCATCATCGGGCCGTCCGGCGCGGGCAAGACCACGCTGATCCACAGCGTCTGCGGCCTTGTCCCGCACCGCCGGGGCGGCGACTTTTACGGTTCCGTCACGGTGGACGGCATGGATACCGTGGATGCCGAGCTGACGGACCTCGCGCGGGTCGTGGGGACGGTGCTGCAGGATGTGGACAGCCAGATGGTCGCCGCGAACGTCGATGACGAGCTGCGCTTCGGGCTGGAAAACTTCGGGGCGCCGAAGGACGAGATCGAGGAAAGGATCGTCGAAGCGCTCAGGGCCGCCGGGATCGAGGACCTTCGGGACCGCGTGATCGGCTCGCTCTCCGGCGGGCAGAAGCAGCGCGTCGCGATCGCCGCGATCCTCGCGCTTCGGCCGAAGATCCTCCTGCTGGACGAGCCGACCGGCGAGCTCGACCCCGCCGTCTCCGAGCAGATCTTCCGGATCCTGCGCGAGATGAACGAGCGCTTCGGCATGACGGTCATCGTCGTCGAGCAGAAAATCATGCTGCTCTCGAGCTACGCGAAGACGCTCGCGGTGCTCAACGACGGGCAGCTCGAGGTCGCCGGGCCTGTGCGCGAAGTGCTGAAAGAGAGCCGCCGTCTCGAGGAGATCGGCGTCAACTGCCCGCGCGTGGTGACGCTCTCCCGGCACATTGAGGACCTCACGAGCGGCGCGATCGCCGCGACGGTGGAGGAAGCCGAGGCCATGGTCCGGGAGGTGCTCCGATGATCGAATTTCAAAACGTATTCCTCCGCTACGGCTCCGGCGCGGCGGCGGTACACGACCTGAGCTTTACGATCCCCGACGGCGCGTTCGTGGCCGTGATCGGCGCGAACGGCGCGGGGAAGACGACGGCCGCAAAACTCATGCGCGGCCTTTTGAAGCCGACGGACGGGCAGGTGTTGATCGACGGCACGGCGACGACCGCCCTTCGCACGAGCGAGCTTGCGAAGCGCATCGGCTTTTTGTTCCAAAACCCGGACAGGCAGCTCTGCAAGCCGACCGTCCGCGAGGAGCTGGCCTTCGGGCTGGAGCTGCTCTCCGTGCCCGGGGACGAGATCCAAAAACGCGTGGACGCGGTGCTCGAGGATTTCCACTTCGACCCGGAGCGCTCGCCTTTTGCGCTGAGCCGCGGCGAGCGGCAGCGGTTGGCGCTCGCGTCGCTGATCGCCGTGGAGCCGAAGACGCTGATCCTTGACGAGCCGACGACCGGCCTCGATTACCGCGAGTGCATGGCGGTGCTCGGGCGCGTGAAGGCGCTGCACGAGGCGGGCACGACCGTCGTGATGGTCTGCCACGATATGGAGCTCGTGCTGGATTTCGCCGAGCGGGTGCTGGTCTTTTCCGCCGGGCGGCTGCTGCTCGACGGCGAGACGCGGAAGGTCTTCCGCGACACGGAGACGCTCCCGAAGGCGTCCGTGCTGCCGCCGCAGATCACGCGGCTCTCCCAGCGGCTCGCCGATGTGCTCCCTCCCGCCGACACGGTGGAGGAGATGGAAGCGGCGATCCGCGAAAGAAAGGGGGCGAAGGCATGACCGGCTTTCTCGACTATGTGCCGGGCAGCTCCGTTTTGCACCGGCTGGACCCGCTGACGAAGCTCGTCCTCTCGCTTTGCGTGTGCATCTCGGCGTTTTTGACCGACAACCTGATCTTCCTGCTCGTGCTCGTCGGCATGGACCTTCTGCTCGGCGTGCTGGGCGGGGTGTTCCAAAAGGCGCTGCGGCTCCTTTCCGGACTGCTCAAGCTCTCTGTGTTCCTGTTTCTTTTGCAGGTGCTCTTCGTCCGCTCGGGGGCGGTGCTCTTTGAGTATGGGATCCTGAAGATCACGCTCGACGGGCTGTTCGTCGGCGCGCGGCTCGTGCTGCGGCTGACGGCGGCGACGCTGCCGCTGCAGCTTTTGCTCTCGGTCACGCAGCTTTCCGACCTTTCCGGCGTGCTCGTCCAGCGGCTCTTTGTGCCGTATAAATACGCGTTTACGCTGACGACGGCGATCCGGTTCATCCCGGTGTTCGCCGCGGAGATGTCCGGCATCATGGAGGCGCAGACCGCGCGCGGCGTGGAATTTGACACGAAGAACCCGGTGAAGAAGATCGGGCTCCTTTTGCCGCTCTGCGCGCCGCTGCTCATCTCCTCGGTGGGGAAGATCCACGAGAGCGCGGCGGCGGCCGAGCTCAGGGGCTTCACGCTCCGCACGCGCGCGAGCCAGTCGAAGCGGTACGCGTTCATCCCCGCCGATTACGCATTCCTCGTCTTTTCCCTGCTTTTGATCGCGGCGGGCATCCTTTTCTGAAAACGGATCCTTTGCGGCGCAGCCGCTTTTTCCCGCCGGCCGGAGACGGCGGCGGGCCGATAACAAAAAACAAAAAAACGGAGGCAGACCATGCAGCTCAACGAAATGCAGCTCGGGCTCGTACAGGCTCAGATGAAGCGCCTGAAGGAGATCCCGAACGGATTCTACCAGAAAAAATACGACGGCATTGACGTCATCCGCGACCAGGCGGATTTCGAGAAGCTCCCCTTCACGAACAAGGAGGAGCTGCGCGACGCGTATCCGCTGGGCATTGCGGCGGTGCCGGACGAGGAGATCGTGCGCATCCATTCGTCCTCCGGCACGACGGGCACGCCGATCATCATCCCCTACACGAAGCAGGACGTCGAGGACTGGGCGGAGCTCTTCGCCCGCTGCTACCGCATGGCGGGCATCACGAAGAAGGACCGCATCCACATCACGCCGGGATACGGCCTTTGGACCGCGGGCATCGGCTTCCAGCTCGGCGCGGAAAAGCTCGGCGCGATGGCGATCCCGATGGGCCCGGGCAACACCGACAAGCAGATCCGCATGATGCAGGATATGCAGAGCACGGTGCTTTGCGCCACGTCCTCCTATGCGCTGCTCCTCGCCGAGGAGATCGAAAAGCGCGGCATCAAAGACACGATCCGCCTCAAGAAGGGCGTCATCGGCAGCGAGCGCTGGGGCGAGAAGATGCGCAAGCGCATCGCGGGCGAGCTCGGCGTCGAGCTGTATGACATCTACGGCCTCACCGAGATCTACGGCCCGGGCATCGGCATCAACTGCAAGGACGGCAGCGGGATGCACTACTGGGACGACTTCGTCTATTTCGAGATCATCGACCCGAAGACCGGCGAGCTCCTGCCCGACGGCACCTACGGCGAGCTGGTCATCACGACGCTCCGCAAGCAGGGCGCGCCGCTCATCCGCTACCGCACGCACGACCTCACGCGCATCCTGCCCGAGAAGTGCACCTGCGGCTCCGAGTTCCCGCGCATCGACATCCTCATCGGCCGCAGCGACGACATGGTGAAGGTGAAGGGCGTCAACATCTATCCGGGACAGATCGAAGACGTGCTCCGCGACATCCCGGGCGTTTCGAGCGAGTATCAGGTGATGATCGACCACCTCTACGGTCGCGACATCATGACGCTGTTCTTCGAGACCGAGGCCGGCGTCGATAAGGAAGCCGTCGGGCTCAACGTCCAGCGCGAATTTAAGGCGAAGGTCGGCCTCACCGTCGTGCCGAAGCCCGTCGCGCTCGGCGAGCTCCCGCGCAGCGAAAAGAAGTCCACCCGCGTCTACGACAACCGGTACTGAGAACGGGACCAGGCGGAAAAACGCACCAAAAACAAAGGCTCCGGCGGGCGACCGTCAGAGCCTTTTGTGTTTTTTCGGAAAGATGTGGAAAACGGGTCCCGCGATGTACGGGGCCCGTTTCCTCTGTGTTTTTGGGATTCAGTTCTGCGTTCCGCTGTCCGCGCGGCGGGTCTCGCGCTCCCGGATGATCTTTTCGAGCGCGACATAAATACATACGATGCGGTCGGTCTGGGACTCATCCAGCACGTCAATGTAGTAGACGTCGTGGAGGGAGACCCACTTGTGGTGCGCCGAGGCGAGGACGCGCCCGGCCTCATCGACGATCTCATAGCTGTGCTGAAGCATATCGCCGCGAAGCTGCCAGCCGATGCCGGAAAGGTCCACGACGTCGTCCGTGAAGTGGAAGAGCTCCGTGCGCAGCTCGATCTTTTCGCCCGAGGCCATCACGAGGTCGTGGGTCTCGTGGAGGGAGATGGGCTTATGGGTGAGCACGGCGACCTCCTGCCCTGCGGCGTTCGAGATCGTGGTGGTGTTGTGGATGGAGACGACTTTGCTTTCCACCGTGTAGACGACGCAGTCCTCCTCGTCCAAAATATCCATTTTCTGGTGGATCGAAAGCAGCTTGGATTTTGTATGCAGCAGCATGGGATTTCCTCCTTGATTTATGTTCGGCTCGATCCGAGGATGCGCCGAAGGGTTTGGGCGGAGCGCTCCATGTCTCTGAGCTGGTGCTTGGAGCCGTAATGCTCCGCCGCGAACGTGCCGGTAAAGCCGGAATCGAGGACGCGCCGGACGATGCCCCCGATGTCGATCTCACCGCCGCCCACCGCGACGGGGTAGAGCTTCCTGCCCGATACGGTCTCCTTCGGGTCGCCGTCGTTCGGGAGAAGGCCGCGGTCCTTGCAGTGGACGAGGCCGATATACGGCAGGAGCTTTTCGAGCGCCTCGGACGCGTCCTCCTCGGCGTAGAGGAAGTTCCCGGTGTCAAACGCGCAGCGGAGACCCTCGACGTGTTCCATGAACCAGAGCAGCTCTTCCGCGTTGTAGAACGGGGTGCGGTCGAGGTCGAAGTCTTCCATCAGCACGGTAACGCCCGTCTCGGCCGCCTTCCCGCAGAGCTTGCGCATCGATTCCGCCATCCGTTCGCGGCGGCGGACAAAGGCGGCGGAGCCGCGCTGCATCTCCGCGTCGGTGAGAAAGCCGGGGATCGCGAGGATCTTCTCGCTGCCCGCGTTCCGCACGGCGGCGAGCGCCGTGTCGATCGCGGCGTCGTCGTCCGCCGCAGAGTCCTCTTTCGCGCCGAAATTGAAAAAGGTGTTGACGCAGTTCACGCGGAGGCCCGCGTCCCGCGCGCTCTGGAGCAGCGCTTCTCCGTCTTCGGCGAGACGCGCCGCGTCCATCTCGACCGCGTCAAAGCCGAAGGCCTTCGCGCGGCGGCAGATCTCGGCGAGCGGCAGGCCCTCCTGCACGGCCGCTTCCTCAAGGTGTGCGAAAAAAATGGAGATTTCGTTCATGGTAACCCTCCCTGCGAATTAAGATTTTCGGTAGATCACGAGCTTTCGGATCAGATAATTATAAGCAAAGACGAGGACCGTCGCGACGATCTTCGAGAGCATTGTCATCAGGTGCAGAAAGTCCACGAGCACATACATGATCCCGAGGTTCAGCAGGAGCCCGACCGCCGCCGCGAGGTACACCGAGGCGATCTCCCGGACGAGCGACTGGCCCTCGCGCTTTTTGAACACCAAAAGCCGCCCGAACGCCCAGTTTGCGAAGGTCGATACGGCGAACGCCAGCGCGGTCGCCAAGAGATAGTGCACATGCAGCCCGGAGTCCAGCGCCCAAAAGCCCGCCCACTCCACCAGCGTGGCGAGCCCGCCCACGATGAGATACAGGAACAGCTCCCGGAACTGCGGACGGTTCCACGGGGCCTTTTGCTTCTTCATGCGTTTCGCCTCCCGCTGCTTTTTTTCTATTATAGCACGACTTGTCCCGCTGCGCAAGAAAAACGCATTTTGCGGGGAATGGAAAGAAAATCCCGCTGTCTTTTCCGCTTTTCCCGTTGATTCCCGACCTTTTCTGTGATAAAATACAAGCAGCATCGGATATGGCGCGGCTTTGGGGGCCGCGCGAAGTGAAAGGCCGGCTTTGGTGCCGGCGGGAAGGATCGTGAAACTATGTATGATGTTGCAGTGATCGGGGCCGGCGTGATCGGCTGCGCGATCGCACGGGAGCTGACGCGGTATACCGGGTCGGTCGTCGTCGTGGAAAAGGGCGAGGACGTCTGCACCGGTACCTCCAAGGCGAACAGCGCCATCGTCCACGGCGGGTTCGACGCCGAAAACGGCACGATGAAGGCGAAGATGAACGTCCTCGGCAACCGGATGATGACCCGCATTTCCGAGGAGCTGGACGTGCCCTTCCGGCGCAACGGTGCGTTTGTGCTCTGTTTTCAGGAGGAGGACCGTCCGGCGCTCGAGACGCTCTACGAGCGGGGCGTGAAAAACGGCCTGACCGACCTTTCCATCGTTTCGGGGGACGAGGCGCGGAAGATGGAGCCGAACCTCTCGGAAAACGTGGTCGCGGCGCTCTGGTGCCCGTCCTCGGGCATTGTCTGTCCGTTTGAGCTGACGCTGGGCTTCGCGGAAAACGCGGCAAAAAACGGGGCCGAGTTCCGCTTTTTGAGCGGCGTCACCGGCGTCGCGCGCGGCGAGGACGGTTTTACGCTCGAGACGGAAAGCGGAGAGATTCGGGCGAAGGCCGTCGTGAACGCGGCGGGCGTCTATGCCGACCGGATCCACGACCTGCTGCTGCCGCACGACTACACTGTCACGGCGCGGCGCGGCGAATACTGCCTTTGCGACAAGACCGTCGGCGGGCTGGTCGATCGGACGATCTTTCAGCTTCCGACGAAGCTCGGCAAGGGCGTGCTCGTCACACCGACGGTCCACGGGAACCTGCTCCTTGGCCCGACCGCCGAGGACACCGACGACAAGGAATACACCGCGACGACGGCGTTCGGCCTCGCGGACCTGCAAAAGCGCGCCGCGCTGAGCGTGAAGTCGTTGCCGACAAGGCAGGTCATCACGTCGTTTTCGGGCCTTCGCGCCCACACCGACGTGGACGACTTCATCCTGCGCGAGGCCGCGCCCGGCTTCTTCGAGGCGGCGGGCATCGAATCGCCCGGACTGACCTCCGCGCCGGTCATCGGGGAAATGATGGCGGAAAAGATCGCCGCCGCGCTCGGACTTTCGAAGCGCGCGGACTTCGACCCGATCCGCAAGGGCGTGCCGCATATCTATTCCCTGCCCGAGGAGGAACGCCGGGCATACATCGAAAAAGATCCGCTCTACGGGAGCATCGTCTGCCGCTGCGAGACGGTCAGCGAGGGTGAGATCCGCGACGCGATCCGCCGCACGCCGGGCGCGACGACGCTCGACGGCGTAAAGCGGCGCACGCGGGCCGGGATGGGACGATGCCAGGCGGGGTTCTGCTCGCCGCGCGTCATGGAGATCCTTTCCCGCGAGCTGGGGCTCCCGCTCAGCGGGATCCGCAAGAACACGCCCGCGTCCGTGCTCGTCTACGGGAAAACGAAATAGGGGAGGGGCTTTATGAAACGCGAAATCGTCATCATCGGCGGCGGCCCGGCGGGGCTTGCCGCAGCGCTCGCCGCAAAGGAGGCGGGCGCGAAGGACGTGCTCATTTTGGAGCGCGACGTGCGGCTCGGCGGCATTTTAAACCAGTGCATCCACAACGGCTTCGGCCTGCACACGTTTAAGG
This sequence comes from uncultured Clostridia bacterium, assembly GCA_947631835.1. Taxonomy (GTDB): domain Bacteria; phylum Bacillota; class Clostridia; order Oscillospirales; family Acutalibacteraceae; genus Hominenteromicrobium. The sequence continues at coordinate 5,259 of CANRMW010000005.1, read as the reverse complement.
AAGAACTCACCGGCCCGGAGTACGCCGCGCGGTTCGAGGAAAAGGTCATGGAGACCGACGCGGAGGTCTGGCTCTCGACGATGGTCCTCTCGCTCTCGAAGGACCGCGTCATCACGGCGGTCAGCCGCGAAAAGGGGCTCGTCACGATCGAGGCCGGGGCAGTCATCCTCGCGATGGGCTGCCGCGAGCGCTCGAGAGGCGCGCTGAACATCCCGGGCTTCCGGCCGGCGGGCATCTATTCCGCCGGGACCGCGCAGCGTCTCGTCAACATGGAGGGGCAGATGCCCGGCCATGAGGTCGTCATCCTCGGCTCGGGCGACATCGGGCTCATCATGGCGCGCCGCATGACGCTCGAGGGTGCGAAGGTGAAGGTCGTCGCGGAGCTGCAGCCGTATTCCGGCGGGCTCAAGCGGAACATCGTCCAGTGCCTCGACGACTACGGCATCCCGCTGAAGCTCTCCCACACCGTGACGGAGATCCGGGGCAAGGACCGCGTGACCGGCGTTGTGATCTCCGAGGTGGACGATCGGCTCCAGCCGATCCCCGGCACGGAGGAGTATTATTCCTGCGATACATTGCTGCTCTCTGTGGGACTGATCCCGGAGAACGAGCTTTCGACCGGCGCGGGCGTGGAGCTTTCCCGCGCGACGAACGGTCCGACGGTCAACGAGCGGCTCATGACGAGCGTGCCGGGCGTTTTCGCCTGCGGGAACGTGCTGCACGTCCACGACCTCGTGGACTACGTCTCGGAGGAGGCGGCGGCCGCCGGCAGGGCGGCTGCGGAGTACATCGCAAACGGGCAGCCCGAACGCAGCGGCGGCGCGGAGATCCCGATCGCGGTGGGAGGCGGCGTGCGCTACACGGTGCCGAGCGCTGTGGACCCGGCGCACATGCCCGAGCTCCTCACGGTGCGCTTCCGCGTCGGGAACATCTATAAAAACGTCTACACCAGCGTCTATTTTGACGGCGAACGCGTGCTGCACCGGAAAAAGCAGGTCATGGCGCCGGGCGAGATGGAGCAGGTCGTTTTAAAGCGCGCAGACCTGCTGGGTAAAAACGTCGGGAAGATTACGGTCACGACGGAGGAGGACTGACATGGAAACGAGAAACCTCATCTGTATCAACTGCCCGCTGGGCTGTCCGCTCACCGTCACGCTCGAAAACGGCGAGGTCGTGAAGGTCGAGGGGAACACCTGCAAGCGCGGCGAGATCTACGCGAAGAAGGAAGTCACCGCGCCGACGCGGACCGTCACCTCCACGGTGCGGGCCATCGGCGGCGAGCGGCCCGTGGTCGCCGTGCGCACGAAGACCGACGTTCCGAAGTCGAAGATCTTTGCGGTCATGGAGGCGATCAACGCGGCGGAGATCGAGACGCCCGTGCGGATCGGGGACGTCGTGATCGAAAACGTCTGTGGGACGGGCGTGGACGTCGTGGCGAGCGCGAGCCTGCAGAGAGCACGGTAAAGGACGGTTACAAAAGAGGGAGTCGGGGAACTGGCCCTCTTGTTCCGATCGAGGGATGAGAAATTGAGAAAAAAGCTGATTTTGTTCGATCTCGACGGCACGCTGCTGCCGATGGACAACGACGAATTTACGCGCGGGTATTTCGGGCTCCTCGCGGCGAAGCTCGCGCCGCTCGGCTACACCGACGCGAAGGCGCTCATCGCGGGCGTTTGGGCCGGCACGGCGGCGATGGTGAAAAACGACGGCTCCCGGCCGAACTGCGAGGCGTTCTGGGAGACGTTCGCCGGGCTGTTCCCGCAGTACGTCCCGGAGCACCGCAGCGTCACCGACGATTTCTACGCGCACGAGTTTGCGGGCGCAAAGCGCTTTACCGGGGAAAACCCGCTCGCAAAGCCGCTGATCGACGGGCTGAAAGCGGCGGGACATACCGTCGTGCTCGCGACGAACCCCATTTTTCCGAAGATCGGCGTGGAGACGCGCCTCGGGTGGATCGGGCTGAAAGCCTCGGATTTCGCGCTCGTCACGACGTATGAGAATATGTCCTGCTCGAAGCCGAACCCGGCGTATTTCACGGCGATCGCAAAGCGGCTCGACGCGGACCCGAAGGACTGCCTGATGGTCGGCAACAACGTGGACGAGGACGCCGTCGCCGCGGGAAAAGCGGGGATGGAAACGCTCCTCGTGACGGACTGCCTCATCAACGAGCGGAACGCGGACCTTGCAGAGTTTCGCACGGCGTCCTTTGCGGAGCTTTCGGGCATCCTGCAAGACGTTTAAGACAGCGAAACGAAAACAGAAGAAGCGCTCCGACGGACGCCGCCGGGCGCTTCTTTTGCTCCCTGCGCGAAACAGGGAGAAAGCCCTTGAAAAAAGCAAAAAAATCAGGTATACTTTTAAAAAAGGCGGAAACCGGGCGCGCGCCCGTGGAGGAGTTTGCGATGGAAAAGCATGACGCACTGTATGAGAAATATCTGCGGATCCTGCGGGAAGAGCTGGTGCCCGCCATGGGCTGCACCGAGCCGATCGCCGTGGCCTATGCGGCGGCGCTCGCCCGGGACACGCTCGGGGAGGCGCCGGAGTCGGCGGAGGTCACGGTCAGCCCAAACATCATCAAGAACGTGAAAAGCGTCGTCGTGCCGCACACGGGGAACCTGCGCGGCATCGCCGCCGCCGTGGCCGCCGGGGTCGCGGCGGGCCGCGCCGAGGACAAGCTGGAGGTGCTGTCGAAGATCACCGAGGAAAAGCTCCCGGCCATTCGGGAATGCCTCGAAACAATGCCGGTGCAGGTCCATGCCTCGGAGAGCGGGTACGTCTTTGAGATCGGGATCCTGTTGCGCGCGGCGGCGCACAGCGCCTTTGTCCGCATCCTCGGGAGCCACACGAACGTGGTCCGCATCGAAAGAGACGGCGAAACGCGCTTTTCCGCGCCGTTTTCGGAGTGCGCGCAGGCGGAGCCGGAGGGGAGAGACTGCCTCACCGTGCGGGAGATCGCGGCGTTTGCGGACTGCGTGGAGATCGAAGACGTCGCGCCGACGCTGAAGCGGCAGATCGAATGCAACACGGCCATCGCCGAGGCGGGATTTTCCGGGGACTGGGGCGCAAACATCGGGCGCGTGCTGCTCTCCGCGTATGGGGACAGCGTCCACAACCGGGCGAAGGCCGCGGCCGCCGCAGGCTCCGACGCGCGGATGAGCGGCTGCGAGCTTCCGGTCGTCATCAATTCCGGGAGCGGGAACCAGGGGCTCACCGCTTCGCTGCCCGTGATCGTTTACGCGGAGGCGATGCACGCCGGAACGGAACGCCTCTACCGCGCGCTCGTCGTCTCCAATCTTGTGACGATCCACCTCAAGACCGGCATCGGGCGGCTTTCGGCGTACTGCGGCGCGACCAGCGCGGGATGCGGCGCGGGCGCGGGCATTTGCTACCTGCACGGCGGGGGCGCGCAGGAGATCGCGCATACCGTCGTGAACGCGGTGGCGATCAACTCCGGCATGATCTGCGACGGCGCGAAGGCGAGCTGCGCCGCGAAGATCGCCTCGGCGGTGGAAGCCGGGCTCTTGGGCTTCCAGATGCAGCGGCAGGGCTCCGAGTTTTACGGCGGAGACGGCATCGTGGAAAAAGGCGAGGAGAATACCATCCGCAACATCGGCCTGCTCGCGCGGCTCGGCATGGCGGAAACGGACGCCGAGATCATCCGCATCATGTGCGGGTGTTAGGTTCATGCCCCCGGGAAAAAAGAGAGCGGCGCTTTTTCACGCAGCCGCTCCCCAAAAACAGAAAGCAAAAGGACCGCCGGCATGACCGGCGGTCCTGACCTTTTTCAGCGCGGATCCGTCTTTGACCCGCCGTCGAGCTGCGCCGCGAGCGCCTCGATCCGCTCCACCGCGCCTTATTCGTAGCCGTGGGCTTCTTTGAGCATCATGTCCTTGACCTTCATCAGGCGGATCTGCGTGGAGCGCTCGTTTTCGTCGAGCTTCATCGTGATGTACTTGATGCTCGCCTGCGTCTCCGGGATCATGACGTGCTCGAGCGCGTTGACGCGGCGGCGGGTCTTTTCGATCTCCGCGGCCATGAGCTGGCAGGATTTCTCGATCTCCGCGAGCCTCAGCATCTTCGGAAACACCGCCGAGAGCGACTGGATCGCCTCGTCGAGGTCGCCGCTGGTGAAGCCGAAGCCGTAGGAATAGATGTCGTTCGGGTCCGGCGTGCGGGTCTTGAAATCGAACGCGGGGATCTCCACGCTCATCACGTTTTCCGTGCCCGCCTCGATCGTGACCTCCTGCTTCGGCGCGAGGAGCGCGGTGTTCAGCGCCTCGTCCGACATAGACGCGCGCGCGAGCATGAAGTCGCGGTTCGCCTCGGTGAGGGCGGCCTCTACCTCCTCGCGCAGGGCGCGGTTCTCCCGCACCTTGTCGAGGAATTGCCGCATCAGCTCGTCGCGCTTATCCTTGAGCAGCTTGTGGCCGCGCTGCGCGGTGACGAGCTTCGCCTTGAGGCGCGTCAGCTCCATGCGGGTGGGGTTCACTTGTGTTCCGGCCACGCCGATCACACCTTTCCGTAGTACATGTCGAGATACTTGTCGTCGATGCGCTTGAGCTCGCTTCTCGGGAGGATCGAGAGCAGCTTCCAGCCGATGTCGAGCGTCTCCTCGATGTCGCGGCTCGTCGTGTACCCCTGCGAGACGTACTCCGTCTCGAACGCGTCGGCGAACTTCGCGTAGAGCTTGTCGATGTCGGTCAGCGCCGCCTCGCCGAGGATGACCATCAGCTCCTTCGCGTCCTTGCCGCGGGCGTAGGCGGAGAAGAGCTGGTTCATCGTGCTCGCGTGGTCGGCGCGGGTCTTGCCCTCGCCGATGCCCTTGTCCTTGAGTCGCGAAAGCGAGGGCAGCACGTCGATCGGCGGCGTGACGTTCTTGCGGTAGAGCTCACGGGAGAGGATGATCTGCCCCTCCGTGATGTACCCGGTGAGGTCCGGGATCGGGTGGGTCTTGTCGTCTTCCGGCATCGTGAGGATCGGGATCAGCGTGATGGACCCGGTCTTGCCCTTTTGCCGGCCGGCCCGCTCATAGATGGAAGCAAGGTCGGTGTACATATAGCCCGGATAGCCGCGGCGGCCCGGGACCTCTTTGCGCGCGGCGGAGACCTCGCGCAGCGCGTCGGCGTAGTTCGTGATGTCCGTCAGGATGACGAGCACATGGTAATTTTTCTCAAAGGCGAGGTATTCGGCGGCGGTCAGCGCCATTTTCGGCGTCGCGATGCGCTCGATGGCCGGGTCGTTCGCGAGGTTCACGAACAT
>CANRMW010000004.1 GCA_947631835.1 uncultured Clostridia bacterium | reverse complement strand
TTTCTTTCAGGACACTCACGGCTGCATCCTCCCTTTTTTGACCAAGAGCATATCACGGCTCTTTGGCAAAGTCCAGCGGATCGCCATAGAATTATCCTTTTAGACATATTTCACGAGCCGACTGTGCTCGGAAGAGGGCTAGTAAATACGGATGGATTTGCTTCATTTTCTCCCTCTACGAGGGTTCAAACCCCGCCAGAGTGGAAAAACCGCCTTGAAATATCTACGAAATTGATAGCTGAGATTCACCTCTTTTGGACGCAAAAAAGCCCGGAAATCCGGGCTTTTTTGGGCGAATATCTTTTTCATCGCCATTAGATGGCTGGGCTGGCGGGATTCGGACCCACGGGTGACGGAGTCAAAGTCCGTTGCCTTACCGCTTGGCGACAGCCCAATATATATCCCGGGCGGAGGATGTCCGCCCGGGGCGGCCGGAGCCGCGATGGATCCGGAAAAATGCGGCGCGAAGCGCGCGGGATCACCGCCGCTTTTCGACACAGCTCAGTATAACACAGCGCGCGGGAAACGTCAAGCGAAGGGTCCGCTCAAAGGCTGAGCTGCTCGTCCACATACTTCGCGCGGTCGGCGGCGCGCTTTTCGAGGAGCTGCGCGATCTTGCTGTGCGGGTCGAGGAGCGTGCTGATCGACGCGTCGTGGTTCAGCGCGGAAACGAAGTACGCCACATACTTGGAGACGTCTACCTCGTGGAACCACGGGCGGTTTTTCAGCTCGGGGCGGACGTAGGTGAGGTTGCTGCCGAAGATGCCGTCAATGAGGCCCTGCTCATAAGCCTTGTCGAACTTGTCCAGACCGTTCGTGAAGATCGTGTAGGTGGCATAAGCGAAGAAGCGGTGCGCGCGGCGCTCTTTGACGTTCTCCGCAATGTCGAGGATCGACTCGCCGGAGGAGATGATGTCGTCCGCGACGAAGACGTCCTTGCCATCCACGCTCGTGCCCATATACTCGTGGGCGACGATGGGGTTCCGGCCGTTCACGACCTTGGAGTAATCGCGGCGCTTGTAGAACATGCCGAGGTCCACGCCGAGCACGGAGGCGTAGTAGATGTTGCGGTTGAGCCCGCCCTCGTCCGGCGCGACGACCATGAAGTCGTTTTTGTCCGTGGAGATGTCCGGGAAATCCTTGAAGAGCTTCTTCATCACCTGGTACGTCGGCATCAGGTTGTCGAAGCCCATCAGCGGGACGGCGTTCTGCACGCGCGGATCGTGCGCGTCAAAGGTGACGAGGTTCGCCACGCCCATGGCCTGAAGTTCCTGCAGCGCAAACGCGCAGTCCAGAGATTCCCGGTAGCTGCGGCGGTGCTGCCTGCCGCCGTAGAGCAGCGGCATGATGACGTTGATGCGGTGCGCTTTGCCGCTCGCGGCCTGGATCAGGCGCTTGAGGTCCTGATAGTGGTCGTCGGGAGACATGCGGTTCTCCTCGCCGAAGTAGTTGTAGGTGACACTGTAATTGCCAACATCGACGATAAAATAAAGGTCATATCCGCGGACCGTGGAGCGGATGAGCCCCTTGCCGTCGCCGGAAGAGAAGCGCGGACAGTCATTCTGGATCATAAAGGTCTCATAATCCAGCCCGGCGCGTTTCGCCCAGCGGAGAAGATGGGCTTCGATCTTCTCGGAAAGCTCCCTTGCTCCGGCAAGGGGTACGATGCCCAGCGGCGCGACGCGGTTTTCCGCGCTGAAATACGTCGAGTTTGCTTGCTTTGCCATGATTGCCTCCTGACACGCATGATCGTTGCAGCGGCTGCCGATAGTCCCGGCAGGATTTGGGGGGAACGCGCGGAACACCCTCCGGTCCCGCGCGGACGCCTATTAAACTATACCACAAAATTCGCCGTAATTCCACAGCAATCCGAGGAAATATTAAACTTTTGTAAAATCTGATAATACGGAGACGCCGTAAGGGGGGAGATTGAGAAGTTTTACCCGTTCCCCCGTGGAGAGGATCTCATACTCGCGCTTGAGGTCCAGCGTACAGGGCGCGGCGGTGTAGTTTTCGACGAACACGATCCGCGCCGTTTCGCTTTCCCGCGCGTGCGCGGTGACGCCTCGGGGCAGCTCGACCCCGGCAAGCGCCGGGCGGATCCCCAGTTCCTCGAGGAGCGTTCCGTAAAGGCGGCGGAGCAGGCCGGTGTCCGTGCGCGCCGCGAGGTAATACGCCGTGCCCGCGCCGAAGCGGTTTTTCGTGAAAGCGGCTTCTCCCCGGTAAAAGTCCTCTGTGTAGGTGCCGAGGACTTCGGCGGTCGTGGGATGGATGCGCGCGCAGACCTCCCGCGCCGTGTAGACGGTCCCGTCCACCGAAACGCCGTTTGTAAAGCCGTCCGGCAGGGCGTCCCATTCCTCGTCCCAAAGGCCGAAGAGGTCCGTCATGCGGCCGGGAGCGCCCCCGGTGATGCACAGGTCCGTCTCGTCCACGAGGCCGGTCCAGTAGGTGGCGACGAGGACGCCGCCGTTTTCCACGAAGGTCTTCAGCTTCCGCTCAAAGCCGCTGCGCAGCATGTAGAGCATCGGCGCGACGACCAGCTTGTAGCCGGAAAGGTCGCCGTCCATGTCGGTGACGTCCACCTGCACGCCCTTTTCCCAGAACGCGCGGTAGTGCTCCCTCACGGTCTCCACATACTTTGTGCCGCAGTTGCGAAGGCCCGCCGCGCCTGCGATCGCCCAGCGGTTCTCCGTGTCGAAAACGAGCGCGGCCTCCGACTTGACCTCGGTGTCATAAAGCCGGCCGTCCGCGTTGAGGGCGGCGAGCGTCTCCCCGACCGTTTTCACGTCGCGGAACACGCGGGTGTTCTCCGTGCGCGCGACCGAGAGCGGGCCGCGGTCGCCCACATGATCGACGACGGCGCCGTGGAATTTTTCCGAGGAGCCGCGTCCCTTGCGGAACTGGAAATACTGCACGGAGTTGGAGCCGTGCGCCACCGCCTGCAGAGACGAGAGCAGGTGCATCCCCGGGCGCTTGAGCATTGCGGCGGGCGACCAGTTCGTCGCGCTCGGCGTGGATTCCATCAGGAGGAACGGCGCGCGCTTGATCCCGCGCATCAGGTCGTGCGAGAGCGCGGAGGTCAGGGCGATCTCCGCGTTGTCCGCCGTGTGCCACTGGGGGTAGTTGTCCCAGGAGACGACGTCCAGCTCCGGGCCGAATTTGAAGTAGTCGAGCCCGTCGTAGAACCCCATGAGGTTCGTCGTGACGGGGATCTCGGGGCAGACGGCTTTCACCGCGTCGCGTTCCATCTTCATGAAATCAACCGTCTGGTGCGTGACGAAGCGCTTCCAGTCGAGCGTGAGGCCGTGCGTGCAGGTCTCTCCGTTCGGGACAGGCGGGTAGATCTGGTCCCAGTCCGTGTAGGTGTGGCTCCAGAAATGCGTCCACCACGCGAGGTTCAGCGCCTCGAGCGTGCCGTATTTCTCCCGCAGCCAGTCCCGGAATGCCGCGACGCAGAGCGGACAGTAGCACGCGCCGCCGTATTCGTTCGAGAGGTGCCACAGGATGACGCCCGGGTGCTTCCCGAAGCGCTGCGCGAGACGGGTGTCCATCTGGCGCACCTTCTCCCGGTAATACGGCGAGGTGTAGCAGTGGTTGTGCCGCCCGCCGGAACGGTCCCGCACGCCGTTTTCCTGCACGCGGCGGACCTCCTCGTATTTCTCGCTCATCCAGAGGGGTTTTGCGCCCGAGGGCGTCGCGAGGACCGTGTAAATGCCGTTCAGATAGAGATCGTTGACGATCTCCTCGAGCCAGTCGAAGGTGTAGACCCCTTCGCGGGGCTCCAGATGCGCCCATGCGAAGATGCCAACGGAGACGCAGTTGATCCCCGCTTTTTTCATCAGCTCGATGTCCGTCGCGAGGATGTCCGGATCATGCAGCCATTGGTCGGGGTTGTAGTCGCCCCCGTGCAGCAGCTTTGGAAACTTTGGAGTGATGGGTGCCATTTTTCCTCCTTGCGGTTTTTTCAAAAACCCGCCAAAAACTTTTTGCTCCGTACCGATGGGGCTCCGCCCCCTCGACCCCTTTAAGGTCGCGCTTTTCTGAAGAGAAAGTGAGACGCTTGGCGTTGCCAATCGTCCATCTGCTTCTTAGCGAGGAGAAAGCAGGGGGCCTTCTTTCCCACAGTGGTGCCCAAAAGACTTCGACGTGTCTTAACCGCCAGCAGAGTGAACTTTGTCGTCAAATCCGCTCTACCGGCAGCCTTCAACCCGTTTTTGGGGAGTCCCGCGGGGCAAAGATCATGAAACGGTTGAGCCGAAAAAAGCATGGTGTCTTTCCATACTGGCTCGCGGAAAGCAAGGGCGAGTTTACCGAACCAAGCCCAGCTTATGGCGCGGGGAGACGCTTTTCAGCCGCACCGGCGAAGTTCGCGGAGCGAACGACCGTCGCGACGAAACGGCCTCCGGCCTACTTTTCTTTCAAGAAAAGTAGGGGTCAGCGGGACTGGAGGCTCAGCCACTCGAGGAGGGAGACTTCCTTGCCGTCCACGACGACGGGGTTGCCGTCGTAATCGAGCTTGCAGTCGTCGTTGTAGACGGGGATCCACGCGAAGTGGCCGATGTACTCAAACGGGTTGCCGGTCGCGTCCGTGAAGCCCTCGTGCAGGTCCACGATCTTGTCCCAGAAGGTGAAGTGGACGTTTTCCGCGCCGGCGGCGATGAGGCGCTGGTAGGTGGGGACGACGGTCTCGGAGGGCTTTACGACCGGGTCGTTTTTCGCGTGCGTGAACCAGATCGGCAGGTGCTTGATGTTCTCGATGTCCTGGTCGGAAATGACCGCGTCGTAGAGCGCCTCGCAGACCGGGAAGGCCGCCGCGAAGAAATCGGGATAATCCACGATCATGCGCATCGTCATGAATCCGCCGTTGCTGTCGCCGCCGATGTAGACGCGGTCCGGATCGACGCCGGGGTTCTTCGCGATGAACTCGTCGATGCACGCCTTGAGCGCTTCCACATAGATGCTCTTGCCCGTGGTGCCGTACTGTCCGGAGCCGTCGTTCATCCAGAAGGTCTTCGTCTGCGGGGCGAGGATATACGCGCCGCCGAAGAGGGACTGGATCTTTTCCGAGGCGAACGCCGTGACTTTGTTGCCGGTATACGCGACGGTCGGGTCCACGCCGCCTTCGCCTGCGCCGTGCAGCCAGACGATCAGCGGGTGCGCCGTATCGGCTTTTGTCTGGGGGACGAAATAGCCGTAGTTCAGCGGCTCCGGCTCGTAGGAAGAGACGCCGTGCAGGAAGCCCTCGGCGTCCGGGCAGCGGTTGCCGAGCGGGTAGTTGTAGAGCAGGCCGACCACCGGGCCGTCCTCCGTCTCGAGTTTTTCGACCTGCGTGACGGTGTACCGCATCTTCACATAGACGTTGAGGCCCTCTGGCGCGGAAATGCAGGACGAGAGCTGGCAGAGCGGGCCGTAAGCCGTTTCCAGCGTGACGTACTCGCCGCAGTCGAGCTTTTCACCCTGCTGGTCCGAAGGGTACGCCGCTGTTACGGGGATGTAGCCGCAGCTCGGCTCCTTGTCGTTCTGGGCCATCCAGCTCTTCGGCAGAAGGAGCGTTTCGCCCTTTTCGTCCATGCGCTCCACATAGACGGAGAACGTGTCCGCCGTCACGGCGTCCTGCTTCACGGGGCTTTCCATCGGCAGGATGACTTTTGTGACATAGGGGCCGTAGTCGGTGACGCGGGTCAGCGTGTAGTATCCTTTGCTCATTTCGCTTTGCCTCCTCTGGGGGGTTGAATTTGACTCTATCATATCATCTTTTTCAGGAGATTGCAAGTCTTCCTCCGCCGTGTCGGGCGCGGCGGACGCGCTTTCCGGCTGGGCCTCCGGCGCGCTTACGGGCGCGCTCGGCGCGGACGCCGGGTCTGCGGCGCAGGCCGCCAGCGCGGCGAGCAGCGCGGCGGCGAAAAGCGCCGTGAGCAGCTTCTTTTTTCCTTTCATCCCGATCCTCTTTCCGGAGCGCCCGTCCCTTTTTTCCGCGGGACGGCGGCTCCTGTTTTTTTTGCCGAATACCGGCAAACGGCCCTCCCGAAAGGGGAGAGCCGTTTTAAGGTACCGGTTTTTACTTTGCCGCTTTTTCCGCGAGGTACTCCTGGATCTTCGCGTAGACCGCGTCAGCGTCGAGGCCGTGGACCATGCACGCTTCCTCCAGAGACTCGTGGATCGAGGACGGGCAGCCGACACAGTGCATCCCGCACTGCATCAGGATATACGCGATCCCCCGGTCGTAGTTGAGCATTTCGCCCATCGTGGTCTGCTTTGTGATCTCCATGTCGTATCGGCTCCTTTCAAAAGAATCTTTGATTTGGATCGGTTCCTTTTAGAATTTCGCGTTTTTCGGGTTTTATTCCCCGGCGCCGGTCGCCGCGCGGAACGTCTCCCAGACGAGGTTGTGCGCGTCGAGCGCGTCGTTGGAGATGTTCTCGAGGATCTCGGCGTTTTCGAGGTCGATGTCCTCGGGCAGCGTCAAAAAGCCCTTGTACTCGTCGCTGATGAACTCGTTCGCGGCCTTGTTCGTGCTGTAATAGCCGATGTACTCAAAGCACTGCGCGGCCACTTCCGGCTGCAGGATGTATTCGAGGAATTTGTACGCGGCGTTCGCGTGCGGCGCGGCAGAGGGGATGAACATCCCCATGATGCCGAAGCCGATGCCCTCCTTCGGGTAGACGACCTTGAGATCCGGGTTCTGCATCATCGCAGAGGTGACCTGCGAGGTGTACATGATGCCCGCGCTGATCTCGCCGGAGAGCAAGTCCTCCTCGAGGCGGTCGTCCTTGATGAGGCGGATGTTCGGGGCGAGCGCGTTGAGCTTTTCGCCGGCCTCTTCGATCTTCGCGACGTCGCTGGTGTTCATGCTCTCGCCGAGGACCTTCAGCGCCATGCCGTCGATCACGCGGTAGTTCGCCGTGATGCCGATGCTGTCGCGCAGGGATTCGTCCCAGAGGTCCTCATACCCGTCGATCTCCACATCGGTGAGCGCCGGGTCATAGACGATCGTCTGCACGCCCGCGCCGTAGGGGACGGTGTAGAGGTCGTCGGGGTCGTAGAACCAGCCCTGGTAGAACGGGTCGATGTTGCCGAACGACGGGAGCTTTTCCTTGTCGAGCTCCGCGACAAGGCCTTCCTTGACCGCCGTCTCGATGATGTAGTCGTCGGCGATCACGACGTCATAAGCGCCGCCCTCTTCCTCCTCGAGGCGGGCGAGCATCGTCTCGTCGTAGTCGAAGTTCACATAGTTCACCTTGATGCCGGTGTCTGCCTCGAACGCGTCGAGGACCTCCTGCGGGAACATGGCCTCCCATGTGTAAAGGACGAGCTCCGTCTCGGTGTTGCCCTCGGGACCGGTGTTGCCGGTGACGGTGGCGGGGTTCACGCCGCCCTCGTCTTCTTCGGAATCCGCGGGGTTCGTGCCTTCCGCTTCCGCGCTGTCCTCCGCAGGGCCGGTGTTGCCGGTGACAGTCGCCGGGTTCGTGCTGCTGCTTCCGGCGGAACCGGAGCACGCTGCAAGCGAGAGTGCGAGTGCAAGGACAAGCAGGAGTGCGATGATCTTTTTCAATTCTTATTCCTTCCTTTCGGGGATGAAAAATGGGGATTTATCTCGACAGCGGTTTCCCGCGGCGATTCTGTTTTGCAGCGCGGACGGGGGAAGCCCCGCGCCCGGCGCGAAGGGGACTAATTTCCGTGCTCTTGGGGAGAGCGGGCTTTCTATCCGGTCAGCGGTTTTCGATCTCGGCGGCGGTCTGCTCCGGCTCTTTTTTGCCGCGCCCGATCCGCGAGAGGACCACGGCGAGCGCGAGGATGCGCACGGGAATGAAAAATGGGGATTTATCTCGACAGCGGTTTCCCGCGGCGATTCTGTTTTGCAGCGCGGACCGGGGAAGCTCCGCGCCCGGCGCGAAGGGGACTAATTTCCGTGCTCTTGGGGAGAGCGGCCTTTCTGTCTGTTCAGCGCGCTTCGATCTCGGCGGCCTGCTCCGGTTCTTTTTTGCCGCGCCCGATCCGCGAGAGGACCGCAGCGAGCGCGAGGATGAGCACGGTGACGAGGAGGATCAGCGTGCACAGCGCGTTGATCTCCGGCGTCACGCCGGTCTTGATCTGGGAGTAGACGCGCAGCGGCAGCGTGTTGGAATCCACGCCCGTGACGAACATGCTGATGATCACGTCGTCGAAGCTCATCGCGAAGGAGAGCAGCATCCCGGAGAGAATCGCCGGGGCGATCAGCGGCAGGACGACCGTGAAGAACGCGTAGATCTTCGACGCGCCGAGGTCGAGCGCGGCCTCCTCGAGGCTCTTATCCATGCCGACGAGCCGCGCCCGCACGAGCATGAAGACGTAGGGGATGCAGAACGCCGTGTGGGCGATGATGAGCGTCATCATGCCGAACGGCAGGCCGATCAGCGAGAAGAACACCATGAACACCATGCCGAGGATGATCTCGGGGATCATCATGGGGAGCGTCGAAAGATACTCGACCGCGTCTTTGCCGGGGAGCTTCACCTTCGAGCTGCCCACGGCCCCGAGCGTCCCGATGACGGCCGCCGCGAGCGACGCGGAGCCGCCGAGGATCAGCGAGTTGACGAGCGATTCGAACATGGCGCGGTCCGCGAACAGCGCCTCATACCAGCGCCATGAAAAGCCGTCCCAGCGCACGGAGAGCTTGTTTTCGTTGAACGAGAAAATGATGACCAGCACGATCGGCACATACATCAGGATCATGAGGACCGCGAGGTAAACATTCGGGAGAACGGTTTTGTTTTTCATAGCGGCCTCCTCACACCAGACCCTCGAGGTCCTTGACGCCCGCAAGCCTGCGGTACAGCACGATCAGAAGGCTCGTCAGGAGCGTCAGGATTACGGAGAGCGCCGCCGCGAACGGCCAGTTGTGCGCCTTCATGAGCTGGTCCTGGATCAGGCTGCCGACGAGCACCACCTTGTTGCCGCCGAGGATGTCCGCGATGAAGAACAGGCCCATCGAGGGGACGAACGTCAGGATCACGCCGGAGAGCAGGCCCGGGAGCGTCATTTTCAGCGTCACGGTGAGGAACGCCCGGATGCGCGACGCGCCGAGGTCGCGCGCGGCCTCCACGAGGCTCCAGTCCATCTTCTCCGCGCTCGAATAGACCGAAAAGATCATGAAGGGGAGCAGCGCGTAGATCATGCCGACGACGACCGCCGGGTAGGTGTAGAGCAGCTTCAGGGGCGCGTCGGTGATGCCGAGGCCCATCAGGATCTTGTCGAGGATGCCGTTCGCGCGGAAGATGATGATCCAGCCGTAGAGACGGATCAGCGAGCTGGTCCAGAAGGGGATCATCAGGAGCATCATCATGCGGCCCTTCCACTTCTGCGAGAGCTTCGCCATGAAGTACCCGAACGGGTAGCCGAGCAGGATGATGAGCAGCGTCGAGAGCGTCGCGAGCTTGAAGGACTCCACAAAGGTGTTGAGGTACACCGGTTCGAGGATGCCCGCGTAATTCTGCACGGTAAATTCGTTCGTCACGCCCCATGTCTCCGCGCGCTGGAGAAAGCTGAGGATCACCATGTAGACGAGCGGCCCCAGCACGAAGACCAGCGTGAAGACGTAGAGCGGGACGAGCATCAGCGTTTCGGATCGAAAGCGGCGTTTCGGCTTCATTCCGGCTCCACCTCCACGGCGTTCTGCGGTTCCCACGAAACGCCCACCGCGTCGCCCGGGGCGAGCGGAGAATCGATGCCGTGGCGGCTCGCGACGAGCTCGCCGGCTTCGGTCTCGACCGCAATGCGGAGCATCCCGCCGGAGAACGATTTTTCCTTCACGACGCCCGGCATATACCCTGCGGCGTCCTTTTCGAGTTCGAGATATTCGCTGCGCACGGCGAGTGTCTTCCCGCCGCGCACGATGATGTTCGCGGAGCCCACGAACCGCGCGACGTAAGCGGTCTTCGGCCGGTCATAGACGTCGCCGGGCGTGCCGACCTGCTCGAAAAGGCCATTGCGCATGACGGCGATGCGGTCCGACATATTGAGGGCCTCCTCCTGGTCGTGCGTGATATAGATGAACGTGATGCCCAGCTTTTTCTGCAGACGCTTGAGCTCCACCTGCATCGCGCGGCGAAGCTGCAGATCGAGCGCGCCGAGCGGCTCGTCGAGAAGGAGCACGCGCGGGGAATCCACGACGCTCCGGGCGATCGCGACGCGCTGCCGCTGCCCGCCGGAAAGCTCGCCGGGCATCCTGCCCTCAAAGCCCGGGAGCTGCACGAGCTCCAGCATCTCCTTGACCTTCGCCTTGATCTCCGCCCGCTTCATGCCCTTCAGCCGCAGGCTGTACCCGATGTTCGATTCCACGTTCATGTGCGGGAAAAGCGCGTAGCTCTGGAAGACCGTGTGTACGCCGCGCTTGTTCGGCTCGGCGTCGGTGACGTCCACGCCCTCCAGGATCACGCGGCCGCTGTCCGGGGTCTCGAGGCCAGAGATGATCCGGAGCGTCGTCGTTTTGCCGCAGCCGGAGGAGCCCAGCAGCGTGATGAACTCGCCGCGCTCTGCGACGAGATCGATGCCGTTCAAAACCTTGGTCGCGCCAAAGGATTTGTGGATGTCGGAAAGCTCCAAAATTGCGTCCATTTTCCGGGGTTGATTCCTCGCTTTCGGAGATTTTTTATTGCGTCCCGTCTCGGCGGTTTGTGATTCTCTACCAAAACGGTGTAGGATTCGTTTGGATACGATTATAAGGCAAAATGCATGCGCTGTCAACACCTTTAGCATGATAAATTGAAATTTTGCTTTCATGCTGCCGAGGGGCGGAGCCCGTTTCGTTTGCCCTACTCTGGCTCGAAGAGAGCGGAGGCGGGCTGACCAAACGGAGTCGGGTCATAGCGCGGGGGAAAGCACACTGGAAATTCCGGCGAAGCGTCGTGCGTTCACGCACACGCGACCAACGCGACGAAAGAGGTTTTGCCTCTGGCGCGGGGGAAAGTTTCCCAGATGCACAGGCAAAGTTCGCGGAGCGAACGACCGTCGCGACGAATCGGCCTTTGGCCGGGGCGGAGACGCTCGAAAGGGAACCCCCGGCGAGGGTTCCCTACGGCGAAACAGCCCACCGGGCTGATTTCGCCGACCCTCCTGCGCTTATGGAGGATAAGGGTTTCGCGGCTTGCGAGCCGCGCCCAAGGGGCTTTGCCCCTTGGAGCCCTACCGCCTTTGAAAAGGCGGGCGAAACTTTTGCCGTTCGCGCTGCGCTGGTTCGCGGAGGACGGGAGCGAATTTACCGAACCAGTCCGGTTTATGACGCGGGGCAACGCTTCCCGAAAATGCTGGCGAAGTTCGCGGAGCGAACGCCCAACGCGACAAAACGGCCTTTGGCCGGGGCGGAAACGCCCGAAAGGGAACCCCCGGCGAGGGTTCCCTGCGGCGAAACAGCCCACCGGGCTGATTTCGCCGACCTTCCTGCGCTTATGAACGAAAAGGATTTCGCGGCTTGCGAGCCGCGCCCAAGGGGCTTTGCCCCCTCGACCCCTGCGGCCTTTGGAAAGGCGGGCGAAACTTTTGACGTTTGCCCTATTTTGGTTCGCGGAGGACGGGAGCGGGCTGACCAAACGGAGCCGGATCACAGCGCGGGGGAAAGTTTCCCAGGTGCACAGGCGAAGTTCGCGGAGCGAACGACCACCGCGACGAATCGGCCTTTGGCCGCTTTTCTTTTAAGAAAAGGAGGTTACCAGTTGTCTGTGTGGGAGCGCTGGAGGGCGCCGACGAGCTTCGCGGTGAGGTCGGGGAAATCCTTTTCGAGGGCGGCGATGCGGTCGGCGGCGGCGCGGCGGGCGGTGTGGCCGTCGGCGGGGCAGCCGCTCTTCACGACGGGCAGGTCGAGGCGCGCGGCCGCGCGGCGGATCTCCGATTCCGGGCAGAAGATGAGCGGGCGGATGAGCCAGAGCCCCCGGCGGGAGAGGTAGCTTTTCGGGGAAAAGCAGCCGAAGCGGCCGCCGTAGAGCAGGTTCATCAGGACCGTCTGGGCCGCGTCGTCGATATGATGGCCGAGGGCGAGGTGCGTGCAGCCGAGCTCTCCGCAGAGCTTGTGCAGGATGCCGCGCCGCATCCGCGCGCAGAGCGCGCAGGGGTTCTCCTCCCGGCGGTCCTCAAAGACGATCTTCCCGAGCTCCGTGCGGCGGATGTGATACGGCACGCCGAGCGATGCGCAGAGGGCGGCGACGCCGGAAAAATCCGTCTCCGCGCCGCCGAAGCACGGGTCTGCCGTGACCGCGACGAGCTCGAACGGCTGCGGATAATACCGGCGCAGCTCGGCGAGCGCGGTGAGGAGGAAAAGGGAATCCTTTCCGCCGGAGACGCCGACGGCCACGCGGCTGCCCGGCGCGATCATACCGTACTTTTGGACCGCCGCGCGCACGCGGCCGGAGAGCTCCTGCATGGGAACCGCCTCGCTTTCGGAGCCTTTTGAACAGCGGACCGGACACAAAAAAACGATCATCGCTTGGATGACCGTTTTTCCGTGTTGGCATTACCTATTGTCCCGGGCCGTCGCCAGCCAAGTATCTTCGGCACGAACGAGCTTAACTTCTGTGTTCGGGATGGGAACAGGTGGACCCTCGTCGTAATCAACACCAACTCTTTCCCGGTCTTTGCCGGGAACTGCCGTCGGTATTCCGGCGACATGATGATTCTATCACAGGTCTCCCCGTTTTGCAAGCGGTTTTTTCCGGTTTTTTGCAGATTCGGCGCTTTCGCCGTTTTTTCGTGCCCTTTCTCCCCAAAAACGGTCGAATTGATCGCCGCGTTCCGCCCGCCGTTTACGTCTCGAAAACGAGGTCGCTCTGCGCTTCCACGCCGCAGGCGGAGAAGTAGAGATCTTCCAGCGGGATCCATTTTTCCCGAAACATCCTGAGGCTTTCCGGGCCGTTTCGCCGCAGGATGCGCGCCTCTTGCTCCGCCCTGTCCGTCTTGAGGAAGACCGTCAGGTCATACGCGCAGCGCAGCTTCGGGTGGAGCGAATACGACCCCTCCACGACGGAGAGCGGCTTCGGCTCGACCCGCACGGCCGTTGGCGCGAGCGCCATCGCGCCGCAGTCGAAGGGGCGGTAAACGACCGGCGCGCCGGCGCTCAGCGGGACGAGGACCTCGCGGAGAAGACGCTCCCAGTGGATGTTGCCGCCGGGCGCCGCATAGCGCTCCGGCGTGCGCAGTTCGGGCGGGAGGAAGAAATCGTCCGCGTGGAAGACGGCGCAGTCGTAGACCTTCGAAAGGAGGGCGGCGAGCGTCGTTTTGCCGCTGCCGCACATGCCGTCGATCGCGGCACAGACGGGCGCGCCGCCCGAAAGCAGCCGGTCCACGGCGGCAAAGAGCGGGAAGAATCGGACAAACTCCGTGCGCACGACGCGGTAGGCGGGGAGGTACGCGGCGCGGTACGCTTCGCTGTGGTGCGTGGCGGGGCAGCCCGCCGCCGTGTACCGCGCGGTCCATCCCGCCGCGTCTTCGCCGGGGAGCAGCCCGCGCGCGAGCGCCGTTTGCAGCAGCGCCGCGAGCGCGGTCTTTTCCTTCGGCTCCGGCTCCGCGGAGGCGCAGAACATTCGCGCCGCGGTCTGCGGCGTGATCTGCTCCAGCGCGGCGAGGTCCATCCGCGTGTACTCCTCCGAAAGCGGCTCGAAAAGCGGGGCGGCGCGCCCCGCCGGAAGGCTTTCCGCCTCCCGGCGCAGCCAGCTTTCCGCGCGCGCTTCGCTTTCGATCATGTGTCCCGGCCCGTAGAGCGCCTGATAGAGGAACTTTGCCGCGTCCTGCGCCGTCGCGGCCGGGTGCGCCGCGAGATGCGCCGAAAGCGCGGCGAGCGTTTTTTCCGCGCTCACAGGGCGGCGAGCGCCTTGTACTGGTCCTTCAGCGCCGGATAGAGCCGGGTATAGAGCCGGTAATATTTTTCATAGACGGGGACGTTTTCTTCGATCGGCGGCTGCGAGTCGTTCAGCCGGATGACCCGCCGGCAGCCCTCCTCCACGCTCGGGTAGATCCCCGCGCCGACGCCCGCGAGGATCGCGACGCCGAGCGCCGGGCCTTCCTTCGAGGCCACGGTGCGGACCGGGCAGGCGAAGGTGTCCGCCAGCATTTGCCGCCAGAGCTTCGAGGTGCCGCCGCCGCCGCACGCGAGCATGGTGTCCACCAAGACGCCCATGCCGCGCAGGACTTCGAGGCTGTCCCGCTGGGAGAACGTCACGCCCTCCATCACGGCGCGGAGCAGGTCGCGCTTCGTGTGCATGGCCGAAAGGCCAATGAACGCGCCCCGGCAGTCCGGGTCGAGGTGCGGCGTGCGCTCGCCCATCAGGTACGGCAGATAGAGCAGGCGGTTGCAGCCGATCGGGACCTGCTCGGCCTCCTTATCCATTAAATAGTACGGATCCACGTCCATCGAGGCGGCGGTCTCCTTTTCCGCGCCGCAGAAGTTGTCGCGGAACCATTTGAGCGAGAGCCCCGCGCCCTGCGTCACGCCCATGACGTGCCACGCGCCCGGGACAGCGCAGCAGAACGTGTGCACGCGGCCCTTCGGGTCGATGGAGATGTCGCTCGTGTGCGCGAAGACGACGCCGGAGGTGCCGATCGTCGTGAAGGCCGTGCCGTCCGTGACGACGCCCGTGCCGACCGCCGCCGCCGCGTTGTCGCCCGCGCCGCCGACCACCGGCGTGCCCGGAAGGAGCCCCGTGCGCTTCGCCGCCGCTTCGGAGATGACGCCCGTCACCTCGGGGGATTCGTAGACCTTCGGCAGGAGCGCCGGGTCGATCTCCAGCTTTTCGAGGACTTCCGCGCTCCAGCAGCGGTGCGGCACGTCGAGCAGCTGCATCCCGGAAGCGTCGGAGACTTCCGTCGCGAAATCGCCGGTCAGCATATAGCGGACATAGTCCTTCGGCAGGAGGATGTGCGCGCACTTCGCGTAGGTCTCCGGCTCGTTGTTGCGCACCCAGAGGATCTTCGAGGCGGTGAAGCCCGTGAGCGCCGGGTTCGCCGTGATCTCGATCAGCCGCTCCTTGCCGACGCGCGCCGTGATCTCGTCGCATTCCTTCGCGGTGCGCTGGTCGCACCAGATGATGGACCGGCGCAGCACGTTCCCTTCGCCGTCGAGCATCACGAGGCCGTGCATCTGCCCGGAGATGCCGAGGCCGCGGATCGAAGCGGGATCGACGCCGCTCTCCGAAACGACCGCGCGGATGGTCTCGGCGGCCGCGTTCCACCAGTCGAGCGGGTCCTGCTCCGCCCAGCCGTTCCGCTCCTGATACAGCGGATATTCCACGGTCTTGGACGCGACGACCGCGCCGGCCGTGTCAAACAAAACGGTTTTTGTCCCGGAAGTCCCGAGATCCACCCCGATCAGATAATCCATACAATTCGCTCCTTCCCCGCGCTTTGCGGAATAAATATGGTATAGTTCTATTTTGCGGCATTTCGGCGGAGTTGTCAAGGCTTTTTTCCGCCTTTGCCCCTCTCGCGCATAGAAAAGGAAGCGGGGCCGCGAAAGTGGGCGGCCCCGCGCGATGACGCAAAAGAGGGAGGGGATTTAGAAAAGGACCTTCTCCGCTTCCTTCGCGCAGGCGAACGGCCCGGGAAGGGGATGCAGCCCGCGGCGCGCGCCGAAGTAGTCCCGGTCAAAGACGATGGGCGTGCCGTCCGGGTTCTCAAACTTCTGCTCCGGCTCAAATGCCATGCCGAGCGTTTCCGTCGAAACGGTGGCGGTTTCGAGCGCCGGGAGCTTGTCCCAGAGATTCGTCTCGAGGACGACCGCGCCGTCCTTTTCGGTGAGCGAGAGCGTCACGCCGTCGATCTCGGCGAAGTTCGTCTCCTTCTCCCACGGCTTTGCGCCGTTTGCGAAGACGTTGCCGTTTGTCCACACGGGCAGGTGCATATAATAGCGGTCGCTCGGCGCGCTGCCCATGCCGCAGTAGCCCTCGAACTCCTTCTCCCATTCCGCGGCGGCGGGGTAGCCGTCGTAGGGGAACGTGCCGACCTCGATGTTTCCGTCGTCCCAGCCGTTTTTGCCGCCCGCGCGCATGCCCTCCATCAGGGCTTTGAGCGCCGGGTGCATCGGCTGCTGGAGGAAAATGTTGTTCATAAACCGCATATCGCCGTGGAGGAACGTCATGAAGCCCGCGACCTCCGTGCGGTGCGGGACGTGGTAGGGCGTATAGCGCGGGGAGGAGAGCGTCTTCGCGCCGTTGTCCGTGCCGATGCCGGCCGCCGCGATGCCGCCCGCGACGAGGTTGTGCACGACGGCGACGCCCTGCGTCGCGAGCTTGAGCGCCCGGGCGGAGAGCAGGAGGTTGTTGTCGATCAGCGTCGGGCCATGGGAAACCTCCACAAAGATGTCCTCGCCCATGCCCTGCATGATCGTCCCGTCGATCGGCGCGTCGGGCGCGAGGTTCGGCTTCGTGTTGTCGTGGAACAGGTTCTGCGTGACGCGCGTACCCTGTGCCTGCCAGTCGAGCCACAGCCCGCGCGTGCAGTGGTGGAAGTGGTTCCGGCGGATCACGACGTCGATCGCGGCGTGCATCTTGATGCCGCCGATCTCCGCGCCCGCGAGGTTCTGCTTGTTGTTGATGTGGTGGATGTGGTTGTCCTCGATCACGGAGAACACGCCGCCGAGGTGCCCGACGATGCCGGTCTGCCCGCAGTCGTGGATGTGGCAGCGGCGAACGGTGTGCGAGCCGATGCGCTCCTTCGTCCAGCCCTCGCGCTGCGCCTGCAAAATGCACTCGCGCTCGGTCTGCGTGCCGTCCTTATACTTCCAGCGCAGCCACTTGTTCTCGTTTTCCGGCTGGAGATATTTGCCCAGCGAAATGCCGCTGCATTTTGACTCATAGATCTCGCAGTCCTCGATGATCCAGCCCTTCGACCAGTGCGGGCCGATCATGCCCTCCTGATACGCCGTCGGCGGCGCCCACTGGGTCGCGGCCATGCAGACCGTGAAGCCGGAGAGCGTGATCCAGCCGACGCCCTCCTTCTTCGGGTAGAAGCACGCGGCGCGCGCGGAGATCTCCACGTTCTCCGCGTTCGGGTCCTTCTCCCCGAAGTTCGTCCAGAAGACCGTCTCGTTTTTCTCCGGGTCCTGTTCGGCATACCATGTATAGACCGAAAAATCCGGGTCCCAGGAAACTTCGTTGCGCACGGGGTGCTTTACCGCCTCGAGGTCCGTCACCTCGTAGAGCGATTTGCCGTTTAAGTACACGTCGCCGGTGTGCGCGACCATCTCCGCCATGAACCAGTCGCCGGAGACGCGCGTCGTGTATGGGTTGCGGTCGGAAAAGATGCCGTTCGAGACGCGCGCCGTCCACACGCCGTCCCCGAGCGGCGCCCATGTCTTCACGGGCTCCGCGCCGGAGATGACCGCGCCGAGCGGCTCCTCCGAGATGTACTCGATCCTCGCCTCCGGCGTGCCGCCGTTTTGCGGATCGACCCATTCGCGGTACACGCCGGGCGCGACGAAGACCCTGTCCCCGGCCTTCGCGAGGGCGGCCGCCTCGCCGATCGTCAGGAAGGGCTTCTGCTTTGTGCCGTCGCCGCCGCGCGGCGCAGTGCAGGAAACATAGAGATCCATCTGTCATTCAGCTCCTTTGAGATATGCGGGACATTTTCAAAAAAGGCGGCGGGAGATCCGCGCCGCCTTTTCCGTCTGTACCGGCAGATTGAAATGAAAGGGAAAAAGAACCGGCTCACTTGAGCGGCGCAGCGCCGTCGAAGTCGATGTTCTTTTCGATGACGTCGTCCAGCGCGGCGAGCGCGTCGGGCGTGAGCGTCCAGTCGGCGGCGGCGCAGTTCTCGACCGCCTCTCCCACGTTCCGAACGCCGCACAGCGCGGTGGAAACGTAGTCCTTCTGCGTGGCCCAGTTGATTGCGATCTGCGCGAGGGGCTTGCCCGTCTCGGCGGAGATCCTGTCCATCACCTCGAGGACCTTCATCACCTTCGAGAACTGCGGCTCCTTGAAGAACGGGTAGAATCCGCTTCTCGGGTCGCTCTGGCCGAAGACCGGCGGCGTGCGGAACGCGCCGGTGAGGATGCCCGCGCCGAGCGTGCCGTAGGTCAGCGTGTCGATGCCGCGCTGCGCGCACCACTTCATCAGGGCCTCGTCGCGGCGGACCACCATGGAATACGGCGGCTGGATCACGTCGATCTTCGCCGTCTTCTCCGCTTCGAGGATCTGCTCTTCATTGAAATTCGAAACGCCGATGAAACGGATCTTCCCCTGCTTCTTGAGCAGGTTCAGCGCCGTCATCGTCTCTTCGATGGGCGTGTCGTAGTCCGGCCAGTGGACGAAATAGAAATCGATGTAATCCGTGCCGATGCGCCGGAGGGACTGCTCGCATTCGTAGAGCACGTTCGCAAACGTGCCGTCGCGGCCCCCGTCGCCGGTCTTCGCCGCTTTCACCGTGGTGCCGCCCACGCCGAATTTCGTGGAGATCAGGAGCTTGGAGCGGTCGTAGCCGGCAAGCGCTTTCCCGCACACCGTCTCCGCGTGGCCCGTGCCGTAGACCGGGGCGGTGTCCACCAAATTGACCCCGTTGTCGAGCATCGCGCGGATGGCGTCCACGGAGTCCTTCTCGTTGACCTCTCCGTAGCCCGCGCCGCCGATGGCCCATGTGCCCACCGCGAGGACGGAGACCTTCGCGTCGGCGCTCTTCAATGTCTTATAGCGCATAAATCGTTCCTCCCGTCTTTTGCGCGGCCGTTTCACCGCGCTGAATTTGCTTGTATTATACACCCGGGGAAAGGGAATGTCAAAGGGGTGCCGCCGAAAAACCGGTCGTTTTGTTGATTTATTTTGCGCTTTTTTGTCTCTCTTTTTGTCGGGATAGGACGAATATTTCACACAACATCGAAGCTTTGCGCTCGATTTTTGTGCAGGAGCGTGGGAACAAAATATGGAAAATTGGTGAACAAATTGCGAATACAGTTGTTTTTTACGGTGAATCGTAAGTTTTTATTGTTTCTTTTGTGGGGAGTGTGGTGTATAATTTGTGCGTCCCCACAAAATTTGTAAGGAGGATCGCAAATGAAGAAGCATGGGTTTCTTTATGAGCTGAGGAAGAACAAAGCACTCTTCCTGATGGCTGCGCCTGCGGTGCTGCTGACGTTCTTCTTGGCTTACCTGCCGATGTCCGGCTTGGTTCTTGCGTTCAAGAACTTCAACTACAGCCTCGGCGTTTTCGGCAGTGCATGGAATGGGTTTGACAATTTCGCCTATCTGTTCCAGTCCGGCACAGGATGGTTGATCACGCGCAACACGATCCTGTATAACTTGATGAACCTCATCACCTCGCAGTTTGTCGCGGTGATCGTGGCCATCATCATCTCGGAGATGGTCGGCCGGCTGTATAAGCGCTTTGTACAGTCCGTCATTTTCCTGCCGTACTTCATTTCCTGGGTCATCGTCGGTATCTTCGCGTACAACCTGTTCAACTATGAGACCGGTGTTCTGAACGGTCTTCTCCGTGCGATGGGTTCGGAGCCGCTGAACCTGTACACCTCCGAGAACGCGTGGATGTGGGTGTTCATCATCTGCCTGTTCAACATGTGGAAGTGGACCGGCTACAACTCCATCATCTACATCGCGGCCATCACCGGCATCGATGCGGAGTGCTATGAAGCGGCGGACATCGACGGCGCGAACATTTTCCACAAGATCTGGTACATCACCTTCCCGGCCATTCGGCCCACCATCATCACGATGATCCTGCTGCAGGTCGGACGCATTCTCCGCGGCGACTTCGAGATGTTCTATCAGCTCGTCGGCAGCAGCGGCCAGCTCTTCCAGGTGACGGACGTCATCGATACATACGTCTTCCGTTCCCTCGCGACGAGCGGCAATCTCGGCATGACGGCGGCGGCCTCCTTCTATCAGTCGGCGGTCTGCTTCATCCTCGTCATCGTCGTGAACAAGATCGTCAGCAAGATCGACCAAGACAGTGCACTGTTCTGATCACGGAGAAAAGGAGGTTCGAGTTATGCCCAAAACAACTTCGGTACGGTCTAATAAGATCAAGGTAGCGGGCGCGACCATTGCGTTTAACGTCATCGGATATATCCTGATTTCCATCCTCGCGCTGGTCTGCCTGATCCCGTTTATCATCCTGATCTCCGGTTCCTTCTCCGTGGAGCAGGAGATCCGCCTGCACGGCCTGAGCATTCTCCCGCAGGGCTTTTCGACGGAGGCGTATGAGTTCGTGTTCCGTCAGCCGATGGACATCATCCGGGCTTACGGCATCACGATCTTCATCACGGCGGTCGGCGCCGGCGTCGGCCTGATCCTTCTGACGATGACGGCGTTCGTCATCAGCCGCAAGGATTTCAAATACCGCAACGTGATTTCCTTCTACTTCTATTTCACGACGCTGTTCAACGGCGGCATGGTCTGCACCTACATCTTCTTCATCCGGTATTACCACCTGAAGGACAGCCTGCTCGCGCTGATCCTGCCCGGTCTGTGCCCGGTGTTCTACATGCTCATCATGCGGAACTTTATCCAGGCGCTCCCCACGGCGCTGATCGAATCCGCGAAGATCGACGGCGCGGGCGAAGTCCGCATCTTCTTCCAGATCGTTCTCCCGCTGCTCGGCTCCGGCCTTGCGACGATCGGCCTGTTCATCGCCCTCGGCTACTGGAACGACTGGTACAATGCGATGCTGTACATCAACTCCGAGTGGAAGTTCCCGCTGCAGTACATGCTCTACAACATGACGCAGAAAGCGGCTGCGATGTCGCGCATCGCGACGCTCCTCGGCATCCCGGTGGAGGATCTGCCTTCCACGACGCTCAAGCTCGCCATGGCTGTGATCGCCACCGGCCCGATCATCCTTCTGTATCCGTTCCTGCAGAAGTATTTCGTCAAAGGCGTTACGATCGGTTCCGTCAAGGGTTGATCCTTGGCTGAAAAAACGACCGGTCTGTAATAATCAATTCTCAAGGAGGATTAGAAAATGAAGAAGTTCCAGAAGTTCCTGGCCCTCGTGCTGGTTCTGGCGCTTGCGGTCACGGTGTTCGCCGGCTGCTCCGGCGGCAGCGGCTCCGGCAGCGCGGCAGGCGGCAGCGGCTCCGGCAGCGGGGACCTGCCCGACGTGGACAACTCCCAGGCGGTCAACCTGACGATGTATTTCATCAGCGACAAGCCCGGCAAGTGGGACGAAGTCGAGGCAAATTACAACAAGCTGTTCCAGGAGAAACTCAACACCACGCTGACGACCCAGTGGATCGCGTGGTCCGACTACGGCAACAAGTATCCGCTGCTGTTCTCCTCCGGCGAAGAGTTTGACCTCGCCTACACCGCGACGTGGCTGAGCTACGCCTCTCTGGCGCAGAAGGGCGCGTTCAAGGAGCTGGACGACATTTGGCCGAAGTACGCGCCGAACAACTGGGCGCAGCAGTCCGAGGCGGCGAAGATCCAGGCGACCGTCAACGGCCACTACTACTGCATCCCGACGCTGCTCGCCACCTATTCCGCTTACGGCCCGTATTACCGTACCGACCTGCTCGACGATTCCGAGTGGGACGGCGCGATGGAAGGTTTTGACGACCTCGAGACCTACCTCGATGCGATCAAGGCGAAGTATCCGGAGATGCAGCCTTACGGCGTCACGATGTCCGGCAGCGAGCTCGACGACATGTGGCTCGGTGCGAACAGCCTGTACGCGATCCGCGGCACCTCTTGGCTCTTCATCGATCCGTTCGCGGATGAGCCGAAGCTCACGACCTGGTATCAGTATGACGGCGTCATGGACTTCCTGACCATGATGAAGCGCTGGTGCGAGAAGGGCTTCTGGTCCCGTTCCGCCCTGTCCAATGCGGGCAACAACGAAATGGACAACGGCATCTTCTGCGTGGACGTCCATAACGTCGATACTTACTCCGGCAAGGTCATCAACGAGTACAATGACCCGAAGGGCTGGACTTGGGGCTACAAGAACTGGGTCAAGGACGTTTCCAACCTCCCGTTCACCCAGGACGCCTGCGTCATCCCGACCACCACGAAGCACGCCGACCGTGCGCTGCAGCTCTATGACTACATCACCACCGATGAAGAGGGCTACCGTGCGTTCATGAACGGCATCGAGGGCACGACTTATGAGATCGTTGACGGCCAGGTCCGCACGCTGAACGCCGATCAGGACTACGGTTCGACCGGCATGTGGGCTGCGAGAAACTCGAAGTTCAATCTGCCGACCGAAGGTTCTCCGGAGGACGAGCAGGAGATGAAGGCCGAGTGGGACGCCTACATTGCAGAGAACGGTAACCGCCACAGCCAGTATTATTCCGGCTTCACGATCGACACCACCTCCATCGAGACCGAGTACAATGCTTGCGGCAACGTCGTGCAGCAGTACTGGTGGCCGCTGGAGCTCGGCTTCACCGATGACCTCGAGGCTGGCCTCAAGGAGTTCCAGTCTCAGATGGAAGCCGCCGGCGTCAATAAGGTCATCGAGACCCTGCAGGCGCAGCTCGAAGACTACATCAAGAATTTCCCGCCTGAGTCCTGATCGCTGCGGATTGGGATCTGAACGGAAACCAAACAAAAAACGGGGGACGGCGGAGGCGATCTTCGCCGCCCCTCTTTGTATCCAGGCAAGAGGGGGAACCTATGGAAAAGCTGCTTTATGGCGCAGCGTACTACGACGAATACATGCCGTATGAACGGCTGGAAAAGGATATGGAGATGATCCGCGCGGCGGGCATGAACGTCATCCGCATCGCGGAATCGACCTGGGCGAGCGAGGAGCCGCAAAACGGCGTGTTCGATTTCACCCACGTCGAGCGCGCGCTCGCGGCGGCGCAGAAGGCGGGTATCTCGGTGATCGTCGGCACGCCCACCTATGCGATCCCGCCATGGCTCGCGGCGGAGCACCCGGAGATCCTCGCGGTGACGCCGCGCGGGCAGGGCAAATATGGCCCGCGGCAGAACATGGACATCACCGCGCCCGCGTATCTCTTCCACGCCGAGCGCGTGATCCGCAGGCTGATGGAGTGCGTGCAGAAGTACCCGAACGTGATCGGTTTCCAGCTCGACAACGAGACGAAGCACTACGGCACCTGCGGCAAAAACGTCCAGAAGCGCTTTGTCGCGTGGCTGAAGGAAAGGTTCGGCACCGTCGAGAAGATGAACGAGGCGTTCGGCTTCAATTACTGGAGCAACCGCGTCGATTGCTGGGAGAACGTCCCCGACGTGACCGGAACGATCAACGGGAGCTTTGCGGCGGCGTTCGCCGAGTTCCAGCGGAGCCTCGTCGATGACTTCCTCGCGTGGCAGGCGGGCATCGTGCGGGAATACGCGCGCGGGGACCAGTTCATCACGCACAACTTCGATTTCGAGTGGCGCGGCTATTCCTTCGGCGTGCAGCCGGACGTCAACCACAAGTCCGCTTCGCGCTGCCTGACGCTCGCCGGCTGCGACATCTATCACCCGACGCAGGACCACCTGACCGGCAAGGAGATCGCGTTTGGCGGGGCGGTCGCGCGCAGCCTGAAGCGGGACAACTACATCGTCCTCGAAACGGAGGCGCAGGGCCATGTGAACTGGACGCCCTACGACGGGCAGCTCCGCCTGCAGGCGTTCAGCCACATCGCGAGCGGGGCGTGCGGCGTGATGTACTGGCACTGGCACTCGATCCACAATTCGTTCGAGACATACTGGAAGGGCCTGCTCAGCCACGATCTCCAGCCGAACGCGCCCTACCGCGAGGCGTGTACGGTCGGCGCGGATCTCGCGCGCCTCAGCCCGAAGCTCGCGGGCATGAAAAAGAAGAACCGCGCGGCGATGCTCGTGAGCAACGAAGCGCTCACCGCGCTGGACCAGTTCCGCCTGCCGGAGCGGGGCGTCGGCTACAACGACGTGGTCCGCTGGCTCTTTGACGCGCTCTATGAGATGAACGTCGGCTGCGACATCCTCTTCCCGACGGATACGGCGGACTTCGCGGACTACGACGTCCTCTTCGTCCCGGCGCTCTACACCGCCCCGCGCGAACTGCTCGAACGGCTGAAAGAGTATGCGCTCGGCGGCGGCACGCTCGTCGCGACGTTCAAGACCGCGTTTTCGGACGAGAACCTCAAGGTCTATCCCGAGGTGCAGCCCGCGGTGCTCGCGCCGTGCTTCGGCGCCGTATACGACGAGTTCACGAAGCCGGAAAACGTGCGGCTGAAAAGCGACGTTTTGGCGCTGCCGGAAAACGACCGCGAGGCGCGCGTCTGGATGGAGCTGCTCCGTCCCGAGGGCGCGAAGGTGCTCGCCGCCTACGACCACAAGTTCTGGGGGAAGTATGCCGCCGTCACGGAAAACGCGTGCGGCGAGGGCAGAGCCGTTTACATCGGGACGATGACCTCTCCCGCGTGCCTCAAGGCGATCCTGCGGCCCATCCTCGAGGAGGCCGGGCTGTGGGGCGCGGAGCAGACGGCGAAGCTGCACATCGAAAGCGGCGTCGGCCGCAGCGGGAAGAACCTGCGGTTCTACCTCAACTATTCCGGAGACGACGCCGAGCAGACGTATCTGCACGGCGACGGCACGGAGCTGATCGGCGGCGGGAAAGTGAAGCGGGGCGAGACCCTTCGCCTTGCGCCGTGGGGGTTCGCCGTCATCGAGGAGGACTGACCCCGAGGCGCGGAAAGCGCAAAACAGGAGACGGAAAGGCGGCGGGTCCAGCCGCCGCAAACGGGGCGGGACCTTTGCCGCCCGCGAAAGCAAGAGGAAAGATCACAGGAAGGAGCAAAACAAATGGAGAAGATCCATGGCGTCAATTTGGGAAACTGGCTCGTGCTCGAAAAATGGATGTCCCCGGAGCTTTTTGCCGGCGTGGACGCGGAGGACGAGACCGATCTGTGCCTGCGTCTGCCGCGTGAGGAGCTGCTTGCGCGGATGAAGCGTCACCGCGACACCTACGTCACGCTGGAGGACTTCCGGTGGATCCGGGACCACGGCTTCAACACGCTTCGCATCCCGGTGCCGCACTTCATCTTTGGGGACGACCCCGCGTTCTGCGACCCGTATGTGCCGTGCATCGAATATCTGGACAAGGCGTTCGACTGGGCGGAGGAGACGGGCCTGAAGATCCTCATCGACGTCCACACCGCGCCGGACAGCCAGAACGGGTTCGACAACGGCGGGATCTGCGGCGTGTGCAAGTTCGCGCAGAAGCCGGAGAACGAGGCGCGCGTCGTGAAGGTGCTCGGGATGCTGGCGCAGCGCTATGCGGACCGCGAGGCGCTTTTCGGCGTCCAGATCCTCAACGAGCCGATCTCTCCAGAGATGTGGCCGATGATCGTAAATCGCTACCCGCCGACAGACCCCGAACGCGCCGCAGGCAGCGGGCCCGTGCCGTTTGAGTTCCTCTGCGGTTTCTACAAGAAGGCGTACCGGGAGATCCGCAAATACCTTGCGGAAGACAAGGCGGTCGTGTTCCACGACGGCTTCCGCATGAAGATGTGGAAGGAGTTCATGCAGGAGCCGGAGTTCAAGAACGTTTGGCTCGACACGCACATCTACATGATGAATCCCGCCGCGAAGACGACGAAGGCGCTCGTGGACGACGTGCTCGGGCATTACCGCGACGACATCCGCGAGATGTCCCGCTATTTCCCGGTGATCGTCGGGGAATGGTGCATCTCCCACCATGTCGAGGGGATGGAGGAGATGACCCCGTGGCAGAAGAAGCTCTCCTTCCGGATGCTCGCGGACGCGCAGCTCACCGCGTGGGACGAGGGCGCGGGCTATTTCTGGTGGAGCTATAAGCTGCTCTCCGATCCGGACGGCTGGGACCTGAGGAGCAGTGTGAAGAAGGGCTGGATGCCCGAAAAGATCGGCGAATAAGGCAAAACGGAGCGCCCTTCGCGAAAGATCCGGCGGCCTTGACAACGCGCGCGGATTCCTTTATACTTGTATAAAAGAGAAAGGGATCCGGCGCGGCCTGTCGCGGCGCGCCGGGACCGCGAGGGGGCGCTTTTTGTGGGAGAAAACAACGAGGAAAAGCGGGAGGCGGCGCTGTTTGAAGGCCGAGAGGGGTATGCCCCGCTTGCGTTTGACTTCGCCGCGCTGAACCGCTTTTTCTCCGCTATCACCCGCCGGGACAGGATGGGCGCTTGGAACGCGCTCCACGGCATTTTCGAGACGCTCTCCGCGCAGCCGGAGGCCGACCCCGACCTCGTGCGGAGCGTCTGCTGCGTGCTCTGGTGCTTGGAGGATCCGGACCGGCGCGACCATGCGGCGTTTCCGGAGCCGCTTCGAAGGCCGGAATCCCTTTCGGCCATGCAGCGGTTCCTGCTGGCGCAGCTCCCGTCGTCCGTCATGGGACACCGGAGCGTGATGTGGGAGGGCACGCAGGAGCGGCAGCGGCCTTCTCCCGGCCCGGGCCGCGCGCAGCAGTCCGGCGGCGGCGCGGCGGAGCGGGCGGTCCAGATCATTCAGGAGCGCTACGGGGACAAGGACCTCACCGTGGGATACCTCGCGAAGCGCGTGTACCTGACGCCCACCTACCTTTCCGGGCTTTTCAAAAAGCGCACGGGCAAAACGATCCGGCAGTACATCACGGAAGTGCGCATCGAGCGCTCGATGGAGCTGCTTATGAATAAGCAGCTCAAAATCTCCCGTGTCGCGGAAACGGTGGGGTTCAGCAGCGCGGACTACCTTTCCAAGGTGTTCAAGCGGTATGTGGGGATGCTCCCCACGGAATACAGGGACCGCTACGCGTCGTGGGAAAACTGAAAAAACGGAAGGCCGGACCCGCGCGGATCCGGTCTTCCTTTATATACAGTATAGCACATTAGGGGAGGAAAAACAAGTCTTGCAATTCGGGGAAGACTGTGATACCATTTTTTCATTCGAGGCGCGGCACGGAGAGAGGAGAGACGGATATGGACGAACAGACCATACGGGAGGAAGGCGCGTATCTCGCCGAGGTGGAGCGGATCCTTTTGACGCGGCTGGAAGCGCTCTGCGCGGCGCGGGAGGGGCTTCGCGAAAAGGCGATGCGCTCGAGACGGGCGATGTGGGAGAACGGGCGTCACGCGGTCTCCGATTTCGACGACGCGGCCTTCCTGACCGCAGAGGAAGCGGAGGTCGCGGCGGAGGAGGACGCGTACCTGCGGGCCGAGGAGGAGATCGCCCGCGCGGAACAAATGGCGCGCACGCCGTATTTCGCGCGGCTCGACTTCGAGGAGGAGGGCCTTGCGCGGACCTATTACATCGGGCGGTTCAGCATGCGGGAGGAAGCCTCGCGCCGGATGTGGGTGGTGGACTGGCGCGCGCCGGTCGCCTCGCTCTTTTACGATTTCGATCTCGGTCCGGGGCGGTTCGAGACGGCGGCCGGGAGCCGCGAGGTGCGCATCACGAGAAAGCGCCAGTTTGAGATCCGGGACGGCAGGCTGGAGCTCGTCTACGACGGGGACTCCGCGATGCCGGACGAGATCCTCGGCCGGGTGCTGGCGCAGAACACCGAGCCAAGGCTTCGGGTCATCGTCGGGAGCATCCAAAAGGAGCAGAACGCGGCGATCCGGGCGCGGGCAGACGAAAACTGCCTGATCTACGGCCTTGCCGGGAGCGGGAAGACGAGCGTCGGGCTGCACCGGCTCGCGTATCTTCTCTACCATCACCGCGACACGCTGCGCGCGGAAAACATCCGGATCTTTTCCGGCAGCCGCGTGTTCGCCTCGTATATCGCCTCAGTGCTCCCGGAGCTCGGCGAGCGCCCGGCGGAGACCGTCGTCTTTTCGGAGCTGCTCTCGGAGTGTCTCGGTTCCCGGTTTCGGATCGAGCCGTACTACGACCAGCTTCGCACGGTGGAGGCGGAGCCCGCCGCAAAGCGGACCGAATGGATCGGGAAAAAATACGGGCAGCCGTTCCTCTCCTTCTGCCTGGAATATTTCGACAGCTTTGCGCTCCGGACGCCGCGCGTCTGCTGGGAGGGGACGGAGATCGTCTCGCCGACGCTCGCCGACGACGTTTTTGCCGGGCGGCGGTTTTCCACGTTCGGCGCGCGGCGGGACGCGCTGGTCCGATGGGCGCAGGAGCGCGTCGAGGCGTTTTTTGACGACCACCGGGAGGAGATCTGCCGGCGGATCGAGGAAAAGCGGGGAGAGCCTCTTTCGAAGCAGGAGGCGCGCGTCCTTTGGAGGAAAATGCGGATCGAGCAAGTCGTGTCCGTCGAGGAGGAGATCACGCGGCTGAACCGGCTGGACGCGGAAAAGCAGCTCGTCCTCCTTCTGGATCGCTTTTTCGGGGAGGAAGACGGCGCGGAGTTCGGCGCTGCGGGGACGGCGCGCGCGCTGGAGAGCGGGCAGCTCCGCTTTGAAGACGCGGTCCTGCTCCTGCTCGTCCGCGTGCTGATGGGAGAGACCCCCGCGCGCAACGAGGTGCGCCACATCGTTCTGGACGAGGCGCAGGACATGAGCCCGGCACAGCTCCTCCTGCTGCGCCGTCTGTACCCCAAAAGCAGCTTCACGCTGCTGGCCGATGTGTATCAGGCGGTCAATCCCGTCACCACGGTGCGCGACTACGACGGGTTCTCGTTCGTCTTCGGCGGGGACCTGCGGCGCATCCCGCTGGCGAAGTGCTACCGGTCGTCGAAGGAGATCAACACACTGGCGTTCCGGCTCCTCGCGCACGAGGACCCCGCCGTGCCGAAGACCTACAGCTTTTTCGACCGCTCCGCCGGAGAGCCGCAGTATGTGGAGGCGGCGGACCCCGCGCCCGCCGTCGCGCAGATCTTGGGGACGCTGGGGCGGTTCGGGTCCGTCGCGGTGATCACGAACACCGAAGCGGAGGCGCTGGCGCTGCAAGCCGCGCTCCCGGAAACGCTCGGCGCGCAGGCGGTCGCCTCGCCGCAGGACAGCGTTTCCGCGCGGATCGCCGTGATGCCGCTGCTCCTGGCGAAAGGGCTGGAATTTGACGCGGTGATCCTCGTGGATCTCTTCTCGGGGAACCGGGGAGATCCCGATCTGTACCGCAAGGCGTACCTCGGCTGTACGCGGGCGCTGCACGCGCTGTGGCTGGTGGAGCGGCCCGCGAGCGGATCAAACTGAACGGAGAAGGCCGTCCCCCCGCAGAGAGGGACGGCCCTTTTGTATCTGTCCTGTTCCGGAAAAGCGGGAAACGGCCGGGGACGTCATTCCCCGGCGAGCCGCCCGTGCCGGACCGCGTGAAAAATGTACTGCTGGGCGAGCCCGGCGTCCGCGCCGAGCGCGGCGGGATCGAGGCCGGGGAGAAGCGCGAGCGCGCGCTTCATCCAGACGTCCACGGGAAAGCATTCCGTCCGATGCAGGCCGAAGAGCAGCGCGCAGTCCGCGACCTTCCGCCCGACGCCCGGCAGCGCCATGAGCGCCGCGCGCGCCTCTTCGAGCGGCGCAGACCGCAGCGCTTCGAGGTCGAGCGCGCCGGCGGCGACTTCTCTCGCGGCGGAGAGGACATATTTTGCCCGGTACCCCGCGCGAAGCGGCGCGAGGTCCGAAAGCGCGCAGGCGGCGAGGCGTTCCGCGCTGGGGAACGCGTATTCGCCAGGCGAAATTTCCTTCCCGAACCGCGCGCAGAGGCGCTCCACGATCCCCTCGATGCGCGGAATGTTGTTGCACTGGGAGAGCAGAAAGGTCACAAGGCCCTCCCACGGCTCCTGCCGCAAAAGGCGGATGCCCGGCGCGAACGCCAGCGCGTCCCGCAGCTTCGGGACCGCCGCGGCGATGCGCTCCCGCGCCGCACGGTAATCCGTTCCTAGGTCAAAATAGTCGAACCAGACGTCCCGAAACGCCGCCTCGGTGCAGTCAAAGAGGAACGACCCGTTTTCCTCCCGCACGGTCAGCGCCCGGCCGAACGCAATACCCCGCCACGTTTCCGGTTCGCCGGGCGGGGAGACGCGCCGCCAGCGGAAGCTCTGCCCGCAGGAAAGCGTTTCCCCGAGGGAGAACAGCCCGTCCGCCGGGGAAAAGCAGATCACCGGTTCTTGCCTTCGGTCTGCGTGGAGATGGTGACGGGGCGCGAGGTCAGAAGCTCGATCGCGCGCTCGATCGCGTCGCGGGAGTTGCCCCAGTCGCCGCCCGCGTTCCGGTAGTCGAACATCCGGCAAAAATGCGTCACGTCGCCCTGCACCGTGTCGAGGTACTGCTTTGCGAGCTTCTTCGTCACCTCGGCGAAGGGCTCGAAATTTTTGCGCGGCATCTTCTGTGCGGCCTTCAGGATGAACCCGTAATGGTCCAGGCAGATGTGCGTCTGCGCGGCGTAGAGGTCGCGGAACTCCGGCTCGGTCTGCCAGAGTTTGATGACGGTGGAGGAAAGGTGCTCCATGTTCTGGTCGATGTTCTCGCAGACGAAGCAGGAGTGCTGGCGCTTTTCGTGGGCCGCGAGGACCTTTTTGAGCGGGACCTTTCCCTCGGGAAAGAGCTCGCCGCCGACCTCGGCGAGGAGGCTCTCGAGGATCAGCGCGACGGAAAGCCGGCTGCCCCGCTGCAGGATCTGGTCGAAATGGGTCTTGCAGAAGCCCAGGCGGTTCGTCTCGACGCGCACGTCCGGCTCCATCATGGCGGCGCCGGTGATGTAGGTGGCCATCCGGTCCTCCAGCATATCGCGCATCCGGCAGAACGGACAGCCGTCCTTCGGCTCAAAAATCTCACTGATCGGGATGGAGCAGATATCTTCGCGCATGGCAGGGTCCCCCTTTTGAAAAATGAATTTTTATCCGAAATGAAAACACCCAGAAAAAGGCGGAAAATCGGCGTTTTTTGTGCCGGCCGCATGATCCGCGCCGTCGCCGGTTCCCGCCGTCCCTTTCATTTTACACGATTTTGGCCGAAATTACAACCGCTTTTCGCCATTTTCCCGGGAAAGAGAAATTTTTTGCCGAAAAAGGAAAACGTGTACCGATTTGTCGAAATATGCTTCGGGGCCGAAAAAAACGCCGCGCTGTATTTTGGGGACGGTCGCCGCCGGAGACACAAATCGTCGTGTCGATTGGGCACGAAAAAAGAGGAAATCAGGAAAAGAAAGGGAGAAATAGGAAATTACGCGGAAACCGCCTTTTTTTGTCCGCAACCGGGTTTCCACAGCGGGAAAATGGAAAAAAATCGGCGTGGACAGGCGCGTTTTGAACATTTTCCACCGACTTTTCCACATCCCTTGGAAAAAGGAAGAGGAGCACTTATGTCAAGCGATGTATGGGGGACGGCGCGTTTTTCGGGAAGCGGAAGAAAAGGGAAAAAA
Source organism: uncultured Clostridia bacterium (assembly GCA_947631835.1). Lineage (GTDB taxonomy): Bacteria > Bacillota > Clostridia > Oscillospirales > Acutalibacteraceae > Hominenteromicrobium. The sequence goes on along the minus strand of CANRMW010000004.1, from coordinate 4,798 downwards.
ATCGGTCCGATTTTGAAAGAAGCGCGATAAATATGCAGAAATCGGTGAAAAAGCGCGTGATTTTTTTGAAAAAAACCGGTTTCCGTCGGAAAAGATGAGACGTAAACAGTTGCAAAAGGGGAACAAAGTATGGTATAATCGTTCTAAGTATAGACCTTGTGCGTGGGGGCCGCCGCGTTTCGTTTTTTGCTTTGTGCGCGCGGCCTGTCCCAAGGGAGAAGGGCCGGTTTTTCATGGACGGGAATACAGACATCATCGCCGGAAGGAACGCCGTTTCGGAGGCGCTTCGGGCCGGACGCCCCATCGACCGGCTCTGTGTGAAGCGCGGGGAACGCGCCGGGAGCCTGCTCGCGCTCTGCCGCAGGGCGCGGGACGCGGGGATCCCGGTCAAGGAGACGGATCCCAAGAAGCTCGACGAGATGGCGGGCGGGCTGCCGCACCAGGGCGTGGTGGCGGTGGCGGCCGCCCACGGCTTCGCGCAGCCGGAGGACATTTTCCGGCTGGCGGAGGAGCGGAACGAGCCGCTCTTCGTGATCGTCTGCGACGGGCTGGAAGACCCGCACAACCTCGGCGCGGTGATCCGCACGGCGGAATGCGCCGGGGCGCACGGCGTGGTGGTGCCGAAGCGCGGCGCGGCGGGACTCACCGCGACGGTGGCGAAGTCGTCCGCCGGCGCGCTGGAATACGTCCCTGTGGCGCGGGTGGCGAATCTCGCGTCGTTTCTGGAAGAGCTGAAGGCGCGGAACGTCTGGGTCTATGCGGCGGATATGGGCGGCGAGCCCTACGACGCGGTGGATTTTTCCGGCGCGGCGGCGCTCGTCGTGGGCGCGGAGGGCGCGGGGGTTTCCCGGATCCTGAAGGAGCGCGCCGATAAGCTCGTTTCCCTGCCCATGCGGGGAAAGATTCAGTCCCTAAACGCCTCGGTGGCCTGCGGGATCCTCTGCTATGAGATCGCGCGGCAGCGGGGATTTGGCGCCGGAAAGTGACGGCGCAAAGAGATAAGCACCGGAAGAGAAAGGTGGTCGCAGCAAATGAGCAAGGACAGCCGGTATTCGCTTGAGGAGATCTTGGAAGAACAGCGCCGCGCCCGGGAAGAGCACGGCACGTCGGAAGCGCCCGAGGAGGAAGCGCCCGGGGAAGAAGAGGCCGCCGAGCCGGAGGAAGCGGAAGGCGCCGGACCGGAGCCGGAAGAAGAACCGGAGGAAGCGCCGGCGCAGGAGAGCGAAGACATCCAAAGCGGCAGGGATCTCGGGGAAGAGGACGGCGGCGAGGAAGACTGGGACGAGGACTATCCCGAAGACAGCGGCGTCGTCCCGTCCGACGAATACGAAGAGGACGAGGAAGCGCTCAGCCCCCGCGAGGAGAAGCGCCGCCGCAAGGAAGCGAAAAAAGCGGACAAGCTGCGCCGAAAGGGGCAGAAAAAGGGCTTCTTCGAGCGCCGCAGAGAGCGGAAGCAGGCGGAGGAGTTCGACGCTTCGGAGGATATGTACTACGGCATCCAGCTCAAGCCCATCGACGAATACACCCGGCGCTTTTCGTCCGGGGAGGAAACGATGGAGCAGGAGGGCTTCCGGAAGCTCTTTGACGAGAACACGAAGGAGCTCGACGAGGAGGTCGCGGCGAACTTTGACCGTCTGCAGCGGGAACGCCGCCGCCGGGTAGCCGAAGCGGTGGAGAACGCCGGCGTGGACGTGGGGCAGATCGACGAGGAATTTGGCATCGTCGCGCCGATCCCGGTCTCCGCTTACGCGGGGGACCCCTATGCCAAACAGCACGGGCTCGATTCCGAGAAGGACCTGCCCGAGTTCCAGCGCGCGATGCTGCAGGAAGCGGAGACGCGCACGATGGAGTTCAAGCTCGATATGAGAGCGACTCGCTGGGCGTTCAGCAGACGAAGGTCGTGCCGGAGGTCAGCGAGGAGAGCGTGCAGCGCATCCTCGAAGCGGTGGACCCCGCGCTCGAGACGGCGGAGAAGGAGCCGCCGAAGCTCGTGACGCTGGCGGAGGACCTGCCCGAGGGGGCGGAGGAAACCGCGCCGGAGAACGTGAAAGAATCGGCGCCCGAGGACGGAGCGCCTGAGAATAACGGAGAAGAACAGGAACCGGAAAAGGCAGCCGGCGGGAACGTGACGGAGCTCTTCCCGAACGCGGGCGGCGCGCCCGCGGACGGCGGGGAAGCGCCGGAGCCGGTGAAATATTCCGTTCCGGTCACGGACGTCACCACATACCGCCCGCGCGACCTCACGATGCATGTGATCGGCGCGGACGTGCTGCAGAGCGCGCTGCTTTCCGAGGCGGAGGTCTACAAGGATCGCGCGGAAAACGGGGAAACAGCCCCGCGCGGAAAGGCAAAGCGGGACGCGCGGCTGGACGACGCGTTTTACGGGGAAGAAGAGCCGGGAGAGGAAGCCGAGACGCTGGATGATTACACCGGTCCCGCAGACGCGAAGAGCGTGTCCCACGATCTGCGCTCCCGCCTGAACGGGGTGACGCTGCGGGTGCTGGTCTCGGGCATCGGGACGCTGGTGCTTTTCATCGTGACGCTGTTCGCGGAGAGCCGCTTCGGGCCGGACGCGCAGGCGGGCGACGCGGTGGGGTACATCGTCACCTCGACGATCCTGTTCCTGATCCTCCTCGGATTCTGCTGGAACACGATCGTCGGCGGGCTGCGGTCGCTCTTCGCTTTCCTTCCCAATTCCGACAGCGCCGCCGCCGTGAGCGCGGTCGCGGTGCTGATCCACACGGTCTGCGCGTTCTTCTTCGAGGGGGACCTCGCAAAGGGCGACGTACACCTGCTCACCTCGGTGGCGGCGCTGGCGCTGTTCTGCAACGCGGCGGGCAAGCTGACGCTCCTGCGCAGGATCCACGCGAATTTCCGCTTCGTCGCCTCCCGGGACGCGAAGTATGCCGTGCGCATTTTTGACGACCACAACACCTCGCTGCGTCTTGCGGGCGATTCCCCCGCCGAGACGCCGGTGATCGCATATCAGCAGAAGGCGGATTTCCTCAAGAGGTTTCTGAAGATCTCTTACGCCCCGGACGACGCCGAGGCCGCCTCGCAGACGCTCGCGCCCATCGGGACGCTCGCATCCCTCGCGCTGTGCCTCGCCGCGCTGCTCTTCACCGGAGACGCGGGCGCTTCGCTGACGGCGCTTGCCGCCGCGAGCTGCGTCTGTGTCTGCGTGACGAATCTGCTGGCGATGAATCTTCCGGTCAGCCGCCAGAGCCGCGCCCTGCGGCGCGCCGGCGCGATGGTCTCCGGGTATGAGGCCGCGCGCCGCATCAGCGAGACGAACACGGTCTTTGTGGATTCCGAGCAGCTTTTCCCGCGCGGCAGCATCGTTCTGAACGGGATCAAGGCGTTTAAGACGGAGGGCCTCGAGGAAGCGGTGCTCAACGCGAGCGTGCTCGTACACGCGCTGGGCGGGCCGATCGGGGGCGTGTTCGACCAAGTGCTGCAGGAGTTCGAGAGCGAGGACCTGCCCAAGGTGGGCAGCGCCACCTACGAAACGGGCAGCGGCGTGGTCGGGCGCGTGGGTGCGCACACGGTCCTCATCGGGAACCGCCAGCTCCTGCGCAGCCATAACGTGGAGCCGCCGGAGGAGGATGTGGAGCGGAAGTACCTCACCGGCGACAGACAACTCCTGTATCTTGCCGCGGACGGCGATCTCTACGCGCTGTTCAGCGTGACCTACAACCCGGACAGCCGCAAGGCCGCGGAGCTGCGCACGATGCAGGAAAACGGCGTCACGCTCCTTGTCCGCGCGGCGGACCCGAACCTCACGCCGGAGTTCCTCGCGAAGCTCTTCCGGCTGGACGTGCAAAGCCTGCGCGTGCTCGGCGCGGGGGAGGAACCGGCGCTCGACGGCATGGCCTCCGGCTCGGCGGGGCGCGTGGACGCTTACGCCGCGACGAAGGGCAGGCTCGAATCCATGCTGCGGCTGATCGCCGCGTCGATGGACCTTCGGCGGCAGGTGGGGATCATCGTGGCGCTGCAGGTGGCCGCCGTGATCATCGGTTTCGCGCTCGTGGCGCTGCTGACCTTCCTTTCTGGCGTGCCGCGTCTGACGGCGCCCGCGCTCCTCGGCTACGAGGGATTCTGGATCCTCGTGATCTGGGGCCTCCCGAAGCTGATCGCCTCGCAGACGAAACAGAACAAATAAGACAGACGTTGCGCCCCGGGCCGTCCAGATGCGGTCCCGGGGCGTTTTATGCACGGCTTTCCCGGCTTTGGCGTAAAATGGTCTTGTGCAAAGGGTTGCGGCTTTGCCGCGGCGGAAGTGGGGTGGTCAGCATCCGTATCCTTTCTCCGCCCGTGCCGCTTGCGTTCTGCTTCGATTCCGTGAATGGTCTGATGGATGCGGTCGGGCGTGCGGTCCGTACACTGCATGTGCTGTCCTCCGCTATGGCGCGGATCGGCAGCCGTTTTTTTCTCTGTGTGACGGTGCGTTTTTCCGAGCGCATCGCCGCGAGGAGCCTCTTTTCCGAGTATGGCGTGTTTGTGGGCGCAGGGCGCTTCATGCCCGCGTATCTGCTGGAGCACGCGGATCTCTTTGTCCCGGACGCGGTGCGCAAGATGGGATTTTTTCCGGGAGCCGGGGCGTGATCCCCGAGGAAGACAAATAAAAACGCCGTCCGGTCCGAAAACCGGGCGGCGTTTTTTGCGTTTTTCCGTTTGGGCGGGGAGACGTTCGCTCTTGGGCGGAGCGGAGCGTTCAGGGGATCTCCCGGCCGAAGCGGTCCAGATGGACCTCTTCCGTCTCCGGCAGCGACCGGTAAACGCGCAGGGCGGGGTAAAC
>CANRMW010000003.1 GCA_947631835.1 uncultured Clostridia bacterium | reverse complement strand
AACCGGAGTCCCCGACTTGTGGTCGGGGACTCCGGTTTAGGAGGAAACGGGATTTCGGTTGTGCTGCGCGGCCGCGCGGACGGCAGACTGCGTGGATGGCTGGCCGCGCGCGGCTTTGGGGATTTCAGGGGTTCGGAACGTACTCCCCGCCGCGGCACCAGTCCAGATACCTGAGGGCGTGGAGCTGCGCCGTCATCTCCCATTCGTCGTTGTACACCGGGTCGTGGTAGCCCTCGATGCAGATGTTCCCCTCGTAGCCGGAGGCGTACAGGATGGAGAAGATCTTCCGCCAGTCCGTGTCGCCGAAGCCCGGCGTGCGCTGCGGCGCGAAGTCCACCGCGCCGTATACGCCGTATTTCGCCACGGCCGCGAGGTCCACGCTGCAGTCCTTGCCGTGCAGATGCAGGATCCGCCCGGTCGGCGCCCATTCCCGAAGCTGCGCCACGGGGTCGATGAGCTGGATGCTCTGGTGGCCGGGCTCCCATTCCAGCCCGACGTTTTCCGCCGGGACTTCGTTGAACATCATTTCCCACGCGCGCGGGTTAAAGCCGATGTTGCAGGTGGCCCGCCGCCATGTGCCGCCCATGGGGCAGTTTTCGATGGCGATCTGCAGCCCCCGGTCCGCAGCGCGTTTGGCCAGCTCGCGGAAGACCTCGCCGAACTTTTTCATGGACTTTTCGACCGGCTCGCCTTCATACGCGCCGGCGAACGTCGAGACCATCGGCGCGCCGAAAAGCGGCGCCGCGTCGATGCAGCGTTCGAGCGTTTCCTTGTGCGACGCGTCCATGATGGGATTGCAGTAATACCCGAGCGACGCCACATAAACGCCGTTTTCCCGGAGAATGGGCATGACCTGTTCCGCGAATTTCTCGAGGTCGATCCCGCCGAGGGACATGTGGAAATTGAGGGATACGCAGGAAAAGCCGTGCTGCACGATCGCAGGCAGCCATTCGAGGGCGATGCCGCCCGGCACGCAGGTCCCGATGTCGATCTGTTTTCTCATAGATTTTCTCTCCTCCAAAAAAGATTTTGACCGAAGCGGGCGCGCGGCCCGCTTTTTTTAAAATTCACCGTGCTCGGAACGGCGGATGATCTCGTCCTGGATCACGGGGTCGAGATCGACGAAATAATCGCTGTACCCTGCGACGCGGACCATGAGCGTGCGGTAATTTTCCGGGTGGGTCTTCGCCTCGAGCAGGACGTCCTGATCCACGACGTTGAACTGGATCTCGAAGCAGTCGTTTTCCATGAACACCCGGATGAAATCGGCCAGCGCCTTCTGTCCGGCCTCGGTGCCGAGCATCGAACGGCTGAAGCGGAAGTTCGTCGCGATGCCGCCGATGCCGTATTTCTGGTCCAGCTTGCTGATCGAGCGCATGACGGCGAACGGCCCGTGCCGGTCCATGCCCTGCACCGCGCCGAGGCACTCCGAAAGCGCGGTCCCCTGTTTTCTGCCGTCTGCGGATGCCGCCGCCTGTTCGCCGAGCTTGCCGTGCATGATCCACGCGAAGTAGCTCGGGTGGAATGTGCCGCCCACGCAGATGCGGTACTGCGAGAGCTCGTGCCGGACGAAATCGTAGAGCTCCACCGCGAGACGGTCCACCGCGTCGTCGTCGTTGCCGAACTTCGGGCAGCGGTTCGTGAGGTAGCTGTGCATCCGCTCGTCGCCCGCGAAGTCGTTTTTCAGGAGGGCGCTGAGCTCGCGCAGCGTGAGCACGCCGTCCTCATAGACGGCCTTGCGCACCGCCGCGAGCGAATCCACCAGCGTGAGGAAGCCGGGGAAGCACGGGTACACAAAATTGTACCGCGCGCCGCCGGCGGAGGCGTCCAGGCCCTTTTCGAGACAGTCCTTCGTGAAGACGGAGACGAACGGCGTGGAGGTGTAGCTCGCCTTGTACTGCGCGTAATCGCACACGTCCGCGATGTTCCGCTTGAGGATCTGCCGCATGATCTCCTTCGCCGTGCGAAGGAACGCGTCGAAATCCGTGAGCTCGTCGAGCGAGACGCGCACGGGATCGTACAGTCGGCATTCCGCGCCGAAAAGCGCCTTGCCCTCCCCGAAAATGTATTCGAGGGATTTGCACAGGTCGATGTAGGGCGTCGCGACCATGATGTTCGATGCGCCGATGGGCGTGATCTCCACGCAGGTGCTATGGATGTAGTAGCGCGCGTCCTCGGGCGAGACCCCGGCGTCCAGCAGGCCGGCCGTCACGACGCGGTCGTTGAAGAGCGAGGGCCGCGTGAAGCCCTTGGAAATGGTGTCCACGCACAGCGCGAGCAGGTCCTCCGGCATGTCCTCGGTGTAGCATACGGCGACGGAGGGGTTCACGAGTCCCGTTTCCTGGATCGCTTCGATCATCATATAGGAGAGCTCGTTCCAAACGGGCGCGCCGGTGCGGTCCACGCCGCCGACCATGATCGAGGCCGGCCACGCGTCGTAGATCTCGTTGTGCTTCAGGTACAGGTTCTCGATGAGCCGCAGCGCGAACGCGCGGGTGAGCGTTCCGTTTTCCATGTCGCGCTTATAAAAGGGGTAGAGGTACTGGTCCGGGCGGCCGGTGAGGACCGTGTCGATGAGCAGGCACGCGACAAATTCCACGAACCAAATACATTGGATCGCCTCATAAAAGTCGCGGGCGGGGCGGCGCGGCACGTTCGCAAAGTTTTCAGCCATCCGCGCGTATTCTTCCCGGCGCGCGCTGTCCGGCTCCGAAGCGGCCCGTTCCCGCAGCGCCGCCTCGTACCGCTCGGCGAACCGGAGCAGGCCGTTCAGCTCGATGCGGGAGGCCTTGTAAAAGTTCAGCTTGCGGATCGCCTCGGGGTCGTCAAAGGTGACGGCTTTCTCGCGCCGGTCGATCTCCTCCAGATACCCCTCGACGCCGACGGCGAGCAGCTTTTCGAAATCGATGACCCGGTGCCCGGTCCCGCTGCCGTCCGAGCCGTCCAGCGCGGGGGAGTCGCGCCAGAACTGGATCCACTTTTCGCGCTCGGCCTGTTCCTCCTCCGTGCGGGGCCGGATCACCTCGAACCGCCCGCAGATCCACTCCTCGCTGTCGATGGCGACCGGATAGTGCTCCAGAATGTAGCTGTCGATCTGCGCCCGCTTGACGTTGTGGCACGTGGTCTTGCGGTATTCGTAGAGCGCGCGCCCGAACAGCATATTGCGGACGCCGTGGTCGCTGTTCCTTCCGTTTTCATAAGCGCGTTCCCGTAGGGAGACGATGCGTTCATCCATGCCTCTGACACTCCTTTATTTCCATTTTACAGTAATGCCGTATTTTTCCCAGACCGCCGCGAGCGCCTGCCGGTGCTCCATGTCGGGCGGGACAAGCCCCTCCGCCGGGAAGGGCCGGGAAAGGCTCGCGTATTTTCCCGCGCAGTAGTTGTGGAACGCGAGCAGCTCCACAAAGGGGATATGCGGGAGGCCCGTGACAAATTCCGCCATGCGCGCCATGTCGTCCTCGGTGTCGTTGAAGCCCGGGATCAGCGGCGTGCGCACCCAAAACGGCGCGCCCCGTGCGGCGACCCGCCGAAGGTTCGAGAGGATCAGCGCCGCGTCGCCGCCCGTCGATTCCAAGAGCGCCGCGGGATCCATGGATTTGAGATCGCAGATCATGAGATCCGGCCGGATCCTGTCGAGCACCGCTTCGGAGACGAACAGCGCGGTCTCCACCGCCGTGTGGATCCCGTCGTTTTGAAGGCGTTCGAGGCATTCCGCGAGAAAATCGGGCTGGAGCAGCGGCTCCCCTCCCGAAAAGGTGACGCCGCCGCCGGACCGGCGGTACAGCGCCCGGTCCGCTTCAAGGAGCGGGACGAGCTCCTCGCTTTCGATGTATTTTCCCGTCAGGACGCGCACCTCCGCGTAGCAGGTCCGCGCGCACGCGCCGCAGCCCGTGCACCGGTGCAGCTCCAGCGCGGTCTTCCCGTTTTCCGCCGCCGGGCAGGCCGAAAGGCACGCGCCGCAGCCGACGCATTTTCGCGGAAAAAACTGGATCTCCGGCTTAGGGCGCATATCCTCCGGGTTGTGGCACCACGCGCAGCGCATGGCGCAGCCCTTCAGGAAGACGGTGGTGCGGATGCCCGGCCCGTCGTGAATGGAAAACGGCTGGATGTTCGTATAGATCCCCCGCATACGCCTACCCCCTTTGCGCGGCGGGGCCTTCGCAGAGCGTAAGGCGCAGGCCCGGCGGCGCGTTGTAATACAGAACGCCGTTCTTTCTGCCGATCTCCGTGACGCCGAACGGCTGGGGCAGAACGAGCTTCGTGCAAAAATCCCGGTCCGGCACACAGACCTCGAGCCGCAGACCGTTTCCCTCCCAGGAAAACGGGAACGCGCCGTGCGTCAAAGCGCCGAACAGCGCCGAGGACCAGCCCTGCACCTCAAAGCCGCGGTTCTCCATCGTGCGGCCGTTCAGATACTCGTTGGGCGCCCAGTCCCCCGGCTTTTCCAGATCCCAAAGTCCGATCTTTCGGATGAGCCGCTCCGCGTCCTTCGCGTCTCCGTCCAGATAGCGGCCGAGACAGTCGCAGAACACGAGGAACGGCCAGATCCCGCCGTTGTGGTATTCTCCGGGGGCGTACTCCATCTCTTCGCGGAAGGGATAGGTCTCCGGGATGCCCGCCGCCTGCTCGCCGCGTTCCAGCGCCTTTCGGATGCGCTCGGCGCGGTCCTTCGGCACGACGCCGAACGCCATGCCGACGGTCTGGTCGATCAAAAGCTCCGGCGCGTTCCGGCCGTCGTACCAGACCTCCGCGTAATGGTCGTTCTGCCATAGCCCGCCCGCCTCCACGGGGAGGTTTGCCTGATGCTCGGCGCGGGCAAAGTCGGCTTCGTACCGCGCGGCGGCTTCCTTGTCCCCGAGGGCGTTCGCGAGGAACGCGCCCTCTTTGAGGACGGCGAGCCAGAGCAGAACGAAGTGCGGCGCGAGCTTCCGCCCGATCACGCCCTTCACGTCCTTCCAGTCCGCCCAGAAGCACAGGGGATCCTCGGGGGGCGCCTGCTCCGGGAGGCCGTCGCCGTCGCGGTCCATCGAATGCAGGAAGCAGACGGCGCGCTCAAAATACGGCCAGCAGAAGCGCAGGAACGGCAGATCGCGGTGGTAGCGGTAATACCGGCCGATCCGCAGGCAGAAATATTCGTTGATGTCGATGTCCCGCTGACGCTCGTACTTCGGGTAGATCGTCGTGGGGATCTTTCCGTTCGGCCGCTGCCAAAGGCAGGATTCCCGGATCATGGTCTGCTCCAGCGCGGGCCAGAAGGCGAGGTGCAGATAGCTCGTCCAGAAGGAATCCCGCTGGTTGAGCTCGCGGTATCCCATCGTGATGACGCGCCCCGCGGCGTCCGCCTTCGTGAGCATCACGGCGGCCTGCATATACCAGCGCGTGTAGCGAAGGATCTGTTCGTCGCCCGTGTTCGGGACGCAGGCGATCCATTCCTCCAGCAGAGCGGCGAGGGATTCGAAATCGCGGGAGACCGTCTCGCTCAGCTCTGCGGCGGAATCCGCGTGCGCGCGGAACCGGTGCTCCGGCGTCAAAACGCCGAACCAGCACCGCAGCTCCGCATCGCCGCACACGGCGGGCAGGGAGGCCGCAAGGCCGAGCGTGCCGCCGCCGGCGGTGTGCGGATCATCGCCGCCGCACATCCCGACAAAGGCGCAGCCGCGCTCCGCGACCGCACAGTGTTCGAGCGCGCGAAACGCCGGAGCGCTCGGCAGCGCCTCGCCGCAGAGGGCGTCCGGCAGCAGCCAGAGAAACGCGGCGGTCACGCGGTGCGCCGCGAGGTCTCCGGAAAACCGCAAAGACATCAGGATCGCGGGCAGGAACATCGGCTCCGTATCGTTGACGGCGATCGGCGCGAAGGCCGTGCGCTCCACAGTGATCCCCCCGGGAAGCGCCGCGCGGTCCCGAAAGCGCGGGTAGTCCCGCTCGAGGACCTCCCATTCGAGCGCGGCGTCCGGCAGGGTCTCGCCGTCTACGGTGAAAAACCATCCCGATTCCCCGGCCGGGGCGATCCCGTTTTTCCCCTCTTCAAAACAGGGCGGATTGACGAGGATCCGCTGAAACATCCGGCCGCTGGGGGAGACGTCCGCCGCAAGCGCGGCGTTCCCCACCACAAGGCCCGCATTTTTCTCTTTTTTCCACACGGTGTCCGGCGCAAACGGCATGGGCGGGCACTCCTTCCCCTTAAAAACGTTGTGACGGTCCGGCCCCGCTTCGCCCGGGGCCCCTTCGTTCTGATTATAGCATGCGGGAAAAAGGAAGACAATCCGCTTTTTTTGCGGCGGGCCATGAAATTTTGTCGGGATCTGCGCCGTGTCCGCTGCAAGTTTTGACGCTTTATTCAAACTTTGAAAATAAGTTCCCGAAAATGGGGGAAGCGGGAAAATCTATTCCGATTTTTCACGAAAGCGCATTCTTTTCTGCGAAGACAACAAAAGAATGGATGCAAACCGCGTGAAAATATTCAAGATTGACAGTTTTTGCGCACGTCTGCTACAATAAGTCCATCAAAACCTGGCAGGCTCCCGCGCACCGAACGCATCCGGCAGACCGCTTTCGCAAGGCGCGGGACGGGGGACTTCTTTTGGGGAGGAGTCCGAACGCGCGGACAACGCAGCGCCGTGTCGCCGGGCAGGCGGAGAAATCCAGAAAAGCAAAGGAGAATGAATATGCGCGACGGTACGAAAGCATCGCGGAAAGACCGGCAGTCCGCGCCGCAGGGCGGCGAATACGTCATTCGGAAAAAGACCCTTGGCGAACGGCTGGCGAGGGATTTCAGGCAGAACGGCACGCTCTATCTGCTCCTGATCCCCGCGGTGCTCGTGGTGGCGATCTTCAGTTACGTTCCTATGTACGGGATCATCATCGCGTTTCAGAACTTCAAGCCGAGCACGGGCTTTTGGAACAGCGAATGGGTGTGCATGGCGAACTTCACCCGGTTTTTCTCGAGCCATCAGTTCGGCACGATCTTGAAGAACACGCTTTCCATCAGCATTTACAGCCTCGTCGCCGGATACCCCATGCCGATCATCCTGGCGCTTCTGCTCAACCAGATCCGGCACGAAAAGTATAAGAAGGTGCTGCAGACCATCACCTATATGCCGCACTTCATTTCCACGGTCGTCATCGCGGGCATGATCGTCGTCTTCCTCAACCCGAACACGGGGCTCTACGCGCAGATCGCGCATCTCTTCGGGGTCGCGAAGCCGGTCGATCCGCTCGGCCAGCCGAAGCTGTTCAGCAGCATTTATGTGCTTTCCGGCGTCTGGCAGCACACTGGCTGGGACAGCATCATCTACCTCGCGGCGCTTTCCGGCATCGACGTCACGCTCTATGAGGCGGCGACGGTGGACGGCGCGAACCGGTGGGACAAGATCCGGTACATCGACATCCCCGGCATGGCGCCGACGATGATCATCCTGCTCATCATGAACGCGGGCGGCATCATGAACGTCGGCTTCGAGAAGGTGTTCCTGCTGCAGAACAACCTGAACCTCAGCGCGTCGGAGATCATCTCCACCTATGTGTACAAGATGGGCCTCATCCACCAGCAATACAGCTTTTCCGCAGCTGTGGGCCTCTTCAACACGGTCATCAATTTTATTCTTCTGATCACGGTCAACACCATTTCGAGACACGTCAGCGAGACCAGTCTCTGGTGACGCGGCGTTTCAGAAAGGAGGCTCTCATCTTATGAAGCAGACACATTCCCTGTCGGAAAAGCTGGGACTGTTTGCCCTGTATTTCGTCAGCGTCGTCATTCTGATCGGCGCGGCGTATCCGATCTATTTCGTCGTGATCGCGTCGTTCAGCGATCCGAACGCCCTTGCGAACGGCAAGGTCTGGTTCTTCCCGCAGGAGATCTTCCTCGACGGGTACAAAAAGATCTTTGAGTATGAGCCGCTGTGGACAGGCTACCGCAACACGATCATCTACACGATCATCGGCACGCTGGTCTCGCTCTGCGTCACGATCCCGGCCGCTTACGCCATGTCCCGCAGAGACATGATGCTGCGCAACGGGATCACCATCTTCTTCACGATCCCGATGTTCTTCGGCGGCGGGATGATCCCCACCTACATCCTGATGAAGAACCTGAACCTCATCGACAACCCGCTGGTCCTCATTATACCCGGGTGCTTCAGCGTGTACAATATGATCATCGCGCGCACCTTCCTGCAAAGCAATATCCCGGAGGCGCTCTGGGACGCGGCGCGCATCGACGGCTGCGGGAACATCCGCTTCTTCTTCACGATGGTCCTGCCCCTCTCCAAGGCGATCCTGGCCGTTATCGGCCTTTATGTGGCGGTTGGTATATGGAACAGCTATTTTGACGCGCTGCTCTACATTCAGAGCAAGGAATACCGTCCGCTGCAGATCGCGCTGCGGGATATCCTCATTGCCAATTCCATGAGTATGCGCACGGGGGCCAGCGGACAGACGACGGGCATGATGCAGCAGCGCCTCAGAGATCTTCTGAAATACTGCTCGATCGTGGTGTCCACGATCCCGATCATGTGCGTGTATCCTTTCCTGCAAAAGTATTTTGCGAAGGGAGTGATGATCGGTTCCATCAAGGGTTGATCCCGGCGCGGGCCTGTTCCGCTCCGGTGTAAAACACATACATCATTTCAAAGGAGGATTACTGTAATGAAAAGAATCACCAAAATCGTTTCGATCCTGCTGGTCCTTTGCATGACCGCGGCGCTGCTCGCGGGCTGCAGCGGCGGCTCCGGCAGCGGCAGCAGCACCCCGGCTTCCACGGCCGGCGGCGGGAACTCTACCGCAGCGGGCGGCGGCGAGACCGGCGGCGAGGAGCCCACGGGGGAGACGCCCCACTATGAGATCATCGCCATCCTGAACACCGCGACCGAAGACATCAACGACAACCCGTTCTATCAGCAGATCGCCGCGGACGCGGGCGTGGATATCTCCTTCGAGTGCATCCAGTCCGACTGGTCCACGAAGAAGGCCGCGCTCCTCGCGGGCAACGACCTGCCCGACGCGTTCATCGGCTGGCAGTGCCTCACCAATTCCGACGTGTCGAACAACGCCGTCATGTTCGCGAATCTGCAGGACCTCATCACCGACGAGAACACGCCGAACCTGAAGGCGTGGATCGAGAGCGACGACGTGTACCGCAGCGCGATTACCGATCTCAACGGCGGCATCTACTTCCTTTCCGACAAGATGCTGTTCCGGCCGGAGACGTTCGAAGTGACGCTCATCAACACGGATTGGCTCGAAGCGCTCAATCTTGAGATGCCCACCACCATCGACGAGCTCGAGCAGGTCCTCATCGCCTTCCGTGACGGCGACCCGAACGGCAACGGCGAGAACGACGAGCTCCCGCTCTATATGGACCCGATCGGCACGCCGTTTACCGGCGCGTTCGGGGCACAGAACAGTTATTCCTGCGATTTCCGCCTTAGGGACGGCAAGGTCGAGTATGTGCCGACCACGGAAAACTGGAAGAACTACGCCGCCTGGATGCACCACCTCTATGAGGAAGAGCTGATCCCCGAGGAGTGCGCCACCCTGACCTGGAGCACAATGTCCGCCCGCATGGGCAACGATATCCCGATCGTCGGCGTCGTTTCCTGCTGGATCAAGGACCCGCTGAACATCGCGTATCAGGATTCCTACGACGCGGTCCCGGTCCTCAAGGGCCCGAACGGCGACCAGTTCTACAACGGCAACCGCGAAAATTCCGAATATGACGGCGTTCCGAAGTTCGTCATGAGCGCGGAGTGCGAAAACAAAGAAGGGCTTATGCGCTGGGTCGATCAGTTCTTCATCCCGATCAACGCGGCACAGGCAGCCTACGGCCCGATCGGCGTCACCCTCACCGAGGAAGACGGCAAGCTGACGATCAATGATCCGCCCGAAGGTATGGACTACGATACTTGGAAGTACAAGTACGCCATCAGCGGCGGCGTGCCGACCATGGGCGGCGACGCGGTCGAATCGCTCTTTACTGCTCTGACGCCGGCGGATCAGATGAAGCTCGGATTTGACGAGATCTACAGCCCCTATGTCGATCGCGACAACAACGTGCCGAGCCTGAAGTTCACCGAAGAAGAGTCGCAGGAGCTGGCGATCATCCAGACCGACGTCGATACCTATAAGTCTACGGCGTTCACCGACTGGTTCGTCAACGGCGGCGTGGAGGAGAACTGGGATTCGTATCTCCAGGAGATGGAGAACCTCGGACTTTCGCGCTACACGGAGATCTATCAGGCTGCGTATGAGCGCACGCTGGGCTGATCGCACCGCCTTGATGCGAGCATACCGATCCCTGGAAATTTTGTAGGAAAGTTCATACACAGAAAAAGTGGAAGCCCGTGGTGTCACGGGCTTCCGCTGGGTTTCCGCCGTTTTTTCGCACGGCGGCGCGGTTCCGGTCATTTCTGGATCCCGTACTCGTTCCGAAAGCTGTTCGGCGTCATCTGCGTTTCCGCCTTGAACATCCGCCCGAAGTTCGAGGGGTTCGAGTACCGGAGGTGGTCGGCGATCTCGTTGAGGGAGAGATCGGTCTCCGTCAGCAGGTGCTTTGCGATCTGCACCTTCAGGCGGTTGGTGTAGTTTTGGAACGTCTCGTTCATGTTGCGCTTGAACGCGTGGCTGAACGTGGAGAGCGACATGGAAAACGCTTCGGCGACGGTATAGGCGGAGAAGTCGTAATCCAGAAGATGGTTTTCGATGTAGAGGAGGATATCCTCCATCCAGACGTTTTTGAGCTGGTTGTCCTGCTTGTCGTACTGTGCGGCCAGACGGTCTCCCATGGCGAGGAGCGTCTTCGCGACGGAGCTTTTCGTCTCCGTCCACGGGGAAACGAGCGGGTTGAAATCCGCGACGTCCGTCGGCGAGGTGACCTTCAGGCGGTGCAGCTCTTGCAGCAGCATGGCGCAGGCGTCCAGCCCGACGGAGCGTGCGATGGGCAGCGAGGTCTCCTTCGCCTCCAGCTTCGCCGTCAGCGTTTGCAGCGCCGTGAGAAGCTGGCTGCGGCTCTGCTGCGTGATGGCGTCGCCGAGGTTCGTGAGCAGCGCGCGGGTCTGGATGTCGTCCGGGATCGCGTCCGGCACCTCGTCGTCATACCGGATCACGCCCGTGCGGTACGGCAGAAGGCGCAGCGGCGCGGATTTCTTGCTGATCTCCGCGTAGGCGTCGGCGACGTCCTCGATCTGCGTGACGGGCCGGCTGAAAAACAGCGTGACGGGGAAGCCGAGCAGAGCCTCCATGCGGGCGCAGACCGCCTCGGAGAGGCGCTGCGCGTCGGTGTCCGGGTCCGAGCAGGCGAGGATGCCGCAGTAGCAGTTGCGCAGCAGGCTGCGGAGCAGATAATACTTCGCGCCCTCCTCGAGCGTTCCCGCCAGAGCGTCCGTTTCCATCGGCGTGCGGTTTTCCGTCGTCATGGGGAGGATGAACGAGAAATACTTCGCGGCTGCGGGATCGATGCCCGCGCGGTCGCAGTGGTCGCGCAGGGCTTGTGTGCTCTCGTACTGCCCGGTGAGCAGCCGGTTCACCAGAGACTCCCGCACATACGTCTGCGTGTTGATGCGGATCTGCTGGAACGCCGCCGTCACCATCTCCGCCTCGTTGATGCGGCCGAGCATCTCGCGCGTCACGGGGATGCCGAACATCTCGAGGATCGCGCGGATCGGGCGGTAATTGTACCGGGCGACCACGAAGCTCGCCAAAACGAGCACCCAAAGGCCGAGGCAGAACCACAGGATGAGGCTGATGACCGTGGCGTAGACGGAGGCGGAAAGGCTTTTGCGGTCGCTGAGGATGAAGCAGCGGAGCGGCGTCTTTTGGGAGGAGACAGGGTACAGGGAATAGGCGAGGCGGTCCGTCAGGCTTTCGAGCAGCACGGTCTCGCCGGAGCCGGAAGCCGGGAGCGCGGTGAGCGCGGCGAGGGTCTCCTCCTCCAGCGTGCTGCTGCTGAAAAGCAGCGTCTCCCCGGACATCAGCACGACCGTGCTGCCGTCGCTCTGCGACTTTTGCAGCTCGCCGGCGAGCGCCTTCTCATCGAGTTGGATGAGAAGCGACCCGTATGGCGCGCTGTTGCGCGAGGAGATCGGAAGAATGACGGAGAGCACGCGCGTCCCCGCCCGCCGGGGCGAAAGCACGACCTTCATGGAGGGAAGGATGGCCCCGCTGCCGGGGTCCTCCAGGATCCGGAACAGGTCCTCCTGCGGGAAGTCGGGGTAATACTGTACCGTTGAGGCGAAATCCGATTTCTTGTATACGGAGTCTCTGCCCACGATCTTGTCGGAGCCATAGATATAGAAAAACAGGTTGTAGATGATCGGCGCGGTGGCGGTGTATTTTTGCAGCTCCTTCGAGGCCTGGATCACCGAAAGCGTCTCCCCGTTGCGGAGTTGGTAGGAGTGCAGGGAATCGTTGACGCCGATCGCGACGCGCAGGTTTTCGAGCGTTTCCAGCAGGTTGTTGACCGTCGCGCCCGTCTGCTCCAACTGGTAACGGTGCTGGTTCCGCTCGTTCTGCCAGACCACGTTGAGAAAGCGCGGGATGAACAGCGCGCTGAACATCAAAAGGCCGGTCAGACCGATCAGCATGATCGAAAACAGGCTTCGGCTGTATATGGATTTGCTTCCTGTGCGCTTCATACGGCTGTCTCCTTTCCGTTTCCTGAACGCTGCAAAAAGTCAGTACATCGTCGAAAGTCTCCAAGGACTGCCCCGCTTCAAAGGGGATAAATATATATTACATACTTTTCGGATTCGTTGTCAATACCTTTATGAACAATATTTCGCATATTGCTCGTACAGAAGAAAGAGAGGACCTTTATGAAAGAAAAGATACCGCAGGCGGCGGGCTGGAACACATGGAACAGCCGGAGCGTGCTCTCCCATGTGCTCATGCCGGAAGGCTTTGCGGTCAACCTCGGGCTGAAGACCTATCGGGACGGGCGCATCCTCACGGAGGCGCTGGTCGGGCGGAAGACCCGCGGCGCGGAGACGGTCCGGCCGGGGATCCGCGCCGCAGACGGGAGCTACACGGAGCTGACGCTTCACTTTGGGGACGCGTCCCTGCGCGTGCAGAGCATGACGCGCGACGGCGCGCTGTATCTGCTCGTCACGCCGCTTCGTCCCGTCTCCGCGGCGCTGCTCGTCTAGGGGGCGGTGCTTTGGAACCGGCCCGGCTATGCGGTCCGGAAGTACGGCGGCATTCTGGGCGTTCTGCCCGGGAAGAAGGTGCGCGTGGATACGGACGGCGTGCAGATCGAGGAGGGGAACGCGGGCTTTGCCTCGCCGTACCTCGCCCTGCGGCTGGACCGCCCCGTCGCCGTTTCCACGGGCGGCCCCGTCTCCGCCGAAGCGCTCGCGGTGCGGTTCGAGGCCGCGCGGGCGGCGCTGCTTCGTGAGGCGGGACGCTTCGGGGCGCTTTCGGACGCATACCTCGCCATGTCCTCGTGCCTGAGCTGGGACACGGTGTTCGAGCCGGAAAAGGCGCGGATGTGCTCGCCGGTCAGCCGGATATGGAGCGCGGGCTGGGGCGGCTATGTGCTGTTTTGCTGGGATACCTTCTTTTCCGCCATGATGTCGATCCCGGTCTCGCAGGTGCTCGCGAAGGCGAATCTCTATGCGATCCTCGGGGAGAAGACGGAGGCGGGGTTCGTCCCGAATTTCGGCGCGGCGAACGATTACAAGACGCGGGACCGCTCGCAGCCGCCCGTCGGCGCGCTGGCCGTGCGGGAGGTCTGCCGGTGCTTCGGAGACCGGACGCTCGCCGCTTCGCTCTTTGACAGCCTGTTGGAATGGAACCGCTGGTTTGCCGAACACCGGATGCTTCCCACCGGGCAGCTCTGCTGGGGCTCCGACCCCTACGCGCCGAGGGAGGGGCGGCACTGGGAATCCGACGGCGTCGGGGACAGCTACGGCGCGGCGCTCGAATCCGGCATGGACAATTCGCCGCTCTACGACGGCGTCCCGTTCGATCCCGAAACGCATTTGATGTGTCTCGCGGACGTGGGGCTTTGCGGGCTGTACATCATGGACTGCGAGGTCCTGGCGGAGCTTGCCGGTGTGCTCGAAAGGGACGCGGAACGCGCCGAGCTGCTTTCCCGCGCCGAAAAATGCAAGGCGGGGATGGAAGAGCTCTGGTGCGAGGAGGCGGGGATGTACCTCAACCGCCGGACGGATACCGGAGCGTTCAGCCCGCGCATGGGCCCGACGAATTTCTACGCCCTCTTCAGCGACCGCGTCGCGCCGGAGCGCGTCCGGCGGATGCTCGGACATTTCCACGATCCGAAGGAATTTGCCGGGACCTTCATGATCCCGTCCGTCGCGCGGAACGACCCCGCTTATGCGGACCAGGAATACTGGCGCGGGAGGATCTGGCCGCCGCACAACTTCCTCGTTTACCTCGCGCTGCGGCGGCAGGGGTGCGCCGCGGAGTGCCGGATGCTGGCGGAAAAGTCCGTCGCGCTGCTGCTCGGGGAATGGCGGGAGCATGGGCATGTCCACGAAAATTACGGCGGCGAAAGCGGACTGGGCTGCGACGTGGAGAGCAGCGATCCCTTTTACCACTGGGGCGGGCTTATGGCGCTCACGGCGCTCTATGAGGCCGGCGCGCTGGGGGACGCGCAAAAGCCGCTGCGCTTTCCGGAACAGGAAGCGTGGTAAGGCGCCGCGTTTCCTGTGCGGCCCCGTCCGGGCACGGCTGCGAAATCACAAGAGCGGGGAGGACGCTGAAAGGCGTCCTCCCCGTTTTGCCGCGCCGCGGTTGACTTTCCTCGGCGGGCTTGCTATAATGATTTTGCATCAGGAAAGGGGTGGGGCGCGTGAATGACAGGATCCCGGGGTGGAGGTTTACGCTGTTGCAAAGCAGTCAGAATCTCCCGGCCTCCTCGGATGAGGTCCGCATTCTCTTTGTGGTAGACGGCGGGTGCAGCGTGACCGTCGGCGGAAGGGCGGTCTTTCTCCGGAAGATGGACTCGCTGCTTCTCAACGCGGGGGAACAGGCGTTTTTGCAGATGGAGATGAACACCTACGCGGCGCTGCTCTCCGTCGATTACTTTGAGCTTTGCGTGGCGCTTGGCCGCACCTTCGCGCGGTTCAGCCTGAACAGCCGCGACGGCGTCGGGCAGGCGTATGCGGAGTTTCGCTTTATGATGATCGGCCTTCTGAAATGCTTCCTCGGGAACCGGGAAAAATCCCGCCTGCAGGAGAAGGGACTTTTCTGCCTGATCCTGCAGCTTTTGGTGTGGAACTTTCTCGTCCCCGATCCCGACGTCCCCGACGAGGGCAGCAAGGACGCGCTCGCCTTTGAGATCGTCCAGTATGTGCGTCTGCACTTTCGGTCCAACCTCAGCATGACGGACATCGCGGAGCGGTTCTTCCTCTCCCGGTCCGCCACCTCCAAGCTGTTTAAGCGGTACACGGGCGAGACGTACCCGATCTACCTGAAGAACCTGCGCCTCGAGGCCGCGAAGAAGGACCTCGAACGGACCGACGCGCCGATCTCCAGCATCGGGGTGGAAAACGGCTTTTCCACGCCTTCGATGTTCAGCCAGGCGTTCCGGGAGAGATACGGCGTGACGCCGAAGGAATACCGGGACCAGAGCCGCAAGACCCGGATGCAGTCCGAACTGGACGAGCACAGCGTGCAGCTCATTCTGCGGATGCTCTCGAAAATGGAGGAGATGGGGGATCCGAACACGCAGACGGCCGAGGTGGTCAACGCGCACACCGACCGCGCGGAGCCGTGGAACCGCTGGACCAGCCGGATGGTGAACGTCGGGCCGTTTTCGGCTTTGCAGTCCGCGAGCATGCAGCGGCAGGTCCTGCTCCTCAAAAAGGAGCTGGGCATCCAGTATCTTCGGATGTGGAGCGTGTTTTCTTCCGACCTGATGATCATGAGCGGGAAGCAGGGCGAGTTTAATTTTTCCACGCTCGACGAGATCTTCGATTTCTGCGTGGACAACGGCTTTCGGGTCTTCTGCGACCTCAGCCCGCGGGAGAACCGCACCCTCGCGAGCGAGACCCGCGTGCTTTTCAGCGGCGAGACGCGCGTCTCTTTTGAGAGCGAGGAAGCGTGGCTCGCGGCGGTCTCCGCGCTGCTGAGGCATATTCGCGGCAGGTACCGCGACGAGACGGTCCGCGAGTGGGTCTTCGAGATCGCCTTTCGCGGCAGGGACGGGCAGTATTACGCGGCGAAGGATTACAGTCCGCTGCGCGTCTGGGAAAAGACCTGCGCCTGCATCCGGGAGATCTTTCCCGATGCGCGCATCGCGGGGCCGGGGCTGCGCGGCGGAGAGACGGCGGAGCGGCTGGAACAGAGCATCCGGCAGCTCTTGACGTCCGCATACCCGCCGGATATTTTCACGAGCATCCACTTCCCGTATCATGTCGTCGGGAGCGAATACGAGAAGGAGACGTTCCGCGACCTCCTTTCGGACGGGCTGGCGCGGATCAATACGGCGCTGGAACGCCGGAACTTTCAGGGCGAGCACTGGGTGACGGAGTGGGGCATCAGCTTTGCGAACCGCAATTTCCTGCAGGATAGCTGCTACCGCGGCGCGACGGTCGCGGAGACCATGCTGCAGAACCTGCACGCGGTGCGGACGATCGGGATGTTTTACGCGTCCGATCTGCTCGGCGTTTTCTCCGATTCCGGTTCGGTCCTTTCCGGGAGCGGCGGGCTGCTCTCGCGCGGGGGGCTGCGCAAGCCCGCGTACTACGCCTGCCTTTTCCTCCGACAGCTCGGGGAGAAGTGTGTGGCCCGGACGGGGAACTGCATCGTGACGCAGGGCGACGCCGGGGATCTCAGGATCCTCTGCTGGAACCGCAGACCGCTCGGTCCCCTCTACTATATGCGCGAGGAGGATTCCTTCCGGCCGGAGGAGATCGGCACGCTCTTTGAGGACAGGAACGACTACCCGATGGAGCTGGTGCTGGACGGGCTGCGGGACGGCGGGAACTACCGCATCCGCCAGCAGATCCTCAACGAGGAGAACGGCAGCGTGCTGGACAAATGGATCGGGCTGGGCAGCGTGAAGGACATCAGCCGCGAGGACGTCGAATATCTGGAGCAGATCTCCGCGCCGGAGATCACGCTGGAGATCCGGGAGGCGCGCCGGGGCGAGCTGCGGCTGCATCTCCGCCTCGCGCCGAACGAGATCCGGTTCATCACCGTCGTGCGGGAGCACTGAGGCGGATTTTAAAACGCAACGGCTGCGGTGCTCGGGCAGCCTGTGATAAAAAAGGATAGAACGATATGAAAAGACCTGACCCGTTGAGAAAACGGGCCGGGCCTTTTCAATTTTCTATCCGATTTTTTCCAAACCCCGTTTTTGAAAAAGAAGAGGAAGCAAATTCGACAAAATCTGAAAACAAAACGGAATGCGGCGCGCGGAAACGGACGCTATAATAAAAACACAAAAATCCTTCGCTGAGAGTAAAAAATCAGCGCAAAACACAGGGAGGGATACGGGATGCCGCGAAAACCGAAGGCAAAACCGGAAAACCAAGGCGGGTCCACATTTGGCGGGTACATCCTGGACGGCGGCGTGCGGGCGGTCCCCCACAATCTGCGGCTCGACATCAAGAGAAACGCGGTCGTCTACATTCTTCTGATCCTGATCCTCGCCTATTTCGCCGTGTTCAACTACGCGCCGATGGCCGGGCTTCTGATGGCCTTCGAGCGGTATGCGCCGGCGAGAGGGCTGTTCGGCAGCAAATGGATCGGGTTTGACAACTTCATCAATTTCTTCTCCGGCCCGTATGTGGGGCGTCTGCTCCGCAACACGATCTGCATCGGCGTGCTCGACTTCGTCATCAACTTCCCGGCACCGATCCTCTTCGCGCTCATCCTCAACGAGATCACGCAGAAGGCGTTCAAGAAGACGGTGCAGACCATCAGCTATATGCCGTACTTCATCTCTGCGGTCGTCGCGTGCGGCCTCGTCATGGATTTCACGGAGGCGGGCGGCCCGATCTCCGTGCTCGTCGCGAACATCACAGGCGGGGAGAGCGTGAACCTCATCAATCAGAAAAGCAACTTCTGGCTGATCTACGTCCTGCAGAATATGTGGCAGGGCCTCGGCTACGGCTCGATCATCTACCTCTCGGCGCTGAGCGGCGTCGATCAGGAATTGTATGAGGCGGCGTATGTGGACGGCGCGGGCAAGTGGAAGCAGCTTTTGCATGTGACGATCCCGGGCATCACGCCGATGGTCATCATGATGCTCATCATGCGCATGGGCGCGGTGTTCTCTGTCCCGGCGGACAAGATCCTGCTGCTCTATGGCCCGGCAAACTACGAGTTCTCCGACGTGATCAACTCCTACGTCTACCGCATGGGCATCACGGAAGCGGATTACGGGCTTTCGACCGCGGTCGGCCTGTTCAATTCAATCATCGGCACGATCCTGCTCCTGACGACGAACAAGATCACCAAAGTGCTTTCGGGCACGTCCATGTTCTGAGGAGGCGAAACGAAAGTGGAAAGAAGACTGAACTACAAAATGACCAAGGCCAGAGCGGTGTTTCTGGTGTTCGCGGTCCTTTTCCTGCTCGCCGTTTCGTTCGTCTGCTTCGTGCCGATCTGGCATGTCGTCATGTCCAGCATCAGCAACCCGACGGAGCTGAACGTCTCGAAAGGTCTGGTCCTTTATCCGCTGAAGAACGTGGACCCGAACGCGTACAGCATGATCCTGCAGTATAAGAGCCTTTGGTCCGGCTACGCGAACACGCTGCTCTTCATCGTCCTCTCCTGCATCACGACGGGCGTCTTTACGGTGATCGCGGGGTATGTGTTCAGCCGCCGCAGGTTCTTCTACCGGAACACGTTCATGCTCATCATCTCGTTTACCATGCTCTTCAACGGCGGCATGATCCCGACCTACATGGTCATCAGCAAGCTGGGGATGCTGGATACCGTCAGCGCGATGGTGATCCCGGGTTCGCTGAGCGTCTTCAACATCATCCTCATGCGCACGTCGATGCAGGACATCTCCGACGCGCTCGAGGAGGCGGCGCGGCTGGACGGCGCGAACGACTTCGTGATCATGTTCCGGATCATCCTCCCGCTGTGCAAATCCACCTTCGCGGTGATCATGCTCTTCACGGTCGTCATGAAGTGGAACGATTATATGTCCGCCCTGCTCTACCTGCCCACCCGCACGGATCTCTATCCGCTGCAGATGGCGCTGAGGAGCATCCTGTTCCAGTCCACGAAGGAGATCACCTCCGCATCGGATGTGAGCACGACGACCATGTATTCGCGGAGCATCGAGTATGCGGCGATCGTCGTCTCCACGCTTCCGATTCTGTGCGCCTATCCCTTCGTCCAAAAGTATTTCGTTACCGGCATGACCGTTGGCGCGGTAAAGTCATAAAAACATCAAAAAAGGAGCAACCACAATGAACATCAAGAAGATCCTGGCGCTTCTGCTGGTCCTGTGCATGGCGGTTTCCGTTTTCACCGCGTGCGGCGGCGGCAGCGGAGCGGGCACGAGCACTTCTACCCCGAACACGGCCGGGGAGTCCGGCAGCGGCGCGAACGCCGGCGGGGAGACCGCGGGCGGAGAGACCGCCGAAGGCGAGACGGGCGCCGAAGACACCGGCGAGCCCGAGCCCCTGACCCTTCCCCTTTCCGAAGAAAAGGCGGAGCTTTCCGTCTGGGCCGTGTACAGCGGCGCCGTCATGACGGACCTCAACGAGATCGAGGGCGTCAAGAAGATGGAAGAGCTGACGAACGTGCACATCAACTGGGTGCCGGTCGGCGTGAACGAGGCCGCTGAAAAGCTGGGCATCCTGCTCGCCGCCTCCGAGTATCCGGACATCGTTTATCCGGCGTCCGAAGCGTATCCGGGCGGCATCGAGAAGGGCATCGAGGACGGCGTGGTCTATGAGGATCACGACTCGCTCATCCGCAAGTATATGCCCAACTACATGAACTATCTGAACAACAGCGAGGAAGCCCGCCGTGAGGCGACCTCCGACAGCGGGAAGATGAGCTGCATCAAGGTCATCGTCGGCGGCGACGGCACGGCGGAATCCGAGGGCACCTATCAGGGCCTCGCCTACCGCAAGGACATCCTGGAGAGCCTCGGGCTCGAAGAGCCGACCACCGTTGCGGGCTGGCATGACGCGCTCGTGAAGGCGAAGGAAAGCGGCATGGACTATCCGCTGATGCTCGACACGAACGGCGGTTCCGCGCTGGCGCTCTCCTGGGGCGTTTCGACCCTCAGCCGCGACTATCTCCAGCTTGACGGCGACAAGGTCGTCGCGGGCGTGCTGCTCGACGGCTACGGCGAATATCTGGACACGATGCGCGAGTGGTATTCCGAGGGCCTGATCGATCCGAACTTCACTTCCTTCAACTATTACCTCGACACGCCGGCCTCCGTGGAGAACAACGAAAAGCTGATGTACAGCCTGATCCTCTCCGCGTTCACGGGCAACAACTACGCGCAGATGCACATGGTCAACAACCCGGACGAGTTCCTGCAGCCGATCGCCGCGCCGGCGCTCAACGAAGGCGATAAGCCGGTCCAGAGCGCGGAACGCATCATCGCGAAGGACACGATCTTCATCTCCACCTCCTGCAAGGATCCGGTCCTCGCCGCGAAATGGCTCGACTTCCTCTATTCCGAAGAGGGCGAGCTGCTGAGCTGGTACGGCATCGAGGGCGACACCTATGAGATGGTGGACGGCGAGCCGCAGTTCACCGAGAAGGTCCTGACGAATCCCGAAGGCCCCTCCGCCATTCTTGAGCGCTACTGCCTCGACTGGGGCAACTGCTGGCTCGGCAAGCACAATGCCGTCGCGAGCGAGAAGATCTCCACCGCGGCCGCGGGCGGCGTCAACCAGCAGATGGAGGCCGTGAATATTTGGAGCGCGCCGGAGACGAACGTTTCCATGCCGGTCCGCAGCCTGACCCCCACCGACGAGGAGGGCACCGCCACCAACTCCAAGCTGACCGCCATCACCACGCTGATCCAGGAGCACACGATCAACTACATCATCGGCGAGGACGACACCAGCTTTGAGGACTTCAAGGCGCAGCTCCTGCAGTACGGGTATCAGGACGTCATCGACACCTATCAGGACATTTACGACCGCTATCTCGCGAGATAAGCGCGAAAAATTTCAGAGACCATTTCCTCTGGAGGGAGGGCGGAGAGACGCTTTGTCTGCCTCCGCTCTCCCTCCGGGGCGTTTCAGGAAAGGTGAGCATCCATGAGCAAATTTACAAACGAGTATGTCAAGGGCGTTCTGCGCTGCGAGGGCACGCGGTTCGTCAACGGCGAGGGGCAGGAGATCGTCCTGCACGGCTACGGCGCCGCGAACTGGGAGAACGTCGAGGGCTTTATGATCGGCTCCGCGCCGCTGCCCCGCGACACGTTCAAGTTCATCCTGTTCCCCGGTCCCGGCAAGGACCACAATCCCGAGCGGTGGACCTCCCGCCGCTTCGTCAGCCAGCAGATCCGCGAGCTGTGCGGGCAGAAGTACCTCGAGACGTTCTGGGACCGCTGGGAGGAAAACCACCTGCGCGAGGAAGACATCGCGCTGATGGCGGAGATGGGCTTCAACTGCGTGCGCGTCGTGCTGAACGCGAACGCGCTGCTCTACGAGGAGCCGGGCATCGCCTTTAACGAAGGGGGTTTCCAGCGCCTCGCCAACGTGATCGACTGGTGTGAGAAGCACCGCATCTATGCGATCCTCGATATGCACGGCGTGGTCGGCGGCAACAACGGCGCGACGGGCGACTCGCTCTTCTGCGAGTACCCCTCCGTCTTCCTCGACGAGGAGAGCACCGAGCGGCAGATCATCCTCTGGGAGGAGATCGTGCGCCGCTTCGGGAAGCGCTGGATCGTCGCGGGATACGACCTCATCAACGAGCCGGTCTCCTCGCCGGTACAGCACGAATACATCCCACTGCTCGTCAAATACTACGACGACTGCATCGCGCGGATCCGGAAGATCGACAAGGAGCACATCATCTTCCTCGAGGGCGCGAAATACGCCCGCGACGCGCGCATCTTCAACCGCCAGTACGACGAGGAGTGCCATAACTGGGCGATCTCCATCCATCTGTACGGCGCTTCGCCGGAGATCCGCGACCTCTATCCGTGGCTGCTCAAGCGCGAGGAGCTGAACGTCCCGCTGTGGCTCGGAGAGTGCGGCGCGGGGCCGATCAACGACGCGGTATTCTATGACATCTGCGCGCATTACGGCGTCGCGTACACCCCGTGGGGCTGGAAGACGGCGAGAGACCCGCACGGCCCCGGCGGCCACGGCCCGGTCAACCATCCGCTTCCGAAGGACTGGGAGAAGATCCAGAAGTTCCAAATGGTCGGCCCGCGCCCGTCCTATGCGGAGAGCATCCGGATCATGGATGAGTTTATCGAGCTGACGAAGCTGGAGCACTGCGAGATCCACCGGGACAACCCGCGCATCGCGGCGAAGCACCCGGACATCCGCCTGCCCGGCGCGGCGTATGATATGTGGACCGAGGACGGCAAGCGGTACTACGGGAACTGGGAGCTTTCGAACTACCTGAACTTCCGTCTGGAGGATCACACGAAGCTCGTCTGGGCGACCGACAAGGCGCTGCCGTATCCGAAGTTCGCGTGGTACGAGGACCGGAACGAGGAGCGCTACGACCCGCTGCAGGACCTCGCGCTGGAGCTGCAGGCCGGGGAGTTTGCGAACTACACCGTGCGCGAGGTCGAAAAGCCCTGCACCGTCGCGCTCGAGGGCGTGGGCGCGTGCGAGGTCGAGCTCTTCTGCAACGGCGAATCCGTCGGTTCCGTGCATCTCGAGGCGGGAGACATCCTGCAGCCGCGGATGAGCGAGAAGGTCACGATCCCCGCGGGAGCCGAGCAGACCGTGAAGGTCGTCGTCAAAGAAGGCACACTGACGCTCAAGGCTGTTCAGTTCGCCTATTAAAGGAGGAAAAAGCATGGCAAAGGAATTTTACATGAACAAGACCGCGCCCATCGTGGAGACGAAGGCGGGGAAGCTGCGCGGCTTCCACTATGACGGCGTGGATCACTTCTACGGCATCCGCTACGCGAAGGCGAAGCGCTTCCAGATGCCCGAACCGGTCTCCCCGTGGGAGGGCGTGAAGGACGCGGGCAGCTACGGGATGATCTGCCCGGTGCTGAACGAGCCGATGCCGACCGGCGAGGTCATGACGCCGCACCGCTTCTGGCCGAGCAGCGAGCACTGCCAGTATCTCAACGTGTGGACGACCGCGTGCGACCCGAACGCGAAGAAGCCTGTGATGTTCTGGATCCACGGCGGCGGGTATTCGGCGGGCAGCTCCATCGAGCAGGTCTGCTACGACGGCTTCAACCTCGCGAAGCTCGACGACGTGGTGGTCGTTTCCGTCAACCACCGGCTCAACGCGTTCGGATACCTCGACCTCTCCGACTTCGGCGAGAAGTATTGGAACTCCGTCAACGTCGGCATGGCGGATCTCGTGGAGGCGCTGCGCTGGGTACACACCAACATCGCGAATTTCGGCGGCGATCCGGAAAACGTCACGATCTTCGGGCAGTCCGGCGGCGGCGGGAAGGTCACGGTGCTCGGGCAGATCCCCGAGGCGGAGGGCCTCTTCCAGAAGATGATCGTCATGAGCGGCGTGATCCCGGCGGGCGATTTCAACTCCGACTGCTCGGCGAAGGAGCTCGCGTTGGAGATCATGCAGCAGCTCCACATCGACGAGAAAGACGTGGAGAAGCTCGAAAAGGTGCCGGTGCCGCAGTTCATCTGGGCGGTGAACAAGGCGACGGTGAAGTTCCAGAAGGAAGGCAAGCGCGTCGGCTGGACGCCGAAGCCGAACGCATACTACACCTGCGACCCGCTCGAGGGCGATTTCAGCGCGAGCGCACTGAAGGTCCCGACGATCGTCGGCACGGTGATCGCGGAGTTCGGCTTCCCGGGCGACTACGGCGACCGCGAGGCGCTCTCCGTCCCGGAGCGCGAGCGCATCGTCAAGGAATATTACGGCGAAGAGGGCGGGGAGAAGATCCTCGCGGAGTTCCGCCGCCAGTACCCGAACACGAACGAGGTCTATGCGTCCGACCTCGAGACGATGTTCCTGCCCTCCACCGTGGCGTATGTGAAGAAGAAGGCGGCGGAGGCCGAGGCGCCGGTGTACAATTACGTTTTCGCGAAGGTCTTCGATTACGACGGCGGCCGCGCGGCGTGGCACTGCTCGGATATCCCGTATTTCTTCCACAACGCGGAGCTGATCCCGCTCTGCCACCAGAAGAACTATGAGAAGTTGGAAAAGACGATGTCCGCAGCGTTCGTGAACTTCGCGCGCACCGGCGACCCGAACGCGGACGGCCTGCCGCGCTGGGAGGCCTGCGGGAAGGACAAAACCGTGACGATGGTCTTTGACGACGAGCCCTATGTGCGCGAGAATATGCAGGATGTGCTTCTGCCGCTCGTGCAGCAGTATAAGCCGCCGTTCCGCTTCGAGTTCAAAACGCCCGACCCGGACGACGAGGAGAGCGGCAACGCGTGGGTCTTCTGATCGCCGGCGGCGTGAAACCAAGAGCTCTTTTCCCAAAGAGCAAGCCCGGACCGAAAGGTCCGGGTTTTTCGCGTGTGAGGGAGAAAAAAGCCCCGCGAAGGCCGAAGGGGCGCTTCGCGGGGATAAAGAGAGAGGGCTTACTCGAAATCAACGGATCTTCCGGTCTTCGCGGATTCCCGGACCGCGTCCATCAGGCGGAGCACGCGGCGAGTCTCGTCGATCTTGACGAGAAATTCTTCCTCGCCGTGGTAGGCGCGGACGTAGTTTTCAAAGTAATTCTCGTGGCCGGTATGAACCTCGGGCAGCGGCTCGGTGAGGATCGTGCCCTCGGGCGCGGGACCGAAGGAACGCGTCGGTCCGGCGGAGGTCATGGTGCGCTTGTTGCCGACGTTCTGCAGCAGGTGGGAGGTGCGCACGATCTTGCCCTCCGGGTGGAAGCCATCGACGTATGCGGTGCCCTTGTTCCCGCCGACGAACCAGTGCCGTTCGAACCACTTGCCCTCCTTGCGGTCGGAGAGGTAGTAGGTGCCGAGCTCCACTTCGCCGGTGACGCCGTTTTCAAAGCGCATCAGGATCTTGAAGTAGTCGTCCACCTCGAAGTTGATGACGCTGCGCACGTCCGCGAACACGGACTTGATCTTCACGCCGGGCATCATCCAGAGCATCTGGTCGAGCAGGTGTACGCCCCAGTCGTAGAGCATGCCGCCGCCCTCGGAGATGAAGACGTGCCAGTCGTGCATATTGCCGTTGAAGCCGTAGAGGGAGTTCTTGATCGTGTAGACGTCGCCGAGCGTGCCGGAATCGTACACGGCCTTCGCGGTGCGGAAATCCGGGTCGAAGCGGCGCTGGTGGTGCACGGTGAACTTCACGCCGTTCTTCCGGCAGGCTTCCTCCATCTCGTCGAGCTCGGCAAGGCTCATCGCGACCGGTTTTTCGCAGATGATGTCCTTCTTCGCGTTCGCGGCCTGGATCACGATGTCGCGGTGCTGGTTGTTGTTGCAGACCACCATCACCACGTCCACCTCGGGGTCGTTCAGCAGCTCCTCGTTGCTGGCGTACCGCTTGAGCCCGGGGCCTACGTCCTCGAGCTGCGTCGGGTCGATGTCGGAGAAGCCGACGAGCCGGATGCCCGGGAAATCCGAGAGCATTTTTTCGTGCTCGTGGCCCATAAAGCCGTGGCCGATGATGGCGATTCGAATGTCTTTCATGTGACGCCTCCTTGGTGTTCCGCACGCTTTCGCCGCCGAAGCGGAAAAAGCGACAATTTCTCTCATATCATTATACACCGAATCCAAAGGCGTTTCTTTCCGTTTTGAAGCGGATTTTTTCCGAAAAAACGCCGGATCCGCTTTCAGGCGGAAGAATCCGCAAAAATCGGAGAGAGATCTGCGCGTCAAGCCTTTTCGGCGTGCGGGATCTCAAAGAAGCGGATGTGCAGGCCGTCTTCCTCGACGCTCCCCTCGCCGACGAACTGATTCCGGTGGAGATAGGGCGCGAGCGCGGCGCTGTCGGTGTAAAACGTCGGGACGGTGTGAAACGGCATGGCGCGGTGCGCTTCCTCGAACCAGCCGTTGTTCTCAACGTAGATATGGGCTTTTTGCCCGGCACCGTCCTCGCCGGTCAGCATATACCGCGCGGACATGTGCCGCACGCCCACGGCGTTGAGGACCTGCGTGTCCACGCCGCAGGGCTCCACGATGCCGCGGAAGATCTCGCCGCGCACGCTGCCCTTGAACGGGATCATATCCACTGCGCCGTTTTCGCCTTCCAGATGGATGCTTTCGCCCATCATGTCGATTTTGATATCCAAGATCGGTTTTCTTTCCATCGCTCTTTTTCCTTTCCTGTGCCGGTCAAGGGACCGGCGCTTTCTCGGTTTATAACGCCCGGAAGCGTTCGAGGAACCATACGTCTTCGGCGGTGAATTTTTTGCCGTCTAGGTATTGCAGCGCCTCGCCGTCCGTCGTAAAGCGAAACCGGAGCGAATACGCGTGCAATGCCTGATACGGGAAGCCGATCCGACGGTTCACGGCGTTCGAACCGTACTTGCCGTCCCCTGCGAGCGGGTGGCCGATGGAGGCCATGTGCGCGCGGATCTGGTGCGTCCGGCCGGTGAGGAGCTCCACCTCGCAGAGGGCGAAGCCGTGCCGCTCCTCGAGCACGCGGTAGCGCGTGCGGATGGCGCGCGAATCTGGGAAGGGCTTTTTGTCGATGTAGACGCGGTTCTGGCTCTCGTTCTTCGTCAGGTACCCGGTGAGCAGCGCCTCCTTCGGCTCCGGCACGCCGCAGACGACGCAGAGGTACCGCTTTTCGATCTCCCGGTTCCTGACCTTCGCGTTGAGGATGCGCAGCGCCTCCGCGTTCTTCGCCGCCATCACGAGGCCGCCGGTGTTGCGGTCGATGCGGTTGACGAGCGCGGGCGCGAACGCGTTCTCCGCCTCGGGGTCGTATTCGCCGCGGTCGTAGAGCACATGATGGACGCGGGCGATCAGCGAATCGAAGTGGTAGTGCTCGTCCGGGTGGACGATGAGTCCCGGGGGCTTGTCGAGGAGCATGACGTTTTCGTCCTCATAGACGACCGTGAGCCGCGCCGGGGCCTTGAGAAAATCGTATTCCTTCGGGGCGGTTTGGAAAAAATCGTCCGGCAGGTACATCGTGAGGACGTCCCCCTCCGCGAGGCGCGAGCCGTTTTCGCAGCGTTTGCCGTTCAGCTTGATGTCCTTTTTGCGGATGCCCTTGAAGAGCGCTGACTGCGGCAGGTTCGGGTAGGTCTTGGTGAGGAATTTGTCCAAGCGCTGGCCGGCGTCGTTTTTGCCGATCTTCACTTCGGTCATTTGACATCCCGCCCTTCGAATTTGGGCCGCCGCGTGAAGAAGCCGCGCGGCAGCGAGACCACGATGCCGATGCCCAGTGCGATGGCGATGGCGATCTTGATGGTCTCGAGCCCCATTTCCGCGCCGGCGCCGTTGGAGTTCATGAAGAAGTGGTAGCCGGTGTAATAAATGCCCGCGCCGGGGACGATGGGGAAGATCCCGCTGATGAGGAACACCGTCACGGGGCAGCGGCGGTAAAACGCGAAGACCCGCGCGAGATAGGTGAGCCCGAGCGCGGCGAAAAAGGACGCGAAAGCGGCGTTCGGGAGAAAGTGCATGAAGACTGTGTAGATCAGCCAGCCGAACGCGCCCGTCAGCCCGGCGGGGATATACTGCGCCTTCGGCGCGTGGAAGATCAGGGCGAACGCGACGGTCGCGGCGAACGCCACGGCGGTCTGGAGCAGACAGTCGAGGAAAAACGGGAGCGTCATATCGGCAGCACACCTCCCGCGAAGTTGTAGTAGAGCATGACGACCGCCCCGACGCCCACGGCGATGCAGCCGCCGACGAGGAACGCGTCGATCATGCGGATCGTCCCGGAAAGATAGTCGCCGTTCAGGAAATCGCGGATGGAGGTGGTGAGCGCGACGCCCGGCACCAGCCGGATGATGGAGCCGATGATGATCTTATCGAGGCTGTTCCCGAGGCCGAGCGCGTAGAGCGCCACGGCCGCGAGCGCGACAAGGGCGCTCGCCGCGAGGTTCGTGATGAATTTCGAGGCGCTGCGGCGGTCCACAACATTCAGAAAGACCTGCAGGACCGCGCCGCAGAGCAGGGCGGCCGCAGCGTCCAAAAGCGAGCCGCCGAAGAGAAAGCTGAAGCACGCGCTGCCCACGGCGCACGCGAGGATGAGGAGTTTGCCGTCCGTATAGGGAATGCGCGCCGCCTCTTCCGCGCGGCGGAACGCCTCCGCTTCGGGGACCATCCCCGCAGCGATCTCTCTGGAAAGCTGGTTCAGCGCGGCGATGCGGCCGAAGTGCGTGACGGTCCCGGGGACGAATTTCAGCTTCGTTTCGCTCCGCACGCCGTTTTCCACCGCCGCGGCGAAGATCGCGTTCGAGAGCACATACGCGTTAAATTCCGTGACGCCGTAGGCCCTTGCCACGCGCTCCATGGTCTCCTGCACGCGGAAGATCTCCGCGCCGCTTCGCAGGAGCAGCTCTCCCATGCGAAAGGAGAGCGCTGCGGCGCCCTTCGGCATCGGCTCCGTTTCTTTGGGGTCCATCTGTTCCTCCCTGCCGCCGCCGTTTTTTTGTCCGCAGACCTTGCCAACCGGTGGCTGTTTGTGCTACAATACTTTTGAACCTGCGGGCTATCCGGCAAGCGCCGGCGCCCGGATATCAGTATAGCACAAACCCAGTGGAAATGAAAGGCTGATCGAAAAAAATGATCAACGGTGCGCAGCGGATGGTCAACAGTCTCCTCGCCGAGGGAGTCACCACGATCTTCGGGTACCCCGGCGCGGCCATCTGCCCGTTTTACGATAAACTTTACGGCAGCGCGCTCAGGCACATCCTGGTGCGGCAGGAGCAGAACGGCGCCCACGCCGCGAGCGGCTGGGCAAGAGTCACCGGGAAGCCCGGCGTCTGCGTCGCGACCTCCGGCCCCGGCGCGCTGAACCTCATCACCGGCATCGCGACGGCGTATATGGATTCGATCCCGCTCGTTGCGATCACCGGGCAGATCGACCGGAGCGAGCTCGGCCGGGACGTGTTCCAGGAAGCGGACATCACCGGCGCGTGCGAATCCGTCACGAAGCATTCCATCCTCCTCACCGACGCGCGCGACATCCCCCGCGCGTTCAAGGAGGCGTTCCTCATTGCGGGCACGGGGCGTCCCGGCCCGGTGCTGATCGACGTGCCCATCGACGTGCAGCTCGCGGAGAGCGACGAGCCCTTCGCCTACCCGGAGACGGTCGATATCCCCGGCTACCACCCGACGACGAAGGGACACCCGCTGCAGATCAAGCGGGCGCTCTCGGCGATCGGCGAGTCCCTTCGGCCGATCCTCTGCTGCGGCGGGGGCGTGCTGCTCGGCGGCGCGCGCGAGGCATTTTTGGAGTTTGCGCATAAGGGCGGCCTGCCCGTCGTCTCCACGATGATGGGCCTCGGCGTGATGCCCACCGACGACCCGCTGTTCCTCGGGATGATCGGCTCGCACGGCGAGGAGTGCGCGAACCGCGCCGTGCGCGAGGCGGACCTCCTCGTGCTTTGCGGGGCGCGCGTGGGGGATCGCGCGGTCGCCGCGCCGAACCAGATTGCGGAGCAGGCGAAGATCATCCACATCGACATCGACCCGGCGGAGATCGGGAAAAACATGCGCGCGGATATCCCCATCGTCGGCGAGCTCAAGGGCGTTTTGGAGACGATGGCGGGAAGGCTCGAGCCCGTGGAACGGGCCGGCTGGCGCACACGCGTCGAAGCGTACCGGAACGCGCGGGTCCCGCGCGGCAAGGACCGGGAGGATTTCGTGGAGCCGCGCTCGTTCCTGCGGAAGCTCTCGGAAAAGCTCCCGGAGGACACGGTGCTCACCGCCGACCCCGGGCAGGGGCAGATCTGGGCGGCGCGGAATGCAGCGATGCGAAACGGGCGGTTCCTCACCTCCGGCGGGCTCGGGACCATGGGCTACGCGTTCCCGGCGGCGCTCGGGGCGTCGATCGGCGCGCCGGAGCGGACGGTCGTCGCGGTCTGCGGCGACGGCGCGTTCCAGATGAGCATGTGCGAGCTCGCGACGCTCTGCCAGACGCACGCGCCGGTGAAGGTCATTCTCTTTGACAACCGGCGGCTCGGCATGGTGCGGGAGCTGCAGAACGAGCGCTACGGCGGCCGGCATTACGCGACGTATCTTTCCGGCAACCCGGATTTCCTCCGGCTCTGCGGGGCTTACGGCGTTCCGGCGCGGTTCGCCGCGACGAACGCCGAAGCGGACGCTTTCGCCGCGGAGATGCTCGAGACGCGCGGGCCGTTCGTGCTGATCTGCCGCGTGGATCCGGACACGCCGACGCTGTAAGGGAGGGAGTCCGATGGACCGATATACGCTCTCCGTGCTGGTGGAAAACCGTCCCGGCGTTCTTTCGAAGGTCGTGGCGCTGTTCTCCCGCCGGGGATTCAATATTCACAGCCTCGCCGTCGGCCCGGTGCAGGACGGCTCCGTTTCCTGCATCACGATCGTCGTCCTCGGCGACGCGGGCACCGTGGAGCAGGTGGAAAAGCAGCTCAACAAGCTGGTCCCGGTCATCAAGGTGCGCAACCTCGGCAGGCCGGGGGAAGCGCTTTCCTGCGGGCTCGCGCTGGTGCGGGTGCAGTGCGAGGCGGAACGCCTCGGCGAGGTGATGCAGATCGCGCGGCTCGTGGGCGCTGAGGCGGTGGACGCCGCCCCGGGCGCCGTCACCTACCGCATCGCCGGGGAAGCGGAAAAGATCGATTCTTTCCTCGAGATGCTGCGGCCATACGGCATCCGGGAGATCGTGCGCACGGGGCAGATCGCCATGGAAAAGGCGAAGGCTGCGCCGGCGCGGTGAACGGACATTTCGTGTTTTGCACGAAGAAAATACAAAACAGAAAAGATTATTCGGAGGAGGAAAAACCATGGAAAAGCAGTTTCCGAGGACCGTCATCGGGGGAAAATCCGTGTCGCGTATGCTCATCGGGACGAACTGGCTCCTCGGCTGGAGCCACCGGACGCCGTCGGCAGACCGCGCGATCAAGGCGAAGTACAGCACGGACGAGGCGTTTTGGCCGATCCTCGAAGCGTATCAGCAGTACGGCATCGACACGGTCATGGCCCCGATGGACGCGCCGTTCGTCCATGCGATCCGCTATGCGGAGGACAAGCTCGGGAAGAAATTCATCCTGATCGACACGCCGCAGATCAACGTGGACGACAACCCCGCCGCGCGCAAGGAGGCCGAGGCGCGCATCCGGCAGAGCGCGAAAAACGGCTGTGATTTTTGCCTGATCCACCACGCGAGCGCGGAGCAGCTCGTGAACAAGAACAAGGGGATCATCGACCGGCTGGACGACTACACGAAGATGATCCGCGACGCCGGGATGATCCCGGGGCTTTCCGCGCACATGCCGGAGCTCATCGTTTACAGCGACGCGAACGGCTACGACGTGGAGACGTACATCCAGATCTTCAACTGCGTGGGCTTTTTGATGCAGGTGGAGATTGAGACGGTCGCCGCGATCATCCAGAACGCGAAGAAGCCGGTGCTGAACATCAAGTCCATGGCGGCCGGCCGGATCACGCCGTATGTCGGGCTGACGTTCAACTGGAACGTTCTTCGGCCCATCGACTGCCTGACGCTCGGCGCGTACACCGCCGAAGAGGTCCACGAGGACGTGGAGATCTCCTTCGCGGCGCTCGAGCACAGGTTCCCGAATCTCGAAAAGCGCGCCAGCCCCGTGCAGGATCAGGCGGCGTTCGGGCGCGGCTGATTTTACGACAAAAGGAGTTTCCATGATCGACACGGTTATTTTTGACATAGGCGGCGTCCTCGTGGACTGGCACTGGAGAAAGAGCTTCACCGCGTGGTTCGGGGAATCGCTCGTCGAGCCGCTTGCGGACGCCACGGTGCGCTCCGCCGGGTGGAGAGAGCTGGACCGGGGCGTCCTCGGGCAAGAGGAGATCATTCGGCTCCTGCAGAAAAACGCGCCCGCTCTTTCCGAAAAGATCGCCGAGGTGGTCCGCCGCATCCACGAGATGGTCACGCCCTTCCCCTACGCGCGGGAATGGATCCGCGGGCTGAAAGCGGCGGGGTACCGGGTCTACATCCTCTCGAATTTCAGCGAGTTCGGCTTTGAGGCCTCGAGGCCGTCGTTCACCTTCCTCGCGGACGTGGACGGCGCGCTCATCTCCTACGAGCTGAAACAGGTGAAGCCCGACCGCGCGATCTACGAGGCGCTCTGCGCGCGCTTCTCGATCGTGCCGGAGAACGCGGTCTTCCTGGACGACAACCCCGAAAACATCGCCGGGGCGGAATCGTTCGGGCTGCACGGGATCCTTGTGGAAAGCAAGGCGCAGGCGGACGCGGCGCTGGCGGCGCTTGGCGTCCGGGCAAAATAAACGGTTTGGAAAGGAAGCGGCAGTATGAAGCTGGGAATCATCAGCCAGCCGGGCAAAGACGCGTTTTATCACGCGAAGGCGCTGGGGCTGGATTTTGTGGAGTTCGACCTCAACCCCGTCGAATATTTCGGCAGGCCTGCGGAGGAGATCGAATCGCTGGTGCCGGAGATGAAAGAAGCCATGCGGGAGACCGGCGTCGAGGTCGGCGCGGTCGGCCGCTGGGCGAGCCATGTGCTGGACAGCGAGGGGAACAAAAAGCCCGAGGAGTGGAGCGAGATCCAAAAGGTGATCGGGATCGGCGAAGCGCTCGGCGCGAAGTATTACCTTTGCAGCGTGAATTATGTGCCGGAGCTGTCTTACTACAAAAACATCACCGCGGCCATCGCCTATCTCAACGAGCTCGTGGCGCTCGCGAAATCGCACGGGATGGAGACGGCCATCGTCAACTGCATGATGGGAGACAACTACATCCGCACGCCGGAGCAGTGGAAGCTGGTCCTCGACGAGGTGCCGGGGCTCGGCATCAAGTATGACCCGTCCCACAGCTTTGTCCACGGCGGCGACCGCGGCGCGTACATCGAAGAGGGCCTCGACTGGGGCGACCGCTTCAAGTATTGCCACATCAAGGGCGTCATCCAGTACGGCGAATCCGACGAGCCGAATATGTGGGAGACGCGCGACCTGCTCGCGAAACACCCGGAACTGAAGGACGACCTGCTCCCGAAGATGTTCGGCCACAAGCGCTACGACAACCCGCCCGCCGGCATCGATTCGATCAACTGGCGCGCGTTCTTCGCGGTCCTCTATAAGTACGATTACGACGGCTATCTCTCCATTGAGCCGCATTCCGCCACATGGCGCGGGGAAAAGGGAGAGAAGGGGCTGAAGTACACGGTCAAGTACATCCGCGACCTGATGCTCTGACCGCCGCCTCTGCGCCGGTCCCCGAAATAAAAAAAGAAACAGGCTTCCCTTCTTTTCAGGAGGGGAAGCCTGTTTGCGTTTTGTCGGCACAGCGTTCGCGGGGGAGGCTCAGTCCACGAGCTTTGCTTTTTGCAGCGCGAAGACGATGGCCGGGACGAGGATCAGGTGGATGACGATCGCCGGGATCGCCGTGGTGAACGCGCCCGAGAGGAACGCGGCCCAGGTGAACGCGTCGGAAGCGCCGAGGCCCGCGATGACGAGCTTCGCGGCGCCCCAGATCACGCGGCCGAGCAGCATCGCCGTGATGAGGCTGATGTAGATCGTCGCGAGGTTGTGCCGCCTGCGGAACACCACGCCGTACATCAGGCCGGCGACGAGGCCGTAGCCGAGCAGCTCAAACGCCATCGCGACGGCGGTGAGGAGCGGCGGCATGCTGAAGATCACGCTGCGCAGCAGCGGCGCGACGAAGCCCACGACGGCCGCCGTCGGCGCGCCGCATACGAACCCCGCGAGGAATACCGGGATGTGCATCGGGCTGATCATGGAGCCGATCTGCGGGATCTGCCCGGTGAGGAAGGGCAGCAGCAGCGCGAGCGCGAGGAACAGCGCCCCGAGGACGAGATTTTTGACGGTTTTGCTCATTTTCGTTTCCCTCCGTTTTGGAAATAGCGTGAAAAAAAGACCGCGAAGCCAGCGCCGTCTCCAGACGGCAGTGACCTTCGTGGTCGTTTTTCACGGTTTTGTTTCTTTGCGGGGGCCTTGGGCCCGTTTGTCCCGCTCCAGCGGAACACCGAAATTATAACACGGAACGCCGGCCCGTGTCAAGGGCGGGCAGGGGTTTATTTCCGTTTCTGCGGCGGCTGCGCGCAGAGAAGGAACGTCACGTCCGGGTGGAGCTGCAGGACGGAAGCCGGCACGTCGGGCGAGACGGGCCCGTGCATGGCGCGGTCCATGATCTCCGCCTTGTCCGGCCCGCCGAGCAGCAGGATCTTCCTTGCCCGCAAAATAGAGCCGATGCCCATGGTGAGCGCGAATCTCGGCATATCCTCGGGGCGGTCGAAGAACTTCGCGTTCGCCTCGCGGGTGCGCTTCGCGAGCTCGACCACATGGGTGTTCGGCGCGAAGCCCTCCGCCGGCTCGTTGAAGCCGATATGCCCGTTGTGCCCGATGCCGAGGAGCTGCAGATCGACGCCGCCCATCGATTCGATGCGGCGCTCGTAGGCGGCGGCTTCCGCTTCGGGGTCTTCCGCGAGGCCGTCCGGCACAAAGGTGTTCTTTTTTTCGATGTTGACGCGGTTGAAGAGGTGGTAGTCCATGAAGTAACGGTAGCTGCGGGGGTCCTCAGGCGCGAGGCCGCAGTATTCGTCCAGATTCACGGTGCGGATCTTCGAAAAATCGAGGTCGCCCATCGCGCAGCCTTCGACGAGGAGCTGGTATGTGCCGACGGGCGAGGAGCCCGTCGCGAGGCCGAGCACGCTGTCCGGCTTTCTCTGGATCTGCGCCGAGATCCTGTCGGCGGCGAGGCGGCTCATTTCTTCGTAGGTCTCCACTTGGATGAGACGGATGTGTGACATGGTAAATACAACTTCCTTTCCCGAAAAATAAATGCCCAAAAGAGTTTGCGGGATACGGGCGCGGTCAGCCGTTTGCCGAACCGCGTTCCGGTACCTGTGCGAGAAGAACTGCGGCGAACACCAGCGCGCAGCCGAGCAGCTCGCGCCCGGAGAGCGCCTGCCCGAGGACCAAATACCCCGAAAGCGCCGCGAAGACCGACTCTAAGCTCATCACGAGCGAGGCGAGCGCGGGAGGCGTGTCCTTCTGCGCGATCACCTGCAGCGTGTATGCGACGCCGCTCGAGAGCAGCCCGGTGTAGAGCAGCGGGCCGAGGCTCCCGGCGACGGCGGCGAGGCTCGGCGTCTCCACCGCGAGCGCGGCGATGAGCGAGAGGATCCCGGCCACGAAGAACTGTACCGCCGAAAGCGCCACGCCGTCCACGAGGGGAGAGAAGCGGTCCACGAGCAGGATGTGCAGCGTGAACCCGACCGCGCAGAGGATGCAGAGCAGGTCGCCGAGGCTGACGGAAAACGACTCGGTCACGCTGAGCAGGTAGGTGCCGACGACCGCGATGGCGACGCTGATCCAAACGGTGATCCGCGTGCGCCGCCCGACGAAAAAGCCGAAGATCGGCACGAGCACGATATAGAGCGCCGTGAGGAACCCGGCCTTGCCGACGGTCGTGGAGACGATGCCGATCTGCTGCAAGGCCATTGCGGCGGCGAGCGCCGCGCCGCAGAGCGCGCCGCCGAGGAGCAGCGTTTTCAGACTGTTCGGCGAAAGGCGTCCGGCTTTTTTCTCCCGCCGCCAGAGCCACACGGCGAGCGGGCAGAGCGCCGCCGCCGCGAGGAAATTCCTGGCCGCGTTGAATGTGAGGGGGTCGAGCGACTCCATCCCGAGGCTCTGCGCGACGAACGCCGTGCCCCAGATGAACGAGGTCAGCGTCAAAAGCAGGACGCCGCGCGTCTTTCTCATGTGGTCTCCTCCGCCGCTTCCGCGTCGGGATTGTCGCGGGTGAGATTTTTCATCCAGTTGTAGCGGTTGATCTTGACGACCGCGACGAAGCATTTGAGGATCTGGTCGCACTTGAGGCAGGCGAAGACCACCCACGGCGGCGCGCCGAGCCACATCGCGATGATGGCGGACGGCAGCACGACGAGGAAAACGAAGATGGTGTCGTTCTTAAAGACGAAGGAGATGTCGCCGCCGGATTTGACGAGCCCGAACAGACACGCGGCCTGGTAGCAGGTGCCGACGATCGTGAACGTGATGACCGTCATGAACTGCTCCGAATACGCGACGGCCTCGGGGCTCGCGTTATAGAGCGAGATGAAGGGCGTTTTGAGCAGATAGACGAGCGCGCCGGAGATCACGCCGATGCCGAGGAAGATCACCTGCACCGTGCGGGAATACGGGCGGATCTTCTCGATCTGGCCCGCGCCGACGGTCTTTCCGGTGATGATGCCGACGGCGCTCGAAAAGCCGTTCATCCAGATATAGATCATGTTGTGGAGCATCCCGGTGATGCTCGTCGCGGCGATGACGCCCGCGGAAAAGCGCCCGAGGATCATCGTCTGGCCCATCATGTTCGCCGCCCAGACGACCTGCCCGCCGATGATCGGCAGGCCGTATTTGATGAAGTCGTGGAGGAGCTGCCTGTCGCGCTTTAAAATGTCCGAAAAGCGGAAGCGGAGCTTTTTGTCCGCGAAGCGCACATAGATCACCATGACTGCCGCTTCGAAAATGCGGGAGATCAGCGTCGCGATCGCCGCGCCGGAAACGCCGAGCGCCGGCAGGCCGAGCTTGCCGAAGATCAGGATGTAGTTCAGCAGGACGTTCGTAAAGAGCGTCATGAAGCTGACATACATGCCGATCTTCGCGGTCTCCACCGAGCGCATCGAGGCCACCATCACCTGCGAGATGCAGAAGAACAGATAGGAGACGCCGACGATCCGGACATACGGCGTGCCGACTTCGATGACGGACGCGTCGTTCGTGAAGACCGTCATGATCGGCCCGGGGAAGGTGAAGGCGATGAGCGTCGCAATGACGCCGACCGCGAGGGCGAAGCGCACGCCGATGGCGACGATCTTCTTGATGCTCGAGGTGTCCCGGCGGCCCCAATACTGCGCCGCGAGGATGAGGATCGCGCCCTCGATGCCGCCGACGAACATCTGCAGGACCGTCTGGAGCTGGCTGCCGACATAGACGCCGGAGATCGCGCTGTCTCCGAGCGTTCCGATCATCAGGTTGTCCGCAAAGCTGACGGAAAACGTCACCGCGTTCTGCAGGGAGATCGGGATGGCGAGCTTCACGAGGGTTCGGTAGAAATCCTTGTCGCGGGTAAAAAACATGAAAAATCCCTCCCTTTCTTTCGAATGAAACGTCCAACTCACCCACATTATAGAGAATCCGGAAGAAAAAGTCAATCATCCGAACGCGAAAAGAGAAAACCGTCAAAAGCCCGAGCGAAAACGGTACAATGAAGCGCGGAAAAGGTGCCTTTGCTCCGTATTCTGCCGCATTTTTCGCGGAACAAACCCCGGAGGGACGCAAAAGGTCCTTCCGGGGCGGGATCGTTTTTCTCGGCTCAGGATTCGAGCTGCGCGGTGTAGAGCTGGTAATACAGCCCGTGCTTTTCGAGCAGCTCGTCGTGGCTGCCCTGTTCCGCAATGCCCTTGTTTCCGATGTAGAGGATGCGGTCGCAGTTTTTGATCGTCGAGAGGCGGTGCGCGATGATGAAGCTCGTGCGGCCCTTGAGGAGCGCCTGCAGGCCCTCCTGCAAAAGGCGCTCGGTCTTCGCGTCGATGGAGGAGGTGGCCTCGTCGAGCACGAGGATCTTCGGGTCGGAGAGCAGCGTGCGCGCGAAGGCGATGAGCTGCTTCTGCCCCTGCGAGAGGCGCGAGCCGCGCTCGTTCACCTGCGTGAGGTACCCTTCCGGCATTTCGCGGATGAACTCGTCCGCGCGGACGGTCTTCGCTGCGGCGATGATCTCCTCGTCGGTCGCGTCGAGGCGGCCGTAGCGGATGTTGTCGAGGATCGTGCCGGAGAAGATGAAGCTGTCCTGCAGCATGATGCCCATCTGCGAGCGCAGGGAGTGGAGCGTCACCTTCGAGACGTCGTGCCCGTCGATCAAAAGCCGCCCCTTCGCGATGTTGTAGAACCGCGAGATCATGTTGACGACGGTCGTCTTGCCCGCGCCCGTCGGCCCGACGAGCGCGATGGATTCGCCCGCCTTCACGTCAAGGTTGAAATGCTCGAGGACGTTGATCTGCCCGTCGTAGGTGAAGGTCACGTCTTCAAAGCGGAGGTTCCCCTGGATCGGGGGAAGTTCCTCAGCATCCGGCGCGTCGTCCACGGTGACGGGTTCGTCCATCATCTCGAAGATGCGCTCGAGATACGCCACCGCGTTGATGAACGTGTTGTAGAGGTTCGAGAGCTGGAGGATCGGCTGCCAGAACCGCCACGCGTAGGCGGCGATTGCGATCAGCGTGCCGATCTGCACCGCCGGCCCGAGCATGGAGAGGCCGATGAGGTACATCGCCCCGACGACCCATGTGGAGATGTTGTCCACGGAATACCAGATGAGGTTGGAGGTGTACTGCGCCTTCATCCAGCTCTTGTACATTTTCGTGTTCAGGTTGTTGTAGATCCCGGCGTTCGTCTCCTCGCGCGTGAACGCCTGCGTGATCTTCATCCCGTCGAGGCTCTCGTGCAGGTAGGCGTTCAGGTTGGAGCTCTTGTTCGAGACGTCCTGCCAAGCGCGGCGCTGGGCGGGTTTCAGGATGAACACCACGACGACGAAGACCGGGATGCCTGCCATGACGACGAGCGTCAGCCGCACGTC
Source organism: uncultured Clostridia bacterium (assembly GCA_947631835.1). Lineage (GTDB taxonomy): Bacteria > Bacillota > Clostridia > Oscillospirales > Acutalibacteraceae > Hominenteromicrobium. The sequence goes on along the minus strand of CANRMW010000003.1, from coordinate 4,466 downwards.
GCAGAAGAACATGAAGACGGCGATCAGCACGAGGTTGAAGATCTCGAGCACGAAGTTGATGATGCCGTTCGAGAGCGCGTCGGAGACGGAGTTCACATAGTTGATGACGCGCGTGAGGATCTTGCCGTGCGGACGGTCGTCATAGAACTGGAACGGCAAGCGCTGCAGATGCTCGAACAGGTCCTTGCGGATGTCGTAGATGACCTCCTGCCCGACGGTCGTCATGTAGCGCGAACGCTTGATGGAGAAGAAGATCGAGGCGACGATCGAGACGAGCAGGATGCCGCCGAGGAGGAACAGCTTGCCATAGTCTTTGTCCGGGACGGCCTCGTTCAGCGCGATCTCGACCATCTTTGGGCCGACGAGCGCGCACGCCGCGGAGATCGCCGAAAAGAGGATGGAGACGACCATGACCTTCGTGTGGCGCTTCACATACACGCCCGCACGCAGCAGATGCTTGATATTAAACGGTGTTTCCAGCGTTTCGTCCACATCGAACCGGTTTCTTGCCATTACGCCGCGCCCCCTTCCGAGGTGATGCCGTTCTGCAGCTCATAGACCTCGCGGTAGTAGCCGGGCCGGGAGATCAGCTCCTCGTGGGTGCCGACGTCCGCGATGCAGCCCTTGTCCAGGATGACGGTGCGGTCCGCCCGCTTCGTCGTGGAGATGCGCTGCGCCACGATGATCTTCGTGCAGGTGAAGTCGAGCTTCGAGAGCTCTTCCTGGATATACTTTTCGGTCTCCAGATCGACAGCGGAGGTCGTGTCGTCCAGAATGAGGATCGAAGGCCGCACCGCGAGCGCGCGCGCCAGCGCGATGCGCTGCTTCTGTCCGCCGGAAAGCCCGGTGCCGCGCTCGCCGATCACGGTGTCGAACCCTTCGGGGAGCTTGTCGGCGAAGTCCACGTCCGCGATGCGGGCGAACTCCTGCACATCCTGTTCGGACATATCCGGGTCGGAGTAGGCGATGTTCCCGTCCACGGAATCGGAGAAGAGGAACACGTCCTGCGTGGCGATGCCGATCGAATGCCGCAGATCCTTCAGGTCGAGCAGCCCGATCGGCGTGCCGTCCACACGGATCTGGCCGCGCGTCACGTCCATGAAGCGCGGGATCAGGCTGATGAGCGAGGTCTTGCCGGAGCCCGTCGGGCCCATGATCGCAACGGTCTCGCCGGGCTTCACATCAAGGCAGATGTCGTGCAGCACATCGACCCCGGAGAGGCGCAGGTCCACATGGTCGAACGTGACCTCGCCCTTGACACGGCCCTCCGGTTTTTTCGCGTCCTCGCGGGTGATGATCGTCGAGCGCGAGTAGTAGAGCTCGATCACCTTCGAGGCGGAGGCGAAGAACCGCTGCAGGTCGTTGATGAGCATCCCGAGCTGGCGCATCGGGTTCGTGAGCGTCCAGCACAGGGAGTTGAAGAGCGTGAACGTGCCGACGCTGATCCGCCCCACGATGAGGAACGAACCGCCCACGAGCAGCACGGCGATGGCGAGCGACTGGGAGAGCCCGTCGATGTACGGGGCAAACTTCAGCCAGTGCAGCGAGGCCTTGAGGTTTGCCTGCTTATAGTCTTTGTTTTTCAGGTCGAACTGTTCGATCTCGTAGTCCTCGCGCGCAAACGCCTTCACGACGCGGTTGCCCGCGATGTTCTCCTGCGCCGCAGTGTTGAGGCGGGAGAGCCGCTCGCGCAGATCGACATAGAGCGGGTGGACCTGCTTCGCGAAGATCTTCGTCAAAAGGAAGATGATCGGCGTGACGGCGAGCAGCGTCAGCGCGAACTGCCAGTCCACGAAGAGGAACGTGATCGAGGTCGTGAGGAACAGCACCACGCAGTCGATCAGCATCCGCAGGACATAGGCGGTCACATAGCGCACCATGTCGAGGTCGCCGGTGAGGCGGGTCATCAGGTCGCCGGTGCGGTTCTTCGAGAAGAACGCGCCGTCCTGCGCCTGCATGTTCGCGTAGAGATCGTGGCGCAGGCGGAACAGGAGCTTCTGGGAGCAGGTCTCGTAGGTGAGGACAGAGATGTAGTTGAACGTGGTGCGGAAGAGCGTGAAACCGATGAGCACCCCCACCAGGATCACAAGGTGGCGCCAGAGTGCATCGGTGACTTCGCCCCCCTGCTGGACGGGCGTGAAGACCGTGTCCATGATGTTCGCCGTGATGACCGAGTTCACGAGCGACATCATGGAGAGGAGCACGGTGGAGCACAGCGCGAAAACGTATCGCTTTCGGCAGCCCTCCAGGTTCTTCCAGACCCATTTCAGTTGGAACATGAAAAAGACCCTTCTTTTTCGGAAATTTAGCGCTTTTGACGGGGAGAGAGATCGATCGGACCCGTTCAAAATTGCTCTCCCTATTATAACGGAAATCTCAAAAAAGGGAAGAGTTTTGCGGAAAAAGTTCCCGGCAAAGTTGACGAAGTTCTCCGGCCGCCCCGCCTCCCATTCTGGGGAAAAAGCCCACGGCGGCCGAAGGCCGCTTCGTCGCGACGGTCGCGTGTGTAAACACACGCTTCGCCGGTGGGGACGGGAAGCGTGGCCCCGCGCCGGATATTTGGCTCGCGTGGTGAATCTGCCTCCGTCCTTCCGCGCGCCAGCGTAGGGCAAACGAAACAGGCTATGCCCGCTTCCCAGCCACGCTTGCTTCCTCGCGGGTCGGTCTGCCTCCCCAATCGCACCGGACTTTTCGCCGCGTAAGCGGCGATGCGCGACGTAAAGTCTTTCGGGCGCCTTTCTTCAGAAAGGCGAAAAAATGAGCGGTGTGCCGGAGCACACCGCTCTTCAGTTTTCTCAGAGGATCTTCACCGTGAACGCGTGGGCGTTCGCTTCGCCTGGCGCGAGCAGCGTCATGCCGCGCTTCGAGAGGAACTCGTCGTCCTCGTCGGTGGCGGTCGCGCAGCCGGTCCACGGCTCGAGCGCGACATACGGCCCGTCGTTCGCCGCCGACCAGATCCCGAGCATCGGGAACCCGGAGAAATCCATCTCGATCCCGCGCCCGGTCTTCCGGCTCTTCACCGCGACGGTGTTCGAGTCCGTGTTTTGGAACACCAGCGCGTCGCGGTAGAACAGCTCGTGGCGCAGCGGGAACGAGGCTTCGTTTTGCAGCTCGAAGTTCGTCTTCCCGAAATTGATGAGGCATTCCGCAAGGTCGATCTCCGGGCAGCGCTGCGTCTCCGGCTTTTCGAAGACGACGTCGTAGTCCTCGAAGACGCCGTCCGCCTCCGCCGGGATGTTGAACCCCGGATGTCCGCCGACGGCAAACGGCAGCGGCTCGTCCCCGGTGTTCTCCACGAGGAAGCGCGTCGTCAGCGCGCCGCCGCTAAGGGAATAGGAGACGGTCAGCCGAAAGTCAAAGGGGTAGCTCTTTTTCGTCTCCGCGTCGCTCTCGAGCACGAGCGCCACCGCGTTCTCCGTCTTTTCCGCGACGGTGAACTCCCGCCGCCGCGCGAAGCCGTGCCGGCCCATCTCGTACCATTCGCCCTTGATCCGCACCTTCCCGTTTCGAAGCGCGCCGACGATGGGGAAGAGCACCGGCGCGTGGCCGCCCCAATACATCTTGTCGCCCTGCCAGAGGTGTTCAAACCCGTCTTTCCCCGTGAATGAGACGAGCTCCGCGCCGAGCGTCTCGACGGCGGCCGCGAAGCCGCCCTCCGTGATCGTGATCCGCATATCCTTTCCGCTTCCTTTCCGGTTTTCTTGGTTCTTATCTTACCACAGATCGGCGCGGGACGCAAGATTTTTGCGCAGCCCCTTGTCCCGGCAGAGTGTACAAAAGGAGCGCGGCGGAGTTTTTTCGAAAATCGGCAAAACTTCCCGCAAATTAGGCTTGCTTTTTTTCGCGTGTTGTGTTATGATTATTGTTGCGTTATTGGAGTATCGGGCGAAGCCTGCTTCATACCGCCGAGGCGGGAACGCCATTCCATAATTCGAGACCGAGGAGGTGTCAATATGCCCAACATCAAGTCCGCGAAGAAGCGCGTGAAGGTCACCGTTGCGAAGACGCTGCAGAACCGTATGCTGAACTCCGAGCTCAAGACCGAGATCAAGAAGGCGCATGCCGCCATTGCCGCGAACGACCCGGCGAAGGCCGAGGCCGTGAAGGTCGCCGTGAAGAAGATCGATCAGGCCGTCGCGAAGGGGATCCTGCACAAGAACACGGCCGCGAGAAGAAAGTCCGCTCTGGACAGCAAGCTCAACGCGTGACCGCGAAACTCAGCTGGAAAAGGGCCGCCTGCGGGCGGCCTTTTTGCGTTTGGCGGCAACGCGGCCGCCGATGCGGATAGACGGCTTTCGCCGAGGGCATCGAAAAAGCGGGATCCGGACTTGCCACTTGTTTTTTCGAAAATCTTCCGGGGAAAGCCGAATGCCCGTTTTGAGGAGGAATAAGGTTGAAACAATACAATTTGAGTACCATACCGAAAAAGGGCGCACAAAAACAAGCCCTCAAGAGATAGGGCTTTT
>CANRMW010000002.1 GCA_947631835.1 uncultured Clostridia bacterium | reverse complement strand
CGAATACTCGGCTGCTTCTTCAATCGTCATACAAAGTCTCTGGTACGAAGGAATACTATTCACACAACCCCTTCTTTCTTATGGTGCGTGGACTGTCTCGACGGACAGCCCACGCTTTTTTACCGTCACATGGATAACTGCGTCTGTCCACTCACTTCGGCCTTGGCATCGTTCAAGCCAACGCCAGTGCTTCCGAATCCGCCGTCACCCCTGTCTGTCTCCGAAAGCTCGGTTACTTCTTGGAGCTCGACGGATACAAACGGGATAACTACGAGCTGCGCGATTCTATCCCCATGGTTAATCGTCGCGTCGCTGCTGGAATCGTTATGCAGCGCCACAATGATTTCACCGCGATAATCGGAGTCAATCACGCCTACACAGTTCGCCGGGCGAAGTCCGCTCTTGGTCGCCAACCCGCTTCTTGCGAAGACGGCTCCGAACGTTCCGGGCGGAAGCTCTACGGCGATGCCTGTGCCCACCTTTTTCGTCTTCCCAGCCGGGATTCTGCACCACCCATCCGGCGGGCAGGCGTACAAGTCCATCCCCGCCGCATCCTGAGACCCCTTCGTGGGGATACAAGCATTCTCTGTGAGTTTCTTTACATTCATTCTTCGTCTTCTCCTTTATTTAAGATGTGAAGTGCCCTGCCGACATCAAAGGCAAACCTGAACATACTCACGAGCACCGAGAGCGCTGCGATTATGTAGCACCAGAACGGTGCGGACAGTTTCACAAGCACCCAGAAGGCTAAAATAGATAATAACATTTTCAAATCCTTTCTCTGCGTTAATTCCTTTTACTGCGGGTGAATCTCTTCACCGTCAGTTAATCCATTTCACTGTTGGACTACCGCTGAACTCCTTATCCCATACGAACCACGCATACGCTTGAGCGCCTCTGTTGTCGTTGAAGTTCTGCTCTTCCGTCGCGTTCTTCACACAGGTAATTCTGTGAGACGGTATGTAAATCGTTCTGGGAGGGTGCGCATCAAACAGCTCTCTTCTGCGCACGCCCTCCAAAAACTGCAGCCGAAGCAGCATCGCAACCTTATGTCCCGGAGCGACAACTTCGAGCGCGTGTTCTACGAACTCCTGCGCGTATTTGAACGGAGGGTTTGTGATGATGTCTCCGTCGAACTCATCATCACTTTTCAGGAAGTCAATGCCGGATTCGCCGTACCCTCTGTCCACGAGGTCGGTAGAACACACGTCGTACCCTCTCTGTTCGAGCACGTTGCTGAGATGTCCCTTACCGCACGCGCATTCCCAAACGTGATGCGAGAACTCTTCCTCGTCCAGCAGAAGCTCCATCGCGTGTGGGTCTGTCGCGTAGTAGTCATCCGTCTGGCGTTCAGACTTCGAGTGATTTGTCGCTCCAATCATCATAAACGTGTTGTGCGTTCCGACATTTGCCATTTGCTTAGTCCTTTCCTTTTCTCAGTGTCTTATGCAGATAGTCGCTCAGTGCGTACATTTCTGACTCCGTGACATCCTCCATCAGCATATACCGCTGCTTCCTGGGGTAGCCACACTGTTCCAAAAACATATTGAAATAGCAGCCCATTTCGTATAAGTCCTCCGCATCGTTACAGAAAACGAATGTGGACTCGCACTTCGTTTTGCCGAACGGGGCTTTCAACTTGAAGCCAATCGTCGCAAAATTGTAATCCTCCGGCTTCATTTCCATATATTCTTCCTTGCCGTATACGCTTTTACCAGTATTTTCTTTTGCCATATTATGTACTCCTTTTTATATCAATTATCGGCATTCGTTGCCGTTTCTTTTTCTGGACGCAGACGGATGATTCTTTGGTTCGACGAGCCTCGGAACTGCAGAGAAATGTCTCGCAGCTCGTCCACAAACTGCCCATCCACCAGCACATCAATATAAGACAGCATCTCATCCGTCACGTCACACCTACAGTGTTCTCCTTCTCGCCGCAAGCGTTCCAAGGTATACCCGGTGTAGACCCAGATGTCTTTTTGCGGATATATTCGTCTGACGTCCCGGAGGAGTCCTACGAGCACCTGTTGATTTTCAGGCTCCATAGGTTCTCCCCCGAGCACAGTCAGCCCACGGATGTACGGCTTAGACAGAGAATCGATTATATATTGCTCGGTTTCTTCTGTGAACGGTTCCCCGAAACAGAAGTCCCATGTTTCCGGCTGGAAGCAGTTCTTGCAGTGCAGTCTGCATCCCGAGACGAACAGACTTACACGAACGCCCTCGCCGTTTGCAATATCCCTTTCTCGAATCTTGCCGTAATACAATCAATCACCGCCTAAGTGTACATACCGTTCCTTGATTTCTTGCGTGCGTCCTTGGTTCCAATCGTTTGTACCAATATAACCACAAGTGCGACGGGCGATATTCATCTTGGATTTGTTTCTGTTCCCGCAATTCGGGCATTCCCAGATGAGCTTCCCGTCTTCATTTTCTACGATTTGGATTTCTCCATCGTATCCGCACTCTTGACAAAAGTCCGATTTGGTATTGAGTTCCGCGTACATAATGTGCTCGTAAATGTACTGGATGACAGCCAAAACCGCCTCTACGTTGTTTGTCAGGTTCGCGGTTTCAATGTACGAGATTGCACCGCCCGGACTGAGAAGCTGGAACTCAGCTTCAAAATTCAACTTATCGAACGCATCAATCTTTTCGGTTACATGGACATGATAGGAGTTCGTGATGTAACCCTTATCGGTAATCCCCTCAATCACACCGAATCGTTTCTGGAGACACTTCGCAAACTTGTATGTCGTCGATTCGATTGGCGTTCCATAAAGGGAGTAGTCGATGTTCTCAGCGGCCTTCCACTGCTTACACTTGTCGTTCATATATCTCATAACGTCAAGCGCAAACTCCTTGCCGCCATCTTCCGTATGGCTCCTACCCGTCATGGCTTTGACGCACTCATACAGCCCAGCATAGCCGAGCGAGAGTGTGGAGTACCCGCCGTATAGCAGCTTGTCAATCGTCTCACCCTTCTTCAATCTGGCAAGAGCACCATACTGCCAGTGAATCGGAGAGGCGTCCGAGAGCGTTCCAAGGAGACGCTCGTGACGGAGACGCAGCGCTCTATGACAGAGCTCCAAACGTTCATCAAAGATTTTCCAGAACAGGTCAAAATCCTTGTTGGCTGAGAGGCCAACGTCCGGGAGATTGATAGTTACAACCCCCTGATTGACACACGGATATTCCTACCCGCGCAGACTATCTCTTGACGCGCTTTCGCACGTCCCTTGCGCTTCGGACAGTGACAAACTCTGTCCTACTCTACTCGCTTCGTGCATAGCCTTATTTTCAACCCCGCTCGCATATCGAGCTCTTATGGATTTATAGCTTTCGATAGTCGTTACACCTTTCCGCTCAATAATTTCAAACCTCTCTGTGAACCACTTTCTATGCATCATCTTGCTCAAAGAACCGTTTTGAGACGGATGTCCAGTATACTTGATGAAGTCTACAACAGATGGAAATTCAATAATTTCTCCAGTAGACATATCAAGAACGGTCAACGACTGTATGTGCCCAACTCTATGTGAGTTGGCAACACAGTCCGAAATATTCTCCGTTTGCGTCCCGGCGTAAAGGTTAGACACGCAGTTATTATTCTTATCGTCATCCAGATGGTTGATTTGCATTCCGTCTGGAATATCTCCAACCCACGTTAGATAAACAAGCTTATGCACCTTAAAGTACATATCAGCCATGTCTTTTGTCTCCATAAGCACTCGGGTCACCTCCAATCGAAGAATTCCTCACAGAAATCCAGCACATTTCGTACCGCATCATCACAAAAGTCTAACACATTTACTCTCTGCTGTAAATCGTGCCAACGTACATCTCGGTAACGTCTTCGCCGTCCGGGAAGGACGTTGTGATTTTCGCGTACAATCCGTCCGGCGAAATCTCGCCAACAGAGTTCCATCCGTTCTCGTACAAATCAATCCGCAGTTCCTCGGAATAGGAATCGAACAGGAACTTTACTGCGTCCTCTTCTCTTTCAAAGAGGTAAACAGCGACTTCAGAGTCGAACGAGTATAAAAATGGAGGAAAAGTCTATGAACATTAGTGATATCCTCATCACCAGTATTGAGACTCTTACTGCGTTTGATGTTGCTACTGGTGACTATCTGTACACGCTTGACGAGCTGCAGAACGTCTCGATTGCAAACACGCAGGAGACTTCTGAGATTACTGGTAAGCAGGGCAGAAAGCTTGCGAACCTGAAGCGTAACAAGGGCGTCACCATCAGCGGTGCGAGCGGCATTATCTCCGGCGGTCTGATGGAGTCCCAGACCGGCAGCAAGTTTGAGACGAAGGCTACCGACGTCATGTGGACGGATTACCTTGAGGTGGACGAGTCTCACAAGGCCAATACCCGCTTTAAGGCTGTCGGCACTACGGGCGCTGAGATTGTCTCTCTCCGTCTCAAGGCGAAAGACGGTACGCCGGACAAGGCGCTGGAGCAGGACGAGTCTGCGGAGCAGGGCAAGTTCAAGTACGACCCGCTCACCAAGGAGCTTGAGTTCAGCGAGGACGTTCAGGCCGGTCAGGAAATCATCGTGCAGTATAAGCGCAAGCTGAAGAGCGCGGATGTTCTCGTCAACGAGAGCGACACCTATTCCGGCAAGGCGATTCAGTATCCGATTTTCATTGGCGGTTCTAAGCACCTCATCAAGGGTGATGGAAACGGTGGTGCTCGCACGGACTGGTGGGAGCTTTCAGTCCACCACGGGTCGGCGACGAATGTTTGTTATGTCAGCACCAATGGCAATGCGGCCACCATCTCGGCTGCGTACACCCCCATCCGTGCGCCGCTCTGCTTCCGAATCGGTTAATCTAGGCTAACACGAGGCAAGCACCCCTTTATGGGGTGCGCCGCCGAGTATACACATTAACCAAAGAACCAAAACAGTGGAGCATTTTCACACAGACCACCCCTGCGGTTAGAGGTGCAACACAAGGAAAGTGCTTTGCATAATAAATTTAATGCAGTGAAAGGAGCTGTACAAAATGAGCGTACTCAAAAACAAACGCAGTTTGAGCGAGCTTGAGTTCTACAACAACGCCGTTGCGCTCCGCGCAGAACTGACGAGGTTCGTTATGAACGAAAACAATGTCCCGAAACGTTGGCGTCCAGTCTTCTCGTTTCCAATTATCGCAAAGGTCTGTGAGTTGTTCGACAATATCACGATGGCGAATACGGTTTACCCCACTACGGAACACGAGCTTGAATTCAGGCGAGATTTTCAGAATCTCGCCATCGGCAACGTGAACCAGCTTTTGCAGTTGCTCCAGTATTTGCTGACGACGCTTGAGCTGAACGCAGACAAACTCATGCCCATAACGAAACTGCTCTTAGACGAGGAGCGTCTTCTCAAAGGATGGCGTAAAAGCGGCAACAACAAAGTCATGCCCGCAAACGGCAATCCTTCAGAGAACGGCAGTCCGACGGCAGACGGTAATCCGCCCTCGGATGGCAATCCGCCAGCATAAGGTAATCAACGCGATAAAAAGCGATGATTAAATAAATTAAAGGTTATGCGCTGTTAATATTCTCGGCGTGCTCGCACGAACTGGTGGGAGCTTTCAGTCCACCACGGGTCGGCGACGAATGTTTGTAATGTCAACAACAATGGCAATGCGAACAACAACTCGGCTGCGAACACCAACATCCGTGCGCCGCTCTGATTCCAATGCAGTCCCAAAAGGGCTGGGCTCGACCTAGTAACCCCTCGTGGGCGAACGCAATGCCTTCATTTGGAAGGAGCGCATGACCGTCCTGTGTGAAATCCACAGGTGAATTCGGAGCCTCGATGTATTCTGACGAACGCTTTCGTGCCTCGTAGACAAGTTTGCGTGTCCTTGTCTATTTCAGGTCAGGTAATACTACGCAGATAATTCCGAAAGACGCGCCTCGCGGAGACCTAACCAACCTCTCGCGTGGCTCTCTGTACGGGGCTCTCATTTCAGGAAAGGAGTATCATGGTTAATTCAGAAACAACAATCCATCGTCCGATGACTTCGACCGAACGACGCAGGCTGCAAAAGTATCAGCGGAGAAAGGCGAAACGCGAAGAGCACAAACAAGCCCTGTACGCGCAGTATGACTGTTACGACGAAATCATAAGCGCACAGGCGTTGTATCTTGCGAACAAGAAGTCTCGGAAGAACGTCTGCTGGAAAGCAAGCGTTCAAAGGTATCAAATGAATCTGCTGCGAAATCTCTTGGCAACGAAAAAGAGTCTCGAAGCGGGAAAATACAAATCGAAGGGGTTCGTGGAATTTGTCGCACAGGAGCGCGGCAAGGAGCGCCACATCCGCAGCGTCCATTTCTCCGAGCGCGTCGTACAGCGCAGTCTGTGTGACAACGCCCTCGTCCCTATGCTCTCCAAAGGTCTGATTTACGACAACGGGGCGTGCATCAAGGGCAAAGGCGTGGACAGGTCGCTCAACCGTCTGGACACGCATCTCGCGCAGTTCTACCGTCAAAACGGATGCACCAACGAGGGCTATGTGCTGCAGTTCGACTTCAGCGGTTACTTCGACTCCATCCTGCACGACATCTGCTACAAGATGTACGAAAACGTATTCAACGACAAGCGTATCCTTGAGTTGCTGCACGGGTTCGTGCATCCGTTCGGATTTCCGTTCATGCGTAGTAACTGGCACAGGGAGAAGCCGAACTTCTCCGAAGCGGAGAACAGCGGGATGAGCCTTGGGCTTGGAAGTCAGGTATCTCAAATCACAGCCGTGAGTTACGCGGACGCGCTCGACCATTTCATCAAGCAAACGCTGCACGCCCGGTTCTATGGGCGTTACACGGACGACGGCTATCTGCTGTTCCGCACAAAGTCCGAGGCAAAGACAGCGTACAAGATGATTCAAAAATTCTGCGAACCGTATGGGATTCGTGTCAATGAGCGCAAGACGCACATTGTCAAGCTCTCCCACGGGTTCACCTATCTTAAAGTCAAACACCGTCTGACGAAAACGGGTAAGGTTTTACGATGTCTGTCCCGGGATTGCGTCACGAAACAGAGACGCAAGATGAAGAAGCTTCTCAAGCTCCGTGAGCAGGGGAGGATTCAGATGGAGGACATCGAAAAGGCATACAGTTCTTGGAAAGGCCATGCCCTGCAGCGTTGGGCGTATAAAACAGTCGCAAATATGGACGAGCTTTACCGCTCTCTGTATAACTGCGACCCACCGAAATGCAAACTGGAAAAGAAGTGGAGGTATCCAGAATGGAAAACGGAAAATCGAGAATCACCCGCGAGGAAATGATTGGAAACGTCATCAGCGCGAAGTACAGCATCAACGACCAGATTGCTCTGCTCCGCCAGAAGGACGAGAAGCCCGAGGAATATCAGGCGTTCTATGAGTTCGCGGAGGAAGTCAAGAGGAAGGTCACGGAAGAGTACGAACAGTACGCAGCCGAGGACGCTCAGATGGAGAGCCCCAGCATCGGGTAATCCACAAACCGCAAACAACACAAATATTTACACGAAGAAAGGAAGATTTGCATGAGTAAATGTTATGCCTCTGCCGTTCTGAAAACAGCAGCCAAAGAGGTCGGCTATCTGGAGAAAAAGACGAACAGTCAGCTTGACGACAAGACCGCCAATGCCGGTACTGGCAACTTTACGAAGTATGCACGCGATTTTGACACCAAGTGGCCGCGCTGGTACAACGGTGCGAAGAATGGCTATGCCTATTGCGACGTGTTCGTGGACTGGTGCTTCGTGACTACATACGGCTATGACGACGCGCTTCGTCTGCTCTGCCAGCCGGAGCGTTCTCTCGGCGCGGGCTGCACCTTCTCCCTTGGATATTACAAGGCAAAGGGCAAGCTGTACACGAAGAACCCGAAGCCGGGCGACCAAATCTTCTTCGGCTCGTCTCAGAGCGACGTTGACCATACGGGCATCGTCGAGAAGGTAGACGCGAACAAGGTGTACACGATTGAGGGCAACACCTCCGACATGGTCGCACGCAGAACGTATTCGCTCACAGATAGCTATATCGTGGGCTATGGGCGTCCTGACTACGACCCCGAGGAAGTTGTCGAAGCGCCTGTTACAACGCCCACAGAGCCTCACACAGGCGAAGAGACGGGCACTGTGGAGCGCAACGGTATCGATGTTTCGTTCTGGCAGGGTGACATCGATTGGAAGCGTGTCAAGGCAGACGGCATCGATTTCGCTATGATTCGTCTCGGCTACGGCTCGTCCGACGGCACAGAATGCGGTCTGGATTCGCACTTCGAGAAGAACGTGCAGAATGCTGTCAAGGCTGGCGTGGACATCGGATGCTACTTCTACTCCTACGCGATGTCTGTCGCGGCGGCGAAGAAGGAGGCCGCGTTCGTCACTGGCGTTCTGAGGAAGTATCCGGGGGTGTTCACCTACCCGGTCGCGTTCGACATTGAGAACGATTCGCAGGCGAAGCTCGGCAAGACGGTTGCGACGAACATGGTGATTGAGTTCTGCGACGCTGTGGAGAAGGCCGGGTTCTATGCCACGGTGTACAGCAACCTGAACTGGCTCCGCAACTATCTGGACGACGCGAAGCTTGCGCGGTTCGACCACTGGCTTGCGCAGTGGGCTTCTGCGCCGAGTTACGATGGCACGTTCGGACTCTGGCAGTATTCGTCCACTGGCAAGGTGAACGGCATCAACGGCAACGTCGATAGAGATACTGCGTACATGGACTATCCGACCATCATTCGCAACGCGAAGCTGAACGGATTCTCCGGCGAGACTGCTCCGACCGTGCCGGATACTCCGGCGGAAAAGTCGAAGGACGTCGAGTACACCGTCAAGGGTGACACGCTGGAAAGCATCGCCAAGGCGTATAACACCACCCGCGAGGCTCTGGCGTTGTACAACAACATCTCGAACCCGGATATGATTTATGTTGGTCAGAAGATTCTGATTCCGCAGTCCGTCCCTCCCGAGGAGGACAAGCCTACGCCGACGCCCACTCCGGCTCCGACCCCCGTCATTGAGACTGGCGACATCGTGCAGATTACCGGCACGAAGTATTATGACGGCACGAGCATCCCGTCGTTCATCCGCGACGAGAAGTGGATTGTCTACGAGTCAACCGCTGGAAGCGACCGCGTCGTCATCAACAAGAGCACCGATGGCGTGTACGCCATTATGAGCCCGGTGAATCGGAAGGACTTAAAACTTCTCCAGAAGCACTGATGGCTCGGAAGTAACACATCATCCCGCCACGGACAACCTCTGTGGCGGGTCAATATAAAAGGAGAGTTTGATTATGAATATCTTTACTGAATTTCTTACTAACTATGGTGAGACCATCCTTAGCGCACTTGTGACCGCGATTACAGGTTACGTCGTCTTGTTCATCAGGCGCATCTTCGGTGAGTTGCTCAACAACGAGACCGTTTCCAATGTAGTCAAAACTTGCGTGCGTGCTGTCGAGCAGATTTACAAGGACATCCACGGCGAAGAGAAGCTCGCCAAGTGCCTTGAGAATGTATCTCAGATTCTGAACGAGAAGGGCATCACAGTGTCCGAATCTCAGCTTCGTCTGCTCATCGAGGCCGCCGTCGAGGAAATGAACGCCGCAATCACCGGCAAGACTGATACGAATATCAAGAACTAATCGCAACACGGAGGCATGAGATGGAGACGCTGATGAACCTGACAATCGCCGAGATTTTCGGCGGCGCGGCGGGGGTAGTCATTCTCTTATCTATTTTCATCGAGATTACCCCCATCAAGCTCAACCCCGTGTCCTCATTTTTACGTTGGCTTGGGGAGAAGATTAACAAGGATGTCATTGAGCGTGTCGATGTTCTTGAAAAGAAGATGGACAGCATTGAAAGCTCCAACTCGAAGCGAGACGCTGTAAATTGTCGCGTTCGGATTTTACGCTATGCGGATGAGATGCGCGTGGGTATACGGCATTCCAAAGAAAGCTTCGACCAGATTCTTGACGACATCGATTCCTATAAGCGCTACTGTGAGAACCACGCGGATTTCAAAAACAGTAAGGCTGTCGCCGCGACGGAAATCATTCTGAGTACATACGCGGAGTGTATGGACAAAAACGATTTTCTGTAATTCATGGAGGTGTAATATGTACCGAATCATGCTTATGAAGTCGAAAAAGGATAACTACTCATCCCTGTATCAGTTCATGACCACGACTACCGAGGGCGTCACCAAGCCGCTTGAGCTTGAGGACAATGCCGCCTTGGACGCCAAGGTCGAGGATATGCTGAACAATGGCGGGTATGCCAAGTCTGACTTCATCATCGTACAGGTCGTCGATTATGATGTTGAGGCCAGCAATTACAGCGACCAAGAGTGAGGTGAATCATAATGAGTGATTACATGAAGATTTATAATCAGGAAGAGGCTCTTGTCACGGACGACATCATCGACGCTTCTGACGAGGTGATTGACGCGGCCATCCCCTATGCTCGTCCGGGTATGTTTATCTACAATGCCGGACAGTCCAAGGTGAAGCAGAAGGGGCTCGACGGCAAGTGGGTGACTGTGCAGATAACCGGTAAAGACGGTACGCCGGGTGCGAGCGCTTATGAGCTCGCTAAAGCAAGCGACCCTGAGGTTGGCGACCTCGACGGGTGGCTGGAATCGCTGAAGGGCACTTCGGGCGTGAATGGCAAGAGCATTACCGGCATTACGCTGGAAGTCACCAAGGCTGGCGCTATCACTGGCGGTACGGCCACGATGGACGACCAGTCTACTATTCCGATTACTGTCACGACTGCGGATGCGTAAAAAAGAGAGCTGTCTGTTGCGGCAGGCGGCTCTCTCCTATTACATATACTGCTACTGACTGAAAATCTGTTGACAAACCAGATTCGATGATGTATAATAAAAGCACAAGGAGACATCCGCTGGTAACAGATGCCTCCCCGTGGTGGCGACCCGGACGGTTGCCACTGGACTTCAGGCTAACACCCATGGCCGAGGGACGAATCCCTCAACACATGGTGAGCCGTCTGCCGGTAACAGACGGCTCACTTCTCTTTATTGGCTTTGTAGGCCAAGTAGACCGAAAGAATCAGTCCAGCAACGCTACAAAAGCATTCAATAAATTCAAGCATTCTATGTATCCACCTCCATGAGAAATAAATTTCCCCGAGGCTATACATATCACCCCCTTTCCGCTCTCGCGGGATACGGGGCAACCGTCTTTTTAACCGTTGGCTGTCAAGTGCTGAGTCGAAAACGAACACAGGACTCGACACCGACAGTGGGTTCCACAGCTATATTATACAGGATTCGATAAGTTTTGTCAAGATTGAGTATAAGAGAAAGGAGAGAAGTTCTATACGAAGACTGTTTATTATGAGAAAGGACTTGCACATGTCTGTGGGAAAGCTGCTGGCACAAACTTGTCACTGTGCAGAGGCATACTGGACGAGAAGACTTCGTGAGCAATACAGCCTCTCGGAGGATGGAAACGCCTATGAAGTGCAAGTCACGATTCCAAAAGATATTTTTGAGCAGTACGTTTGCGGCATCTTCACCAAGACAGTGTGTGAGGCCAGAAACAAGAACCATCTTCTCAAGGCGAAGGCAATCGCCGAAGAGCTCGGCCTTATAGAAGGAGAGCATTACGGGTTGATATACGACAAGTGTTTGACGGAGCTTGAGCCGGAAGAGGAAGACGGGACTACGCTGACGGGTATGTGGTTCTGCCCGTTACCGGACGAACAGGCTCATGCCATCAGCAAGAAGTTCCATTTGTATGTGTAAAATGAAGGAGTGGTAAAGCGTGGCCACCATCTTCAACGTCGCCCGGTATGTTTTACACCAGCTCGGAAGCATGAGTACGTGGAAGCTACAAAAGCTGTGCTATTATAGTCAAGCGTGGTCGTTGGCGGTGATTTCCAAGGAAGCTATGGGTGTGTACTATGGGAGTTTGTGATGACTTCTACCGTACAAAATTCTCCAACAAAAAATGCTTGACAAAGCCAAGCAAGACGAGTATAATAATATCAGACGAACGTAAGCATGCCTTCCATAGGGCAGCGAAAACCCCCAGAGGTGCGACTCTGGGGGTTTTCATTTGGGCTGGTGCCGCCTACCTCTTTCTATCCAGCCACTTGCAGATGATATGTACGATTACACCTGCCGCAATAGAAAGCACGAACGTTAGCACACCTTCCATAGGATTCACCTCCCTCCCATAACACAGGAAGGAGCACGCGGCACAATGGTATTATATCACACTTCGACAGATAAAGCTAGAAAAATTTTCATTGGATGTGGACGCTGACGTTTGCCACTTTTGTGTTCGAGAATTTCGGTAGTAATATATGGTAAAAGGGGCGTGGAATTTCATCCTCGCCCCTTTACATACTGCCTTGTGGCTCTATTTCGTTTTTAGTAAATTTTTAGTAAATCAACATGGCCGTTCGTGTTTCCACAACATACGGATGTATTATCGGCTCAAATCACTATATGCTGTGGTATGTCTCAGGAGATGATAAACTTGTAAAACTTCCAGAAAAACGGCTTTTTCGTCCGCCGCCCTCCCGTTGACAATGCGCCTGCGCCGCGCTATAATAAAAAACGTACTGCGAGCGGATCCGCTTCCGCTCGAAAGGGAAAGGGCGATGGGTATGTGGGCTGTATTTGCGGTGCTTTCCGCGGTCTTCGCGGCGCTGACTTCGATCCTCGCGAAGGTCGGCATCGAGGGCGTCGGCTCGAATCTCGCGACGGCGATCCGCACCTGCGTGGTGCTGGCGCTCGCGTGGGGCATGGTCTTCCTCACAAACGGGCAGCACGGCATTTCACAGATCAGCCGGAAAAGCTGGATCTTCCTGATCCTCTCCGGCCTTGCCACCGGCGCGTCGTGGCTCTGCTACTACCACGCGCTGCAGATCGGCGAAGTCTCGAAGGTCGCGCCGATCGACAAGATGAGCGGCGTGCTGACGCTCGTGCTGGCGTTCATTTTCCTCCACGAGGAATTTACCGCGAAGTCGCTCGTCGGCTCCGCGCTGCTGCTCGCGGGGACGCTCGTCATGGCGCTGTGACGGCATAGCGTCGCCGCAAGGCGCATAGGATTCCGGGAGGGCGTTCGCGCCGCTTCGGGGCGTCCTTTTTCTGCGCAAATGAAGGTGGGAAACGATTTTGAGCCTCTGGGAACTTTTCATTCTGGCGGTGGGTCTTTCGATGGACGCCTTCGCCGTTTCGGTCTGCAAAGGGCTCTCCGTGCGGGAGCTGAAAACAAAACATGCGGTTTGCGTCGGGCTGTATTTCGGGGGCTTTCAGGCGTTGATGCCCCTGCTCGGCTTTTTCCTCGGCGTGCAGTTCCAATCGCTGATCCAGGAGTTCGACCACTGGATCGCCTTCGCGCTCCTCACGCTGATCGGCCTCTCCATGATCCGCGAGTCGCGCGGCGAGGCGGATTCCCTCGACGACTCCTTTTCCCCCCGCGCGATGCTGCCGCTCGCCGTCGCCACCTCCATCGACGCGCTCGCCGTGGGCGTGACCTTCGCTTTCCTCCGCGTTCAGATCCTCCCGGCGGTCACGTTCATCGGCGTCGTCACCTGCGCGCTTTCGGCGGTCGGCATCCGCATCGGGCACGCGTTCGGGGCAAAGTACAAGTCGGGCGCGGAGCTGCTCGGGGGCGTCGTCCTGATCCTCATCGGCGTGAAGATCCTGCTCGAGCACCTTGGCGTGCTGGACGCGGTCTTTTTCCTTTTCGCGTGAGACACGGCACAGAAAAACCCCGTCCTCCGGCGCGCCGCGCGCCCGGGAGACGGGGATCTTTCAACAAAACACAATTCAGCGCAGGAAGGGAAGCTCGCCGACAAGCGGCGCTTCCTTTGCCTTGCCCATGCACACCTGCACGAAGCAGATGACGCGCACGACAAAGAGGATGACCTCGCAGATCGCTGCGACGGCCGGGACTGCGATCGTCCAGACGAGGAAGAGCCCGACGACCACCAGGAGCGAGGAGAGGATCTCGAGCTTCAACGCCTGACGCGCGTGGAACGCGGCGTATTTGGAGTCCCGCGCCCCGAGCAGCGCGACGATGACGCCGAGCACGCCGAGGATGTACGCCGCCATGGCGACCACCTTGTTCTCCGAAATATCCTGCGCGTCAAAGTCCGCCGTGAAATCCTTTTTCCTCTGCGGGACCTGCTGCACGGGCGGATACCCGCCCGGATACGGAACGCCCTGCGGCTGCGGGGGCTGCTGCTGGGGCGGCTGGGGCGCGCCGACGGGTGCGCCGCAGGACGGGCAGAAGGCGCCGCCCTCCGGGATCTGTGCGCCGCAATTCTTACAAAATGCCATAAATCACGCTTCCTTTCCAAAGTGCGCGGGGCTTCCCCGCGTCCATCCCTTATTTCTTATCTGCATTATACAACGCGTTCCCGCCAATGTAAAGTGAAAATTTGACGAACTTTTCCAAAGCGTATCGACTTTTGCGGAAAAGGTGCGTATAATGAAAAGGGAAGAAACGCGGGAGGTGACGACGGAATGAAGTTCAGCGGTGATCTGCGCCGGGGGACCGTCTGCGCGGCGGGCGCGGTCCTTCTCTGCGCCGTGCTCCTTGTATCGCTCCTCGGCCCCGCCTTTTCCCGCCGCGCAAATCCCGAAACGCGCGCCGCCGAACCGGCGGCCGCCAAAACCGAAACCCCCGCGCCGAAAAGCGCGGCCCCCGAAACGGCGGAGGACGCCGTTTACACGGAGCGGGGAGACGCGGTGCTGCTGAACGCGCCGTGCCGCTCGCAGCTCCCGGATTACCCCACGGGCTGCGAAGCCGTCAGTGCGGCGATGCTCTGCGATTTCTTCAATGTCCCGCTCGATCTCGCGGACTTCGTCTCAGCCTTCCTGCCCATGGAGGAGACCCCGCACGAGGAAGGCGGCGCTTTGGTCGGCGGCGATATGTGGGAGGCGTTCCTCGGCGACCCCCGCAGGGAGGACGGCTGGGGCTGCTATTCCACGGCGCTCGCGCCCGCGCTCTCCGCGTACATCGAAGGCAGCGGGTACCGCGCGGAGGCGGTCGTCGGGAGAGAGCTTTCGGAGATCGTCCAGAAAACGCTCGATCACGGAGAACCGGTCCTGATCTGGGGCACGCTCGGCATGCAGGAGGGGACCGTCCGTCATGTTTGGACGGTGCGCGGGACGAACGAAACGCGCGCGTGGATCTACCCCATGCACTGTCTGCTGCTCGTGGGGTATGATCGGGAAAGCTACTTTTTCAACGACCCCATGGAGGGGGAGACCGTCTCCTATCCCAAAAAGGATACGGAAGACGCTTACGCCGCCTTGAGCAAGCAGGCGTTGCGGCTCGTCCCGGCGGACTGAAAACGCATGAAAGACGAAAGAGAGATCGGGAGGGTTTGGCCTCCCGATTTTTTTGCGTTTCTTTTGCAGAACTTTTTCGGTTTCCTGCGGACTTTTCGAAAAGAACGTGATACACTGAAACCGTGGAGAAAAACACGGAACGCGGCTGTAATGTTTCACCCGGACGCCGTCGTCTCCATAAACGGGACCGGAAGGAGAGATCGCCATGAAGCGTCCGAAGCGGAAAAAGCGCAAAAGATTCCTAAAGCTCTTGGCACTGTCCGCCGCTGCGGCGGTCTCTGCGGCGCTCCTCTGTCGGGCCACGGATCCGGAACCGCTCCCGAAGGACCCCGCGGGCGGCGAGGCTTCCCCCGCGCCGTCCCTGTCCGTCCAAAGCCGTTCCCAGCTCCCGGATTACCCCACGGGCTGCGAGGCCGTCAGCGCGGCGATGCTCTGCGATTTCTTCGGCATTCCGTTCGACACGGAAACGTTCGTGGAATCGTATCTTCCAAAGGAGGACGTCCCGCATGAGGAGGACGGCGTTTGGGTCGGCGGCGATATGTGGGAGGCGTTCCTCGGGGATCCGCGCAGCGAAGACGGCTGGGGCTGCTACTCCACGGCGCTCGCGCCCGCGCTCTCCGCTTACATCGAGGGCAGCGGATACCGCGCAAAGGCGGTCCGCGGAAAGGACCTCGAGACGCTCGCCCGCGAGACCGTCGGCAGCGGGGCGCCGGCGATCGTGTGGATCACCATCGGGATGGAAGCGCCCCGGGAGACCACGAGCTGGACGGTGGAGGCAACGGGAGAGAAGAGAACATGGGTCTATCCCATGCACTGCGCGCTGCTCATCGGCTGTGACCGGACCGGCTATCTCTTCAACGATCCCCTCGCGGGCACTGCCGTCCGTTACCCGAAGGAGCAGGTAGAGATCTCCTACGACGCGCTGTTCCGGCAGGCCGTCGTGTTGGAGCCAGTCCACTGAAACGAACCGAAAAAGGAAACTTCGAAAAAGACTCAAACGGAAAGAGGCCGCCCGCAAGGCAGCCTCTTTTTCGTTTTCCGAAGACCCGTTTTGGGGACGCCGCCGGTGAAATCCTGCCCGGCGGCTTTTGGAAGGGAACGTCACGCGTCGTAAATGCCGAGGATCACGATACCGGCAACGACGGCGGCGACAAAGACATATTGGAGCTTCGTGAGCTTTTCCTTCATGAAGATGCGCGCGAGGATCGCGGAGAAGACGCAATAGCTGGAGATCATCGGCGCGGCGACGATGGCGTTGTCGGCGATGGCGTAGATGTAGAAGAACTGTCCGGCCGTCTCGCAAAGCGCGCCGAGCGCCTTCTCCCCCTGCTTTTTGACGAGGAACTTCTCGCGGCGGATCACGGTCAGATAGACGAACGCGGCCGCGGCACAGAGCAGGAACATCAGCTCGTAAGAGGTGTTGGCCTGAAACTCCGCGCTTTCCCCGTAGATCGCCTCCATGTTCTCGAGGACGAAGGTATCGGCGAAGGTGCCGAGGCCGTCGATGATGCAGTAGAGCACGGGCAGCAGGAACGCGATGAAGCCCACCTGATATTTCCGGTCCACGACCTCGCCCCGGTAATAGCGCTCGCGGTCCTCCCCGCGCTTTTCCGCAATGGAGAGCAGGAAGATGCCGAGGATGATGAGCGCGACGGCGACCATCTGCGGGACCTCCATCGTCTGGTGCAGAAACACCGCGCAGAGCAGCACCGCGACCGCGCCGGAGGAGTTGCAGATCGGCGAGGAGACGGAAAGCTCGATGTACCGCAGCCCGGCGTAGCCGAGTACCATCGCCAGAATATAAAGGAAAGCCACCGGCAGGTAGGTGATGAAGCTCATCGGGTCGTACACCGTGCCGTTCACCGCATACTCATAGATCATGGTGAAGACCGCGTGCAGGCCCATCACGACGCCCACGACCGTCACCATGCGCACATGGCTGAACTTATCCTTCGGGTCGGCGCCGAGCTTCGAGAAGAAATCGCTCCCGCCCCAGCAGAGGATCGCGATCAGCGAAAATAAAAACCACATTGTCTTGGGTCCTCCAATTCAAATCGTTTTTGACCCGCCGCGCACGGCGTGTCACAGGCTCTCGGCGAGCGCCCGATCGACCCGCTCGCGCAGGCCGAGAATGTACGACGCACCGCGCGGGTACGAGGAAAACGTCATCTGCGCGCCTTCGCCGAGCAGAGCCCCCGTTTTCTCCCGCCCGATATGCGATTCCAGCAGGGACAGCGCGCGGTGGTCGAACAGCGCGGACTGAAACACTTTGAGGCGGAGCGACGGCAGCGGGCCGTTCTCTCCGGGATAGACGGAGAACGCGTCCCCGCCGGGAAACGCGCCGCCCGCGTCGGTCGTCGTGAAGGGATCGATCACCGCGAGGGAATACTGCGTATACCAGAAATTGAACCCCCAGTGCAGGAATCCGGTCACGCCGTGCAGCCACATCTGCGCGCCGAGGATGCGGTTCCGCCACGACGGCAGCGCGAGGAACCGGTTGGAGACGTCCACGCACTGGCCGCAGCAGGTATAGGTCCACAGATCGGGCACGCCGCGCGCGAGAAACGGCGCGATGTGATCGTTCGAAACGATGGGATGCTCCACCGTGCCGGATTCGTAAAGCGCGAAGGACGAGAGCGCGTCCCGCACGGTGCAGCCAGCAAGGTATGGCATCGCCGCGGCTTTCGCGGCGCGGTACGTTTCGAGGTCCTTTTCCCCCGGCTCGTCGGAGATGTGGAACATCACGTTCCCGCTCGAAACGCCGAGCCGCTCGAGCTCCCCTCGCAGCGCCGGGAGAAACGCGCCGAGAAAGCGCGTGTAGGCGGGCGAGACGGAGGGCGTGTCCCAGCCGAAAATGCGGCGGCGCACGCCGTTCACCGAGGCATAGATGTTCGGCGCGCACTTCGCGCCCCACTGGGAGAAGAGATGCGAGATCTCAAACTTTTCGATCCCGCACGACCGCGCGAGCCGGACCCAGCGCTCGAGCTTCGAAAAATCGAACGCGTACCCGCCGTCCGGCAGGACCTCGATCTCCGTGAGCTGCGTGCAGGGCCGCTCCCCGCCGACGGCGGTGTCGAGCGCGGGGGTGAGCACGGGCGTGAGGAGCATATTGATCCCGTGCGCCGCCGCGCAGCGCATATATTTTTCGAGCAGCGCCCAGTGCGCCTCGGAGTAGACCGGGACGCGGTGGAGCGACGCGATGCAGTCCGTGTGGAACCACTGCGTCACGGTCAGCGCCTGCTCCGGCAGGGAAACGGGGACGACCGTGAGGGTAAACCGCGCTTCCTCCCCGCCGACGGAAAGCGTGACGGGGTGTGGACCGGCGGGCGCGCCCGGCCCGACGAAAAGCGAGACCCAGAGCGTCGCGCGCTTCCCGACGGTGAGCGTGCCGTCCTCCAAGGGGAAAAGCACGTCCGGGAACAGGCCGGGTTCGGTCGAGAGATATTCCGCGTCATGGCGATCCGGCTCCGGGTAGCAGGGCAGGCCGCACGGGACCTCCCCGACGCGGTACACCGTCGGGACGACGCCCGGCGGCGCGTTGATCCGCACCGGGAACGCGCCGTCGCCGTGGACGGCGCACTGAAACGCGGTCTCCTCGTTCCAGAGCGCGGAGCAGCCGGTGTATTCCGGGAGCCGTTCCGCGCGGTCGGAGAGGCGCAGCTTTTCAAGGGGAGAAAAAAGGCGAAGAGCGGGCTTCATGCGGTTCTCCTTTCAGGAGTCTTTGCCGTCAAATTGGGTAAAATCGGGGATGAGCGCATCCCCGGCGCTTTTTCTGGATTGGTAATAGCCGGGCATATCGAGCGCGAGCATCACATCGAGCACCTTGTTCCGCTCCCGCGCGGTGATCGGCCGCCGCAGGTCGGCGAAGCGGTCGTCCGTACACACGCGGCCCATCGGCGTGTACTGCGCCATGAGGCTCACCGGCGTATCTGGGAACTCCCGGTGCAGCAGCTCGAGCGCGGCGACGGAGTTCTTCGTGTGCCCCGGCAGGATCAGATGGCGGATCAACACGCCCTTTTGCAAAATGCCGTCCGCGTCCAGGATGTTTTCCGGCTGCTGGCGGCGCATCTCCCGGAGCGCGGCGAGCGCCGTTTCCGGGTAATCGGGCGCCGAGGAGAGCCGTTCGGCAAGCGCGGCCTCGGCGTATTTGAAATCCGGCAGAAAGACATCGACGAGGCCCTCGAGCATCCGCAGGGTCTCGACGCTTTCATAGCCGCCCGAGTTCCAGACGACCGGCACGGGAGGCCGGTATTTTTCGAGCGCCCGCGCGATCGGATACGCGAAGTGCGTCGGCGTCACGAGATTGATGTTGTGCGCGCCGGCGCGCACAAGGCCATCGAGGACCTCGATGAATCCCGTTTCGGTAAACGTGCGCCCGTGGGCCGCGCCCGGCGCGGAGATCGTGCTGTTCTGACAAAAAACGCAGCGCAGGGAGCAGCCGGTGAAAAACACCGCGCCGCTGCCGCGCGTTCCGGAGATCGGGGGCTCCTCGCCGAAATGGAGCATCGCACGGGCGACGCGCATGGAATCCCCCGCGCCGCAAAAGCCCGTCCCGGCCGATCGATCGACAGCGCAGCGCCGCGGGCAGAGCGTGCAGCGCATCACTTCGCCTCGGGCAGCATCAGCACGGCGCAGTTCGAGCCGCGCTTGCCGCGCGTGACGCGGTGGGAAAAGACGAGGTCGCTGTTCTTCGAGGTGCAGACGTTCCCGAGCGTGATGTGCTCCGGCAGCACGCCGGAAGAGAGCAGGAACGCGCGGTTGCAGGCCCAGAGGTCCACCAGATACTTTCCGCCCTCTTTTGGAAAGACGAAATCCTCGCTCCCGGGCAGCCGCAGGAACTCCTCGGCGCAGGGCGCGTCCACCTCGAAGCATTCCGGCCCGATCGACGGGCCGATCGCCGCGAAGAGCTCTCTCGGATCCGTCCCAAATTCTTCTTTCATTTTCTCGACGGTAGCCTTCGCCATGCCCGCCGCCGTTCCGCGCCAGCCCGCGTGGGAGAGCCCGATCGCGCGGTGCGCGGGGTCGTAGAAATAGAGCGGCACGCAGTCCGCCGCATAGACGAGCAGCGGCAGGCCGGGTGCGTCGGTGACAAGGCCGTCCACGCTCTCGGCAAGCGGTGCCTTCCAAAGCCCCGCCCCGGCGTCCGCCTCCGTCACGCGCAGCACGACCGTGCGGTGGTCCTGCTTCCCGGCGGTGATCTTCTCCATCGGGACGCCGAGCGCCGCGGCAAAGCGCGAGAAGTTCTCCGTCACGTTCGCGTCGCCGTCGCCCCGGTTGAAGCCGAGGTTCATCGCGGCAAATTCGTTTCGGCTCACGCCGCCGAGCCGTGTGGAAAAGCAGTGGACCACGGGCAGGGACTTCCACGCGGGAAAGCGCAGCAGCCCGACGCCGTCCGTGATCTCCAGCTCCATCCCCCCGACCGGGCCGGGCGCGGCCTCGCGCGGGGGCTCGATCACGGGAAGCGGGGCGGTCTTCCGGTTCACGGAGACGCCCTCATAGCGCAGCTTCACCCGCACCTGCGCGCTGAACCGGTACCCGCAGCGCGGGCAGAGGAACGAGGCACGCATGGTGCGGCCAAGGGAGTTCCACCTTCCCGTGCGCTTCGCCTCCGCGCCGCACCGCTCGCAGGTGAAGCGCAGATACTCCGGCTTTACCAGCGGGTTCGCGGGATCGTTGATATAGGCGGTCTTGAAGGTGATGCGGCGGTAAAACTCCTCGTCGCAGACCTGCACAAAGGGCTCGAAGCTCTCCAGCGTATAAAATTTTTCGAGGACCGCCGCCGAAAGCACGCTGTCGTCCAGCGCGCGGTGGTGGTCGAAGTCCGCAGGGTCGATCCCGAGGAGCTCCGCCGCCGCGGTGAGGCCGAGCTGTTCCGAGCCTCCCTTTTGCAGCATGGACTCCGTATAAGCCTGGATGTCGGCATAGCGGAAGAGGAACGGCACCCTGCCGTCCCCGGCGAAATAGCGGCAATTCTCAATGAGCGTCAGGATGTCTCCCGAGCCCCATGTCCCGATGACGCTCTCCCCCGCCCAGCGGCGGAACCGGCTCACCACCCGCATGAAGGTGGCGGCCTCCGTCAGCGCGTCGTCGGTGATGTGCGTGAGGCCGGTCGTCACGGAGTTGAGGCGCTTCGTCACCTGCGGCCGCACAAAGCACGAAAAGCGGTCGATGACGTGCATCCCGTCGTCCACGCGGACCGCGCCGAACTCGATGATCTCATTGATGTATCCCTTTTTGCGTCGGCTGAAAACGCTGTTCCATTCCAGATCGAGAATGACAAGGTCAGGCATAAATCATCCTTTCCCCGAAAAACGGGTCGGGCGGGTCTTCTTTATCCTTCAAACGGGCTTTACTTCTTGTTTCTTGCGGCGATCTTCATGCGCTGCTCGTGGGAGAGCTCCGCCTTGCGCATCCGGATGTTTTTCGGCGTGACCTCCAGGTACTCGTCGTCGGCGATAAATTCCAAAGACTGCTCGAGGGACAGCACCGTGTGCGGCGTCAGCTTGAGCGCCTCGTCGGAGCCGGCGGCGCGGGTATTCGTGGCGTGCTTCTTGCGGCACACATTGATGACAAGGTCCTCTCCCTTCGGGCTCGACCCGACGATCATGCCCTCATACACCGGAACGCCCGGCCCCACAAAGAGCCTGCCCCGGTCCTGCGCGGAGAAAAGGCCGTAGGCCGTGGTCTCCCCCGCCTCAAACGCGACGATGGAACCCGTCGTCCGGCTCGGGATGTCTCCCTTATACGGCTCGTACCCGTCAAAGACATGGTTCATGATGCCGTTCCCGTTCGTATCGGTCAGAAACTCGGAGCGGTAGCCCATGATGCCGCGCGAGGGGATGCGGAACTCGAGGTGGGTCGTGCCGCTCTCTCTCGAGCCCATGTTGAGCAGCTCCGCCTTGCGCGTGCCGAGCTTTTCCATGACCGCGCCGACGTATTCCTCCGGCACCTCGATCATGAGAAGCTCCATCGGTTCGAGTTTCACGCCGTTCTCCTCTTTATAGATGACATTCGGGCGGGAGACCTGAAATTCGTAGTTTTGGCGGCGCATCTGCTCGATGAGGATCGAGAGGTGCAGCTCGCCCCGGCCGGAGACCTTGAAGGTGTCGGCGGAGTCCGTCTCCTCCACGCGCATGGCGACGTTCGTCTCCACCTCCTTGAAGAGGCGGTCCCGGATGTTCCGGGAGGTGACGTATTTGCCCTCTCTGCCCGCAAACGGCGAGCTGTTCACCATGAAGAGCATGGAGACGGTCGGCTCGTCGATCTTCACGAACGGCAGCGGCTCAACATTTTCCGGGTCGCAGGCCGTCTCGCCGATGTTGAGATCGGCAAGTCCGGACACCGCGACGATGTCCCCGAGCGATGCGCTCTCCGCGTCCACGCGCTTGAGCCCTTCGAACTGGTAGAGCTTGACGATCCGCGCGTTTCGGGCGTCCCCGCCCTCGGAATTGGTGATGGTGACGGTCTGCCCCACGCGGATGGTGCCGCGCTCCACGCGGCCGATGCCGATGCGCCCGACGTAGTCGTCGTGGTCCACGTTCGAAAAGAGCACCTGCGTCGGGCCGGAGAGATTGCCCTCGGGCGCGGGGACCTCGCGGATGATCATATCAAAGAGCGGCTTCATGTCGGTGCCGGGGACCGCGGGGTCGAGCGTGGCGTAGCCGTCGCGCGCGGAGGCGTAAACGACGGGAAAATCGAGCTGGCTCTCGTCCGCGCCGAGCTCGATGAAGAGGTCCAGCACCTCGTCCACGACCTCGAGCGGGCGCGCGCCCGGGCGGTCGATCTTGTTCACGACGACGACCGGTTTTTTCCCAAGGCCCAGCGCTTTTTTCAGCACGAAGCGCGTCTGCGGCATGCAGCCCTCGAATGCGTCCACCAGCAGCAGAACGCCGTCCACCATCATCAGGATGCGCTCCACCTCGCCGCCGAAATCGGCGTGTCCGGGGGTATCGACAATGTTGATCTTCACGCCGTTGTAGAGGACGGCGGTGTTTTTGGAGAGGATCGTGATCCCGCGCTCCCGCTCGAGATCATTGGAATCCATGACGCGCTCGGCGACCGCCTCGTTTTGGCGGAACACGCCGCTCTGACGCAGGAGTTGATCGACCAGCGTCGTCTTGCCGTGGTCAACGTGCGCAATGATCGCAATATTTCGGAGATCTTCCCGAATACCCATACTGTTTTCTGCTTCCTTTCCGGGTTTCCCCGCGGTATCCCTTCACCCGCAGGGCATACGCAAAGATTATAGCACGAAACAGGCCGAGGCGCAAGGGGAAATCTCGAAACAGGGAAAAACGCGTTTTTTCGGTTGGCCGGAGGCGAAAACCTCCCCGCGCTGCTCGACCTGAAGCGCCTCAGGTCTTACCGGACGCTTCGGCGGGAAGGGCGCGGGCGCTGAACGAAACGGTAGAAAAGAACGGCATGGAAAAGCGGTGCGGGAGGCAAACCCCCGCACCGCTGGCTTTTTGTTTCGAATTATTCGGTTTTCCCGAGGCGCAGCGTGCGCATGGAGTTGAGGATCGCGAGGATCGCGACGCCGACGTCCGCGAAGACCGCCATCCACATATTCGCGAGGCCGAGCGCGCCGAGCACCATCACGAGCGCTTTTACGGCGAGCGCGAGCACGATGTTCGCCCGCACGATGCCCATCGTCCTGCGGGCGATGCGCACCGTCGCCGGGATCTTCCGAAGGTCGTCGTCGAGGATCACGATGTCCGCTGCCTCGATCGCCGCGTCCGAACCCATCGAGCCCATCGCGACGCCGACGTCCGCGCGCGCGAGCACCGGCGCGTCGTTGATGCCGTCGCCGACGTATGCGAGCTTCCCCCGGCCGGTTTCCGCCTGAAGGAGGCTTTCCACCGCCTCGACCTTTCCGGCGGGCAGAAGTTCCGCGCGGACCTCGTCCACGCCGAGTTCCCGCGCGGCGGCTTCGGCGGCCCGCCGGCGGTCGCCGGTCAGCATCACGGTGCGGGAGACGCCGAGGCGCTTGGCCAGCGCGACGGCTTCCTTTGCGCCGGGCTTTGCCGTGTCCGAGATAACGAGGGAACCAAGGAACCGTCCCTCCGCCGCGAGATAGACCACCGTCCCGGCGGCGGGGTTTTCCAGATAGGCGACGTTCTCCGCGTCCAGCAGCCGGCCGCTGCCAAGGAGCGCGGGCTTCCCGTCGATCTTCGCGCGAATGCCGAGCCCAGGCTGCTCCTCCACGTCCGCGACGCGGGAGAGGTCGGCGGGCTTGCCGTAAGCCTCGCGGATGGAGTGGGCGATCGGGTGGGTGGAGAAGCCCTCGCCGAGCGCGGCAAATTCAAGCAGCTCTGCTTCGCTCCCGCTTTCCGGGCAGACCGCCGTGACGCGGAACTCGCCCTTCGTCAGCGTGCCGGTCTTATCGAACACGAGGGTGTCCGTCTGGGAGAGCGCTTCAAGGAAGTTGCTGCCCTTCACGAGCACGCCGAGCCGCGAGGAGGCGCCGATCCCGCCGAAGAAGCCGAGCGGGACAGAGATCACGAGCGCGCACGGGCAGGAGATGACGAGGAAGATGCACGCGCGGCGGAGCCAGTCCGTCCACGCGCCGCCGAAAAAGAGCGGCGGGATCACCGCGAGGAGCAGCGCGCAGCACGTTACGAAAGGCGTGTAGACGCGCGCGAACCGCGTGATGAAGTTCTCGACCTTCGCCTTGCGGTTCCCGGCGTTTTCGACGAGCTCCAAAATGCGCGTGACCGTGGAATTTTCAAACGCTTTCGTGGTCCGCACACGGAGCGTCCCCGCGCCGTTGACGCAGCCGCTGACGATCTCGTCTCCGGCGTTCACGCTGCGCGGCACCGGCTCACCGGTAAGGGCCTTCGTATCGAGAAAGGAGCTGCCGTCCGTCACGACGCCGTCCAGCGGAATGCGCTCCCCGGGGAGAACCACGATTTCCGTCCCGACCGCGACCTCGTCCGGATCGACCTGCGTGAGCTGGCCGTCCGCCTCGATATTCGCGTACTCCGGCACGATGTCGAGCATATCGGTGATGGAGCGGCGGGACTTGCCGACCGCGTAGCTCTGGAACAGCTCGCCGACCTGATAGAACAGCATGACGGCGAGCGCCTCCGAAAACTCCCCGACGGCGAACGCCGCGACCGTCGCGACGAGCATCAGCAGGTTTTCGTCAAAGACCGTGCCGTGGGAAATGTTCTTCACAGCCTTCAAAATCACATCGTAGCTGATGAGAAGATACGGCGCAAGGTAAAACCAGACCGTGAGAAGCGGCGGGAGCGAAGCGAACGCGCCGGCGTGTTCGAGCACGAAGAGCACCGCGA
This sequence comes from uncultured Clostridia bacterium, assembly GCA_947631835.1. GTDB lineage: Bacteria > Bacillota > Clostridia > Oscillospirales > Acutalibacteraceae > Hominenteromicrobium. The sequence continues at coordinate 18,849 of CANRMW010000002.1, read as the reverse complement.
ACACCGCGCCGGTGATGAGGATGCGCACAAGCGTCTTTTTCTGCTTTTTGGTCATACGGGGACCTCCAGTTTGCGGTATACGAAAGTCTTCCCGGGCGGGAAGACTTTCCGAAGGGATCTGCGGGTCAGCGGAGAATGAGGCAGCCGTCGTCCACTTTGGTGCAGACCTTCTGCGCCTCGCGGACGATCTCCTCAAAGCGGTCGTCGGGAGCGGTGAGCGTGAGCTTCTGCATCATGAAGTTCATGGAGGCGTCCTCAACGCCGGGGATCTTCTTGATGAGCATTTCCATCTTCGCGGCGCAGTTCGCGCAGTCGAGGTCCTGCATCTTGAATTTCTTTGTCATAACAAACCGTCCCTTTCCCGTTTGGATTTGGTTTTGCTGATGTTCAAATGCTCAAACGTTCACACGTTCGGCGCAAAAAAAGCGCTTCGGGCTTTCCTTCCCGCGCTTATTCGTTGACGTGCTCGAGCCCGAGGAGGTAGATCTCCCGCACATGGGCGTCGTCCAGCGAATAATACGACTGCTTGCCGTCGCGCCGGACCTTGACCAGGTGCGCGCTGCGCAGCAAGCGGAGCTGGTGGGAGATCGCGGACTGCCCCATCTCGAGCAGATCGGCGATCTCGCAGACGCAGAGCTCCTTTTGGAACAGCACGCACATGATGCGGATGCGGGTGGAGTCCCCGAACATTTTGAAAAGCTCGGCGAGCTGGAAAAGCGTATCGAGGGGGGGCAGCGCTTCCTTCACGGCGGCAAGGCCGGAGTGCTCGTGCTCGCCGGGGCAAAATTCCTCCTGCGGCTTCACGCGCACATGCTGGACGCCGTGTTCGTGCCGTTCGTTCGCCATACCGTCCCCTCCTTCTTTCTTAACGAATGAGCATTTGTTCATTTGTTGGTTCTATTATATGCCGCTCCCCCGCATTTGTCAATAGGCTTTGAAAAATTTTTTTAGAAAGTTTTTTCTCACGCCGGTGCGGGGAAACATTCCCCTTTTGAAAAACGCCAAGGCCAAGGCCCTCCCGCGCCCCAAAACGCCCGCCCAACGGTTCGCGGCGCGCGAACGAATGCGCGCGAGGCGGGCTTGCGCAGCGTCCGGTTTTGGAGTATAATAGGGAAAACCGCAAAAGTACATTCCGAAAAGAGGGAGAAAAATGAAGATCGTCATTCTCGACGGAAAGACCACAAACCCCGGCGACATCTCCTGGGCGCCGCTCGAAGCGCTCGGCGAGGTCACGGCATACGACTATACCGCGCCGGAGGACATCGTTTCGCGCGCGGCCGGCTGCGAAGCGATCATCATGAACCGCGCGCCGATCACCCGCGCGGTGATGGAAGCGCTACCCAAGCTGAGATTCGTCGGCGCGCTCGCGACCGGCTACAACACGATCGACACCGCCGCCGCGCACGAGCTCGGGATCACCGTCTGCAACGTGCCGCTCTACTGCGACAAAACCGTCGCGCAGCTCGCGTTCGCGCTTCTGTTGGAGCTGACGAACCACGTCTCCGCGCTCAGCGAAACGGTCCGCACGGGCGGCGGCTGGAACGACGCGATCCGCATGAGCTGGACGACGCACGACATTTTTGAACTCACCGGCAAGACGCTCGGCATCCTCGGCTTCGGCCACATCGGGCAGACCGTCGCCTCGCTCGGCGTCGATCTCGGGATGCGCGTGCTGGTGCATTCGCGCACGAAACGCCCCATGCCGGCCGGCTGCGAATGGGTGGATTTCGACACGCTCTTTGCGGAGAGCGACGTCGTCTCCCTGCACTGCCCGCTGAACGGCGAAACGCGCGGCATTGTAAACGAACGCGTGCTGCGCCTGATGAAGCCGACAGCGTTCCTTCTCAACACAGCGCGCGGCGCGGTGGTGGACGAGGCCGCGCTTGCATCGGCGCTGAACGAAGGCGTCATCGCGGGCGCGGGGGTCGATGTCCTCACCGACGAACCGCCCAAGTCCAACTGCCCGCTGCTCACCGCCAAAAACTGCGTGATCACGCCGCACATCGCCTGGGCGTCCAGAGACGCGCGCGTGCGGCTCGTGAAGATCGTCGCGGAAAATCTCGCCGCTTTCCTCGCCGGAAAACCGCAGAACACGGTCTGATCCACACGCTGAAAAGAGCAAAAGGCGAGATAAACTCGCCTTTTGCTCTCTTTTGGGGAGGAGTTGTATTGAAAAGTCGCGGTAAACCGTTACCGCGGGGACTCGTAATCGATCGGAACCGGCTGTCTCTCGCCTTGTTGTGATTCTATTATAGCGGCTCCGAATCCGGTTGTCAACCGGTTGGAAACAGAATCTACCTTTCGCAGTTTGAAATTCAAACCGGAGCATTTTTTCTGTGCAGTTTTCACACAGCAGTTTGACCATTTTCCAGATAGGGAACTTTTCCGCCCTTTTTCGCACGCAAAACGCAGGGTTCGGAGGCACATTATGCAAAAAAATGAAGTATTTCACACCATAATCGCAGCCATGACCGCCGAGGGAGCCGGTCTCTGCCGCGTGGACGGCATGGCCGTTTTCGTCCCCGGCACGGCCGTCGGGGACGAATGCGAGATCCGGATCGTCAAAGTACTCAGAAATTACGCGTTCGGGCGGCTGGAACGCCTCCTCTCCCCCGCGCCGTGCCGGGCGGCGCCGCGGTGTCCCGTCTCGACGCAGTGCGGCGGCTGCGTGTTTCAGCACCTCTCCTACGAAGAAGAGCTCCGCGTGAAGACGCAGCGCGTGCGCGACGCGCTGGACCGCATCGCCGGGACGCCGGATCTGCCCCTCGAGCCGATCCTTGCCGCGTCCTCTCCCGAGCGCTATCGGAACAAATGCCAGTTTCCCATCGGTCTGGACCGCGACGGCCGCCTGACTCTCGGGTTTTACGCGGTGCATTCCCACCGCATCGTGAACGCCGCCTCCTGCCTCCTGCAGCCGGAGGTCTTCGACTGCGCCGCCGAGGCGTTCCGCGCGTGGTTCGCGGAATCCGGAGAAAGCGTCTACGACGAGCGCACGCACACCGGCGCGCTCCGGCATCTTTTTCTCCGCATCGGCGAGCCGGCGGGCGAGGTCGCGGTCTGCGTCGTCGCGAACGCGGAAAAGCTCCGCGCCGAAGCCCGCCTCGTCGCGCGGCTGCGCGAAGCCGTGCCTGGCCTGACCGGCGTGGCGCTGAACACCAACACCGCGAACACAAACGTCATCCTCGGTCAAAAGGACCGCGTGCTCTGGGGGAAGGCATCCGTTCGCGCCGCGCTCTGCGGGCTGGAATTTGAGATCGGGCCGCACGCCTTTTTCCAGGTGAACCGCGCGCAGGCCGAGCGGCTCTATCAAAAGGCCGCCGAATACGCGGGGCTCACCGGCGGTGAAACGCTCCTTGACCTGTACTGCGGCGCGGGGACCATCGGCCTTTCCATGGCGGACCGCGTGAAGAAGGTCATCGGGGTGGAGGTCGTCCCGGAGGCCGTCGGGAACGCGCGGGAGAACGCGCGGCGCAACGGGATCGAAAACGCGGAGTTCCTCTGCGCGGACGCCGCCGAGGCCGCCTCGACGCTCCTCGCGCGCGGAGAGCGGCCGGACGTCGTGATCCTCGACCCGCCGCGCAAGGGCTGCGCCGAGGCGCTCGTCGGGACCGTGGCGGAGATGCAGCCCTCCCGCGTCGTGTACGTCTCCTGCGACCCCGCGACGCTCGCGCGCGACCTAGCGCGCTTCGCCGCCCTCGGCTACCGCGCGGAAAAAGCTGCCCCGGTCGATATGTTCCCGCGGACGGCGCATGTGGAGACGGTGGTCCGTCTTTCGCAGGAGGTGAACCCGTGAAAATCGACCGGCTCATCGGCATCATCACGACGCTGCAGCAGAAAAAGCGCGTGACCGCGCCGTACCTCGCGGAGAAATTCGAGGTGTCGCGGCGCACCATCCAGCGCGACATCAACGACATCTGCAAGGCCGGCATCCCGATCGTCACGACGCAGGGCGTGGGCGGCGGCATTTCCATCATGGAAGGCTTTTCCCTCGATACGACCGTGTTCACCGAACAGGAGCTCGCGGCCATTTTTACGGGTCTTCGATCGCTGGACAGCGTTTCCAGCTCCGCCCTCGCGGAACGGCTCGTTCAGAAGATCGGCGGCAGCGCGGCGGTCCGGCTGGCAGATCACACGGTGATCGACCTCTCCTCGTTTTATAAGGACGATCTCACCGGGAAGCTCGATCGGATCCGACGCGCCGTCCAGGAGACGAAGTGCATCGCCTTCCGCTACTGCTACGAAAAAGGCGAAGCGGAAAAGCGGATCGAGCCGTATCTGTCCGTTTTCAAATGGTCCGACTGGTATGTGTTCGGGTTTTGCAGGGAACGGCAGGATTTTCGGATGTACAAGCTCCGCCGGATGTGGGACTTGCGGATCACGGAGGAGTCCTTTACCGCGCGGGACATTCCGGAGGAGAAACTGCGGTTCGGCTCGCACATGACGGACGACTATGTGGTCCCCGCCGTTTACGAGCCTAGCGTGAAATACCGGCTGGTCGAAGAATACGGGCCAAACTCTTTTACGGAACAGGAAGACGGCAGGCTGTACACGGAGTGGGGATTTACAACGCCGGAAAACGCAGCGGCGTGGTTTTTGAGCTTCGGGGAGAAGGCGCGCGTTCTCGGGCCGCCGGAAATGGTGGAACGCATGAAGTCCACCCTGGACGCGATGAAAAATTTATACGAAACATGACGCACAGATGTCCGGTTTGAAGCGATACACTGTAAGAAAAAACGGAGGTTTTTCTAATGATCGATTCAAGATGCGGACTGCACTGTACCGGATGTGCATACAAAGAGACCTGTGGCTGCGGCGGCTGCATTGAAACAAACGGACACCCGTTCCACGGGGAATGCCCCGTCGCCGTGTGCTGCCAGAACAAAGGCATCGTGCACTGCGGCGAGTGCGGGGGGATCCCCTGCGAGCTCCTGATGCGGTATTCCTGCGACCCGGTTCACGGAGATACGCCGCACGGCGCGAGGATCGCGCAGTGCATCCAGTGGGCGAGGGGAACAGATCGTCAGTAACGCGAAAAAACGCTCTGCACGGGCGGTTTCGCGTTGTCCGGCCGCGCGGAGCGCGGCGGAAAAAGAATGGACCGGCTTTGCCGGAAACGGGAGGAGTACAAAATGATGAACTGGAAGATCTATTACACGGACGATCCCGCGCGCATCCGGGCGTACCGGAGCGTTCGGGAACTGGAAAGCGCCGGCATCCCTTCGATGCCCGCGTCGGTCCCCGGCTGCTTTCAGCGGGACCTGGTCCGAAACGGCGTGGAGCCGGATCTCTACGTCAGCTCGAACATCCTTCGCGCGCAGGCGTATGAAGCGCATCACGTCTGGTACGCCGCGCGGTTCTCCGCCGAAGCGGGCGACTGGCTGCATTTTGAGGGCATCGACACCGTCGCAGAGGTCTTCCTGAATGGCAGCTTTTCCTTCGCGTCGCGGAACATGTTCGTCCCGCAGACGGCCCCGACCGCGCTTTTGCAGGGGGAAAACGAGGCGGTCGTCCACATCTTTCCCGCTGTTTCGGCGGGCACGGCGCGGGAAGATCTCCCCGCCTACTGCCATGCGAGTCCGTACAACTGGGAAAGCCTCAGCGTCCGAAAAGCGCCGCACATGTACGGCTGGGACATCCTGCCGCGCATCGTCACCTCGGGGCTGTGGAAGCCCGTGTCGGTCGTAAAGCCCGCCGCATGCCGCCCGGCGGACCTGCACATTTTCACCGAGAGCATCGGGCCGGACGGCGCGCTGCTTTCGGCCTCGGCCCGGGTGGAAGCGGACGCTGCCAGCCTTTGCCGCCGGGCGATGCTGGAGATCTTCGACGGCGGCCAAGCAGTTGCGCAAACGGAGATGCGCCTGACGCCCGTCGCGGGCGGCGCGCCGTTTTGCGCCGAGGCCGCCGCGCGGGTGGAGATCGCACAGCCGAAGCTCTGGTGGCCGAAAAACTACGGGGAGCCGCATCTTTACCGCGCGGCGCTGCGCTTTGAGGGGGAACGCGGCGAGACGACCGCCGCACTCGAAACGGACTTCGGCGTCCGCACGGTGTCGCTCGCGTTTTCCGCAAAAGCCTCTCCCGAGCATCCCGAGGGCGATTTCTGCTTCCTCGTGAACGGGCGGCGCGTGTTTTTAAACGGCACGAACTGGGTCCCGCTCGACGCCATGCACACCGAGGACCTCGCCCGGACCGAGCGCGCGGTCGCGCTTCTGTGCGACCTGAACTGCAACATCGTGCGCTGCTGGGGCGGGAACGTCTATGAGAGCGACCTGTTCTACGACCTCTGCGACCGAAACGGCGTTCTGGTCTGGCAGGACTTTGCGATGGCCTGCGGCGTATACCCGCGCGACGCGGCGTTCTGCGAAGACCTGCGGCGGGAAGCAGAATACACCGTGAAGCGACTGCGGAACCACCCCTCCGTCGCGCTTTTCGCCGGAGACAACGAATGCGACCTCGCCCTGCGCGACTGGAGCGGAACCCACGGCGATCCCGGGGAAAACATGCTCACCCGCGAGGTCCTGCCAAAGGCCGTGCGCGCTTTCGCCCCGGAGATCCCGTATCTCCCCTCCTCTCCGTATGTGGCGGACGGGGCGGACGCGCGGCTGCCGGAAAACCACCTCTGGGGTCCGCGCGACTATTTCAAAAGCGCGTTTTACCGGGACAGCCCGGCGGTGTTCGCCTCAGAGACCGGGTATTTCGGCATGCCGTCCCCGGCCTCCCTCCGCGCTTTCATCGCCCCCTCTCTGCTCTGGCCCTTTATGGATGCGGACCGGAACGTAAACGACGACTACCTGCTCCACAGCACCAACATGGATACGAAACAGGATTCGCCCTACGCGTTTCGGATGCGGCTGCTGCACAGCCAGGTGGAGGTGCTGTTCCAAAAGACCGAGACCGATCTTTCGCGCTACTGTATGCAGAGCCAGATCTCGCAGGCGGAGGCCATGAAATACTTCATCGAGCGCTTCCGGGTCAAAAAGCCCCAGCGGACGGGCATCATCTGGTGGAACCTGATCGACGGCTGGCCGGAGGTCTCGGACGCCGTCACGGACTACTACTTCCGCAAAAAACTCGCCTACCACTATATCCGCCGCTCGCAGGCCCCGCTTTGCCTGCTCTTCGATGAACCGGACGGCGAAGGGCTTTCGGCCCTGCACGCGGTAAACGACCTGCAGCGCCCCGTGCGCATCGAATACACGGGGCGGGACCTCTACGCCGACCCTACCGCGCCGGAGATTTTGTCCGGTGAAGCGGCACTCCTGCCGGACGACAACCGCGTCCTCGCCTCGCTCCGTCTCGAGCCGAAGCATTTCTATCTCATCGAGTGGCGCGCGGACGGCGGCGAAGTACAGCGCAACCACTATTTCACGGACATCCGCGACATCGACTTTGACCGCTATCTCGCCGCGCTCTCCGCGCTCGGCTGGGATGAATGGGAGGGCTTCTGATGGCGCTGGGCACATCGCTTTCCGATGGCCGCGAAGAGATGCAGCTTCTCGGCATCGATATCGGCGGGACGAAATGCGCCGCCGTCTCCGCGCGGGGCAGCGCGGCGCACATCGAGATCACAGATAAAGTGACCGTCCCGACGGACATCTCGATCTCCCCGGAGGAAATGCTCGACCGCCTGCTTTTGGCCGCCGCGCATTTTCCGCCGCCCGCGCGCATCGGCGTCTCCTGCGGCGGCCCGCTCAACAGCCGGGAGGGATTGGTTCTTTCCCCGCCGAACCTTCCCGGATGGGACCGCGTCCCCATCGCCGCGATGCTCCGGGAGCGCTTCGGCGTGCCCGCGAAGCTGCAGAACGACGCGAACGCCTGCGCGCTCGCGGAGTGGCGGTTCGGCGCGGGGCGCGGCACGGAAAACATGCTCTTTCTCACCTTCGGCACGGGCCTTGGCGCGGGACTGATCCTCGGCGGCAGGCTCTACACCGGAACGAACGATTTTGCGGGAGAGTGCGGCCACATCCGCCTCGCGGAGACCGGGCCGGAAGGCTACGGCAAGGCCGGCTCCTTCGAGGGCTTTTGCAGCGGCGGCGGACTTGTCCGGCTCGCTCGCCAGATGGCACAGGACAACGCACGGGCGGATCTGCCCGCAGACTGCACCGCGAAAACGCTCGCCGAGGCCGCCGAACGCGGAGACGCTTTCGCGCGCAAAGTATTTCGGAAAAGCGGCGAGATGCTCGGGCGCGGGCTCGCCGTCCTCATCGACCTTTTGAACCCGGAGCGCATCGTGATCGGGAGCGTCTTTGCCCGAAGCGGCCGCCTGCTCGCGCCTTCCATGGAAGAAGCGATCCGGCGGGAGGCGCTGCCCGGCGCGGCCGAGGTCTGCACGGTGGTCCCCGCCGCGCTCGGAGACGCGCTCGGGGACTACGCCGCGGTCCTCACGGCGCTCTGAGCCGCGCAGGATTCCATAGAATACGGAGGAAAACAAAAATGGAACAAAACACACCGCGTCCCGAAGCGTCGCTCGCCGCGCTCCTCGCGCGATACCCAAAACTCGAGCCGTGCGCCGGGGAGATCGAAAACGCCGCGTCGCTTCTCGCGGGCGTCTTTGCCGCCGGGAACAAGCTCCTGCTCTGCGGGAACGGCGGCAGCGCCGCAGACTGCGACCACATCACCGGCGAGCTGATGAAAGGCTTCCTCCTCGAGCGTCCGCTCCCGGATGACCTTCGCGCCGCGATGCGCCGCCGCTGCCCAGCGCTCACGGCGCAGGACCTCGACAGCCTGCAGCGGGGCCTTCCCGCCGTCTCCCTCTGCGGCATGACGGCGCTCTCCACCGCCTTTTCCAACGACGCCGCGCCGGAATACGTCTTCGCGCAGGGCGTTCTGGCGCTTGGCGGCCCCGGCGACGCGCTGCTGTGCATCAGCACCTCCGGGAACTCCGAAAACGTGGTGCAAGCCGCAAAAACGGCGCGGGACTCGGCCTCTCCGTCGTCTCGCTGACCGGCGCCGGCGGCGGGAAACTCGCCCCGCTGAGCGACGTCTGCGTCGCCGTGCCGGAGCGCGAGACCTTCCTCGTCCAAGAGCTGCACCTGCCCGTCTATCATTTCCTCTGCGCAAATATCGAACAGCGCTTGTTCGGAAGTGCGGCGGAATGAGTGCCGCCCCGCATCCCGGCACCGGGAGACCCGCGTCACCCTGCTCAAAAGTCAAGGCCACTGACGAAGCCGGTGGCCTGTGCAGGCCCCGAAAGGGCCTGCTGCCGGCACGCATCTAAAGACGCATGGAATGTCTCAACACTTGCTTCGCTCGTCCTGTCGCCCATAACTAGGCAATTCCTGTTTCCGTGTGGGTGTTTCGTAATGGCGAACGCGCAGGTTCCCTTCCTCGCTTTGCTCGATGCTCGCCGCTTAAATGGACAGCACGACAAAAAGGACGCTTCTGTGAAGCGCCTTTTTTTCTGTCTATTGCCCTTGGGAAAACACCTGTGCGATCAATCGACCAGATGGCACGCGACGAAGTGGCCGGGCCGGACTTCCTTCAGCTCCGGTTTGAACTCTCTGCACTTGTCGCAGGCCACCGGGCAGCGGCCCGCAAAATTGCAGCCGGGAGGCGTGTTGATCGGGCTCGGCACGTCGCCGGAAAGGATCTGCCGCTGCTTTGCCGCCTCGGAGTTCGGGTCCGGGATCGGGACCGCCGAGAGCAGCGCCTTGGAATACGGGTGCAGCGTTTCCGCGTAGAGGTCGTCGGAGGTGGCAAGCTCGACCAGATTGCCCAGGTACATCACGGCGATGCGGTCGGAGATGTACTTCACGATGTTGAGGTCGTGCGCGATGAAGAGGAAGGTCAGCCCGAACTTCTCCTGCAGGTCGTGCAGCAGGTTGATGATCTGCGACTGGATCGAAACGTCCAGCGCGGAGATCGGCTCGTCGCAGACGATGAACTCCGGCTCGATCGCAAGCGCGCGGGCGATGCCGATGCGCTGCCGCTGGCCGCCGGAAAACTCGTGCGGGAAGCGGTTCGCGTGCTCGCGGTTCAGCCCGACGAGCTCCAGAAGCTCGTAAACGCGCTCCTGCCTCCGTTTCGCGTCGTACATATTGTGGATGATCATGCCCTCTTCAATGATGGAACCGACCGTCATGCGGGGGTCCAGAGAGGCATACGGATCCTGGAAAATGATCTGCGCTTTCTTCGCGTACTTGAAGCGCTCCGCGGCGTTCTGCAGATCGATCTCCGCGCCGTCGTAGAAGAGCTTTCCGGACGTCGGCGGATAGATGCCCATGGCGGTGCGCCCGAGCGTGGACTTTCCGCAGCCGGATTCCCCGACGAGGCCCAGCGTCTCGCCCTTGTTGACGAAGAGCGAAACGTGATCGACCGCCTTCAGCGTGCCGCCGGAAACTTTGAAATACTTGCACACATCGTCGAGGACGATGAGCTTCTCCTTGTTATTCGCCATCGGGATCTCCCCTTTCCGCGGCGCCCGGGCAGTCCGGGTGCAGCAGCCAGCAGGACGCCTCGTGCCCGTCTCCGAGATCGAAAACAGGCGGCTGCTCCTCCTGGCAGATCTTCATGCAGTGCGCACAGCGCGCGGCGAAGCCGCAGCCCGCCGGCGGCGCCAGCAGATCCGGCGGCGTGCCGGGGATGGACACCAGCCGCTCCTCCTTCGTCGTATCGACCGAAGGAAGCGAGCGCAGAAGCGCCTCGGTATACGGGTGCTTGTTCCGATAGAAGATGTCCTCGCAGGAGCCGGTCTCCACGATCTTGCCGGCGTACATCACGGAAACGCGGTCCGCCATGGACGCCACGACGCCGAGGTCGTGCGTGATCAGGATGATCGCCGTGTTGGTCTTCTCCTTGATCTCCGCGAGCAGGTCCATGATCTGCGCCTGGATCGTCACGTCCAGCGCGGTGGTCGGCTCGTCGGCGATGAGCAGCTTCGGGTTGCAGGAGAGCGCCATGGCGATCATGGCTCTCTGGCGCATGCCGCCGGAGAACTCGTGCGGATACTGCTTCGCGCGCTCCTCCGGGTTCGGGATGTTGACCATGGTGAGGTACTTGATGGCCTCCGCCTTCGCCTCGCTCGCCGAAAGCCCGCGGTGGTGCCGGATCGCCTCGACGATCTGCTTGCCGACGGTCTTCGTCGGGTTGAGGCAGGTCATCGGGTCCTGGAAGATCATGGAGACTTCCTTGCCGCGGATCTTCTGCATTTCTTTTTCGCTCGCCGCGACGATGTCGTGCTCGCCGAGCTGGACCGTGCCCTCCTTGATGCGTGCCGGAGGCATGGGGTTCAGCTTCATGATGGTCTGTGCGGAAACGGACTTCCCGCAGCCGGATTCGCCGACGATCGCGAGCACCTCGCCCTCCTCCAGGGAGAAGGACGCGCCGCGCACCGCCTGCACTTCGCCGGCGTAGGTATCGAAGGAAACGTGCAAATTCTGCACATCCAAAACTTTTGCCATGTTATTATCTCCTCAGACGCGGGTCGAGCGCGTCGCGCAGACCGTCGCCAAACAAGTTGAACGAGAGCATCGTCAGGCTGATGAGCGCAGCCGGGATAATGAGCTGGTACGGATAGGTGATGAACGACTGCTGCCCGTCCGCCGCAAGCACGCCCCAGGAGGGGTTCGGCACCTGCACGCCAAGGCCCAGATACGAGAGGAACGATTCCGTGAAGATCGCGCTGGGGATGGCCATGGTGACGTTGACGATGATGACGGAAAGCGCGTTCGGGATCAGGTGGCGGGAGATGATGCGCGCGCTCTTCGCGCCCATGGCCTCCGCCGCGACGATGAACTCCTGTCCCTTGAGCTGTAGGATCTGCCCGCGCACGAGCCGCGCCATGCCGGTCCACGAAGTGATGCCGTAAGCGACGACCATGGTGAAGATGCCCGGCTTCATGACGATCAGAAGCAGGATGACGACGATCATATACGGGATGCCGTTGATGATCTCCACGATGCGCATCAGGACCACGTCCAGCGTGCCGCCGAAATACCCGGAGATGCCGCCGTAGATGAGCCCGATGAAGAGGTTCACGAACACCGCCGCGAAGGCGATGATCAGCGAAACTCTGCCGCCTTCAAAGGCGCGCACAAAGAGGTCGCGGCCGAGCTTGTCGGTGCCGAAGATGTGGATATGTCCCTGTCCCTCGTAGCGCGCGTCCGTGCAGGGCGTGAAGAACCCGCAGTTGTTCTCCGTCACATGCTGCTCGCGGCTCTCAAAGGGCGAGAAAAACGGCAGAACGATGCAGGAGAGGATGAGAAGACAGATCACGAAGAAGCAGACCGTCGCCACCTTGTTTTTCTTCAGGCGGTTGACCGCGTCCTTCCAATAGGTGATGCTGGGCCGGGAGATGCCTTCCCGGTTTTCCGGGTCCGCGCCGACCCACTGGAATCTGTTTTTATCAATCGTTGCCATGCTCAATCCTCCAGTCTCACACGCGGATCAATAAACACATAGGCGATGTCCACGATCAGGTTCATCAGGATGAGGAACGCGCCGTAGAAGATCGTGGTGCCGCTGATCATCGTGTAGTCGTTGCCCTGCACGCTCTGGACGAAGTACCGCCCGAGGCCGGGAATGGAGAACACGTTTTCCACAACGAAGCCGCCCGTCAAAACGCCGGCGATGATCGGTCCGAGCACGGTCACGACCGGGAGCACCGCGTTGCGCAGCGCGTGCTTCCATATAATCGCCGCCTGTCCGAGGCCCTTGGCCCTCGCCGTCTTGATGTAGTCCTGCCCGAGCACGTCCAGCATGCTGGTGCGCGTCAGACGCGACAGAGACGCGAGGGAACCGAGCCCGAGCGCAAAAACAGGCAAGATTTCCTGATTGAGCGCGCCCCAGCCGGAGATGGCGAACATGCGCATCCCCGTCGCCTGAAACAGCTTGAGGCCGAGCGCGTACTGCAGCAGAGAGGCCACGACGAACGACGGCACGGAAACGCCGATGATGGCGATGAGCATCGCGACGGAGTCCGCGATCTTGCCGCGGTGCAGCGCCGCGAAGGTGCCGATCAGGATGCCGCCGATCAGCGCGAAGATGACCGAGCGGATGCCGAGGCTCGCGGAAACGGCGAAGGATTCGCCGATCATGCGGGTGATGGGCCGGTTGTAGGAGATCGAAAGGCCGAGGTCGCCCTGCACGGCGTTGCCGAGATAGATGAGATACTGCTGCCAGACCGGCTTATCGAGGCCGTATTTCGCCCGCATATTCGCCATGATCTGTTCGGAAATCTGTTTTTCTCCGGTGAACGGGTCGCCGGGGAGAAGCTGCATCAGAAAGAATGTCAGCGTAAAGAGGACAAAGAGTGTAAGCAGAGAATAGATGACACGCTTTAAAATATACCGTGCCATATAAGCTCCCTCCTTCTTTTCAGTATGTTTTACGGACAAATCCACGGGTGCTCTCCACGGATAAAAGCATCCGCGGACTTGCCCGCTTTCGGGAAGGCGGGAAGCGCTGCTTTCTGCCCCGCTCTGCGCTGCGCCGGCCAAGGAGACAATATGCCGGAAACGGCGCCGCACGGCCGCCGTTCGCGCCGGAAACCTTCCCCCTGTTTCCCTTTCTTTTCCTTTTTCTGTCCGTTTCTCACGGACACACCGCCCGCGCCGGGCGGACGGTTTTGAGAAACGAATGCGGCCCCGCGGCGCAACCTTCCCGGGTACGCCGCGAAGCCGCACATCATGTTCCTGCTTTGTCTTCCCCCTTCGCCCTTATAAGGGGCGAAGGAGAAAGGCGTATTCGGTTTAGTTCAGGACCGCGAAGCGGTAGGTCGTCTGGTTCGTGGTGACGATGAAGCCGCTCTTGACACGCGGGGAGATCGCCATCGTGGCCATGTTGTTGAAGATCGGCATGATCGGATATTCCTCGGCAAGGATCTGCTCGCAGCGGACAAAGTCCTCAAGGCGCTTCTGCGGATCGGTGGCGATGCGGGAATCGGCGATCAGCGCGTCATATTCCTCGTTGCTCCAGCGGGTGTCGTTGTTGCCGCCGCCCTTGACCCACAGGTCGAGGTCGGAGACCGGGTCGTTGTAGTCCGGACCCCAGCCGCCAAAGCTCAGCGTGTAGTTGCCGTTCTTGCGGTCCTCCGCGACCTGCGTGGATTCCTTCGTGTTGACGGTGATCTCAAGACCGAGCGTCTGACGGAGCTCTTCCTGGATGACGGAGCAGAGCGCGATGCGGTCCGGCGCGTTGGAAACGTCGATGCCGATCTTGCCGTTCAGGTCTTCCACGGTGACGCCGAGCTCTTCAAGGGCCTTCGCGAAGTACTCCTTCGCGGCCTCCTTGTCGCCGTTCACCGGGTAGAGCGGCTCACCGCCGTTCGCCTCGATCACGGCATCCTGCAGGTTCGCGCCGGAGCCGGCCATCAGGGTGGTGGAAGCGACGAAGGTCTTCATCGGGATAGAGCCGTTGTTGAGGGCGCTGTTGATCGCAACTTCCTTGTCGAACGCGAGGCCGATGGCCTTACGGAGATTGACGTTCGAGAGGTACTCGTTCTCGGTATTGACGTTCAGATAATAGACGGTGGAAGCGAGGTACTGCGTGGTGTCAAAGCCCGCATTCTGGACCATGTCGATGGCCTCGCCGGTGCTCAGCGTGCTGGAATAGTCGATGTCGCCCGCGATGAAGGAGGAGATGACGGCGTTCGCGTCCGTGATGATCTTGTAGACGACGCCGTCCACGGAAACGCGGTCCGCGTCATGATAGCCCTCGTTCTTCTGGCAGACGAGCTTTTCGCCGTGAGACCATTCGACCAGCGCGAACGGACCGTTGGAGCAGTAGTACTCCGGCTCGGTGCCGTACTTGTCTGCGCCGACCGCCTCATAGAAGGACTTGTTGACCGGCATGAGGCAGCCGTGGCGGAACAGTTCCTCGGCATACGGGACCGGGGTGTGCAGCGTAACCTCGAGCGTGAAGTCGTCGAGCACCTTGATGCCGACGTCTTCCCACTCGCACTTACCCGCGTTGTAGTCCTGAGCGCCCTTCACGAAGAAGAGGAAGTAGGCATACTCGGCGGCGGTCTCCGGGGCAAGCAGGCGCTCCCACGCGAACGCGAAGTCCTCCGCGGTCACGGTGTCGCCGTTCGTCCACTTGCTGTCCTTGCGGAGATGGAAGGTGTAGACGAGGCCGTCCTCGGAAATATCCCAGGACTCGGCCGCGGCGCCTTCGGTCTTGTCTTCCTCGTTGATGCGAAGAAGCGGCTCATAGATGTTGTTGAGCATCGTGAACTCGTCAGCGTAGGTCGCCTGCAGCGTGTTCATCGAGGTCGGCTCCATGCCGATGCGGATATTCAGGGTGTTGTTCGGATCAAGATCCTTCTTTTCCGGAACGACCGCGCCGCTGCCGCGGACAAAGTCGTCTTCGGCGGCGCCGGTTTCTTCGGCGCTGCTCTCTCCGGCAGTGCTTTCCTGGGTAGAGGCAGAGCTTTCATTCGTGGTGGACGTCGTCGTTTCCCCGCTGCTGCAAGCCGCTAAGGAAGTGAGGACAAGCGCCAGAACGAGAACGAAAGCAAGAACCTTTCTCAGTTTCATTCTTATTCCTCCTAAGTAATGCTTTTCGCGCCGCACTTTCACCTCTCTGCCGGCCGCAGACGAGTCTCCGCGCCCTCATAAGCCGCCTTTTGTGTGATGTGCCGCGCTGAAAAATGAAAATTTATGAATTTTCTAAGGAGCGAAAATTCACGTTGCATATATGATACTCCAAATCCCGCCGGAATGCAATCGACAAAGCCAAAAAAGATTCCGGGTGATTTGTTTCGAATTTGTGAAGATTACCGGTTTTCCGACAAATCCCGTGCATTTGTGTGACGATTCGGTTTCATTTTTGTAACGTTTGTTGCGTTCTCCCTCGCCTCCAGCCCTCCCCCAAAGCCGAAAAACCGGCCTTTTTGCCTCCCTTTTAGAAGAATCTTTTTACACTCAAAAAGAAGCAGAAATGAAACCTCCGCGCCTCCGCGCTGCGCCCCAATCCCCGCGCCCTCCGCACCGCCTCCCATTCTTCTTCCCCTTTCCCGCGCCCAAATTGCAACTCTCCCCCTCCAAAGCTGCAAAATTCGCTTCGTCTTCCCCTCTCCTCCCGTCATTTTGCCGGTTTCCCGCATTTTCTCTGGAAAATTCCCCGAATCCATGGTATAATAGCCGCAGCGGCAAAGCCGCTTTCGGAAAGGAGATCCTTATGTCAAATCCCGCCTCCTTCGAGGAAACCGTCCGGAACGCCCTCTTTCAGGACGGCGACGCCGTTTTCCTGATCTGTTATCTCCACGCGAAGCGCGAGGAGGAAACGGTCGCGCTCATGCGCGAGGTCTTCTGGGCGCTCGGCGCGCACAGGCAGCCCTTCTCCTCCGACCGCGAACGGCGCGTCTGGCTCTACAAAGCCGCCCACCGCGCCGCGATGGATTACTACGCAAAAAAATACCGGCGCAATCCTTCGAGCGCCACAGTCCGGCGCTGGGGCGAGTCCTTCCCCTTCGAGGTCTCGGAGGAGCTCGCCGCCGTCCTTCTGCTCCACTATCCGCTGCTCACCCCGGCGGCGCTCTGCTACGGCTGCGGGGAAAAGCCCGAGGTCATAGCGAAGGTCACGGGCCGGCCGCTCGGCCTCACGAAGCGCCGCCTGAAAGCCGCGCTCGAAAAGTCCGGCCTTCCGAGGCACGAGATGCGCGAGTGGCTGGCGACCGTCACCCTGCCGGATTACCTCCTCTCCCGCCTTTTGGTGGACGCCCAAAAGGACGCGGCGGACCCGCACTTTGCCGTGCAGAAAGGCGCGGCGTCCTTCCAGCGGGGATTCCGCCGGGTCGCCCCGTTCCTCGCGCTCGGGGTCCTCGCCCTCGCGCTCACGGCGGCGCTCGCCGTCCGGCTGAACTGGTTCCGCCTCACGCCCCCGGCGCCGTCTCCCTCCGAAACGGAGACCGCTCCCGCGCCGGACGCGCCTTCCTCCCCGTCCGTTTCCTCCGAAACGCAGCCGGAAAGCGCGCCGCAGAGATCCGATCCCTCCGGCGAGGCTTCTTCCCAGCTCCCGGAGAACATCGCGCGGTTTGACGTTGCGATCTTCCTCCCGAACGAGACGGGCCTCACGCAGTACAACGCGCGGAACGTCCCGGCGGACGCGGGCTGCATCGTGCAGGAAATGGCGGCGCGCGGCGCTTTTGGGGACGGCGTGACGCTCGAACGCGTCGCCTACCTGAAGGACGGCGAAGAGATCGAGAGCGTCCGCTCGGGCGACCAGCTCCAGGTGCGCCTGTACTTCTCCGAAGCGCTCCAGCAGGAGATCTCCGAAACCCCGACGCTCGCGCTCGCCGAGGCGCTCGCAAAGACGTTCCGCTCGTTCTTTGAGGCGGCGGACATGCGGCTCTACGCGCTCGAGGTCTACGCGGGCGGGGAACCGGTCTCCGCGAACGGCAAGGTCCTCGATTTCACCGCGCTCCTCTCCGGCGAGTTGCCGATCACCGAAGTGATCGACGGCTGACCGCCCCCAAGCAGAAAAAAGAAAGAGGCTTCCCGCACAGCCGATGCCGGCGGGGAGCCTCCTTGTTTTTCTTTCTGTATTAGACGTGCTTTTCCTCGTGCAGGCCCGCGATGGTCTTCGCCGTGCCGACCCGCACCGGCATGATCGGATCCGGATTCCCGTGCGTGACGGGCGGGATCGCAACGGGCGCTGCCCAGCGGACGGCGTTCGTCAGGATCTTCTGGATCTCGGGATCGTGATAGATCGGGAAGGTCTCGTGGCCGGGCTGGAAATAGAACAGCTTGCCCAGGCCCTTCTGCCAGCAGCATCCGCTGCGGAAGACCTCTCCGCCCTCGAACCACCCGATGAACACGAGCGTATCCGGCTTCGGGATATTGAAATTCTCCCCGTACATTTCCTCGTGGGGGATCATCACCTTTTCCCCGATGCCCTGCGCGATGGGATGCGTCGGATCGATGACCCAAAGGATCTCCTGCTCGCCGTCCTCGCGCCACTTGAGCATATAGGAATCGGTGCCGCAGAGCTTGCGGAAGATCTTCGAGGCGTGGCCGGAGTGGAGCACGATCAGCCCCATGCCGTCCATCACGCGGCGGTACACCCGCTCGACGACCTCATCGGAGACCTCGCCGTGCGCCATGTGTCCCCACCAGAGCAGGACGTCCGTCGCATCCAAGACCTCCTGCGTGAGGCCGTGCTCCGGCTCGCGGAGCGTCGCGGTGCGCGCGGTGATGTCCGGCTGCGCGTTCAGGAAGTCCGCGATGCAGCCGTGGATCCCCTTCGGGTAGACCTCGGCTACCTCGGGGAACTGCACCTCATGCAGAAATTCGTTCCAAACCGTTACTCGAATCGACATGACCGTCCTCCTCTCACAGCGCGCTTTCCCAGACGCCGGTCTGCGCCGAACGGATCACGGCGTCCACCGCGTGCTGGTTGATCCGGCCGTCTTCCACGGTCGCCGCCTTGCCGTCCTCCTTGCCGAGCAGGATATCCGCAAAGCTCTGCATCTGGTCCACCTTGTACTGCGCCGGGATCGGCAGCTTCGAGAAGATGTGGTGGCTCATGTCGAACTCGCCGATGCACACCGAGATCTCGTCCACATCCGGGGCGGCGTGGTCGAGCTCATACTGGAGCGCGCCGCGGCTGCCATAGACCTCCATGGTCTGGTAGTTGCCGCGCCCGGAAGCGAACCGCGTGATGCGGAAGGTCGCCACGGTACCGCCGGACATTTCCGCCATGTAGTTGGAGAAATCGTCCACGTCCACCTTGCCCATCCCGCTCCCGTCGAGCAGCCGGCGCTCGTGGGTGAACGTCCCGGTATGGCCGACGAGCTTCGTGTACTCCTGCCCGGTGACGAACCGGACAAGGTCCAGCGCGTGGCTGCCCAGATCGCCCAAAGCGCCCGAGCCGGTCAGCTTTTGCTGGAAGCGCCATGCGAGCGGGGTGTTGAAG
>CANRMW010000001.1 GCA_947631835.1 uncultured Clostridia bacterium | reverse complement strand
GTGCCCCTGCGGGCGCCTGCTCTCTTATACTCTTTTTCTGTCTTGAAATCCACCTTCCCTTCCGTACATTTTTTCATCTTCCCTCTTGACTTCTAATAGTTAGTCTTCTATTTTTGGATATGAAAAAAGCCGACTGCTTTTCACAAAGCAATCGGCTGAATTCCCTGTATATTCTTTTCGTGCTACCCATGCTTCCAAATCGCTGTTTCGACACGAAAATTTAACATTTTCGTGCGCTTAACCGCGCTCAAAAAGCCTGATTTTTTCTTCCGAAAACGACATTAAAAACCCAAAATGAAGTTCAAATCCTCTAAAACGGGTCTTTCCCAAGAAAATTATCTACGAAACGAGCACAAAAAAACGAGACAGAAAAAGCCCCGAAAACCGCATGGTTTCGGGGTTTTTCTGCGCATTATCTAAATTGATTTCACGCCATGGTCGAGGTGAGAGGATTTGAACCTCCGGCTTCTACGTCCCGAACGTAGCGCTCTACCAAGCTGAGCCACACCTCGAAAAATCCAGCCCCGGCACACCGAGGCTGTATTTTGGCAGCGGTACCAGGATTTGAACCCAGACAAACAGAGTCAGAGTCTGCTGTGCTACCCTTACACAATACCGCTATACTGTTCCTGCCGGACAGCATAGCTTAATTATATCACGTTTCCGGCAAAAGTCAAGACCTTTCTCGAAAAAAAACCGGGAAGCGGAAAATCTCCCTTGCCGGCCCTCGCGGGGCGCTTATCTGTCCGACGTCCCCACGGGGCGCACCGCGAAAGCGCGCGGCCACTGGGAGGAAAGCGCCTCGCACGCCGCCTCCGCTTCGCTTTGCGTCGGGAAGATCCCGAACACCGCCGAGCCGCTGCCGGTCATCGCCGCGCCGAGCGCGCCCGCCGCGAGGAGCGCCTCGCGCGCCGCTTTGCATTCCGGGATACCGAGCGCGTCCTCGAAGCGGTTGCCGAGCGCGCGCGCCGCATCCGCGAGCGACCGCCGCTCCAGCGCGCGCACGAACGCCGGGGTGTATCTTTTCCCGTCGTCCGGGGCCGCGTCCGCAGCGCGGTACGCCTCCGGCGTCGAAACGCCCGCCTCGGGCTTGAGGATCACGATGCCGCACGCGGGCAGCGGCGCGAGCGGCACCATCCGCTCGCCGATCCCGCCGCAGCGCTGCGTCCCGTTCAGCACGCAGAACGGCACGTCCGCGCCGACGCGCATCGCGAGGTACAGCAGCTCGCCGAGCGCGAGCGGCGCTTCCCCCTTCTCTTCGGCGAGCGCATTCAGCGCGCGGAGCACCGCCGCCGCGTCCGCGCTGCCGCCGCCGAGCCCCGCCTCGCTCGGGATCCGCTTTTCGATGCGGATATCCGCGCCGAAGGGAAGCCCGGCCGCGTCGAGAAAGAACCGCGCCGCGCGGAACGCCGTGTTTTTTTCGTCGGTGGGGACACCCGGCGCGCTGCACGCGAGCCGCACCGCGCCGCTTTCGTTCAGCGAAACGGACACCGTGTCAAAGAGCGACACCGACTGCATCACGCTGTCGAGCAGGTGGAACCCGTCCTCCCGCCGCCCCACGATGTCGAGCGTCAGATTGATTTTAGCGAAAGCCCTGATCTCCATTTGGACCTCACAGATTGAACAGCGAAAAACGCCGGATCTCGATGACGTGCTTCGGGCACATTTCATGGCAGCAGAAGCAGCGGATGCACTTCGAATAATCGATCTCCGCCTTGTGTTCGCGCAACGTGATCGTGTGCTGCGGGCAGCTCTCCGCACATTTGCCGCAGCCCACGCATGCCTTCTTTTGGATCTTCGGGTAGGGCGTCGTGAGCCTGCGCAGGGCCGGACGCATGAATTTCGGGAAGTGCGCGAGGAAATCCACGTCGCTCGACTTCGCGTGCCGATAGTCCGCGACGGCGAAGTCCCCGACCTTCGCGCCGAGCACTTCGATCTCCCCGGAGGACGCGGCGCACAGGCCGCGCTCATGTGCGTTCTTGAGGATCGGGATATCCATCGGGTCAAAGCGGATGATCTCGGCCCCCGCGAGGTCGCAGTCATACGGGCTCGTCGATGCGATCAGCACGCCGACGTCTCTCGGCTCGCCGCCCGTCGGACCGTTGCCCTCCATCCCCACGACGCCGTCGATGATCGAAAAATCGGGCCGGATGTACTCGCACAGGTCCACGATCATCTCGGCAAAGCTCTCCCTGTCCGGGTAGCGGCAGTGCAACTCCGGCTTCATCAGGCCGGGGACCGCGCCGAACAGGTTCTTCACCGCGCCGGAATAATCCATCATGCCGTGGGTCTTCAGCTTCGCGATGTCCACGATCAGATCGCCGGGCCGCACGAAGGGCTCGATCACCGTGAGCCGGCCGCAGCGCTTCCCCTCAGGCAGGGAAACTTCCCGGTACTTGCACTCCGTATAGAGCGAAAAGCCCGTCTGCTCCGCCGCCGCAGCATAGCCGCAGACCCGGAACGACGCCTTCGCCGCAGCGGGGTTGTACGGCCCGCCGCCGCTCTCCGCGACGAGCACCTCGGCCCCGTGCTCCATCAGGCACTTCGCCGCTGCGGCGACGACGTTCGGGTGCGTGACGGCCGCGTGCTCCGGCGCGGAGGGCAGGATGAGGTTCGGTTTCAGGATGACCCGTGTGCCGGGCCGGATCCTGTCATAAAATCGGTATGCCGAAAACGCCGCGTCCACCGTGCGGCACAGCGATCCCGGCTCGTAAGTCTCCTGCTTCGCGAGAAAAACGCTCACGGCAATTCCTCCAAAAAGGCGCGGATGCGCTCGAGCGCCTCTACGAGATGTTTGATCGAATACGCGTAGGAGATGCGCACATGCCCTTCTCCCGAAGCGCCGAACGCGCTTCCGGGGACGACCGCCACGCGCTTCGAATAGATCAGCTTTTCGCAGAACTCCTCGCTCGTCATGCCCGTTTTCCGAATGCTCGGGAAGACGTAGAACGCGCCCTCCGGCTCGAAGCAGGTGAGCCCCAGCCGGTTGAGGCCGTCCACGAGGAGCCTGCGGCGCATATCGTACTCGCCGCGCATCTCCGCGATGTCCTCGTCGCCGTTTTTCAGCGCCTCGATCGCCGCATATTGGGAGGTCGTCGGCGCGCTCATGATGGCGTACTGGTGGAGCTTCGTCATCGGCGCGACGATCTCCTTCGGCCCGGTCGCATAGCCCAGCCGCCAGCCGGTCATGGCATAGGTCTTCGAAAAGCCGTTCACCACGACGGTCCTCTCCTGCATCCCCTCGAGCGCGGCGATGGAAACGTGCGGCTCCCGCCCGTAGGTCAGCTCGCTGTAAATCTCATCGGAGAGCACAAAGAGGTCGTGCGCCTTGATGAGCCGCGCGAGCGGTTCCATGTGCTCCCGCCGCATGATCGCCCCGGTGGGGTTGTTCGGGTAGGGGAAGATCAACACCTTCGTCTTCGGCGTGATCGCCGCCTCCAGCTCCTCGGCGGTCAGGCGGAAACCGTTTTCCGCCTTTGTCGCGACGGGCACCGGCACGCCGCCCGCCATGCGGGCCATCGGGTCGTAGCAGACGAAGCACGGCTCCGGGATGACGACCTCGTCCCCCGGCTCGATCAGGCACCGCAGCGCCATGTCGATCGCCTCGCTGCCGCCGACCGTGACGAGCACGTCGGTCTCCGGCTCGTAGGTGAGCCCGTATTTCCGCTCCATAAAGCGGCAGATCTGGCGCCTCAGCTCCATCAGGCCGCGGTTCGGCGTGTAGCGCGTGCGGCCCTTTTCGAGCGTCGTGATGCCCGCCTCGCGGACGTGCCACGGCGTGAGGAAATCCGGCTCGCCGATGGAGAGCGAGATCACGTCGTCCATCTCGCTCGCGATGTCGAAAAAGCGCCGGATGCCCGAGGGCTTGATGGCCGCCGCCTTCGCGTTCAAAAACCTGCTGTAATCAATCACAAAGATTGCTCCCTCTCTCGTCGATCTCGTCGTCCGCGCCGAAATCGACGCCGCCGTCCTTGTAGCGCGTGAGGATGAAATGCGTCGCCGTGGAGAGCACGCCGTCCAGCGTGGCGAGGCGCTTTGCCACGAACATGGCGATCTCGCTCATGGTCCCCGCCGTCACGGTGACGGCGAGGTCGAAGCCGCCGCTCATCAGCGCGACGGACTCTACCTCCGGGAACGCCGCGACGCGCGCGGCGAGCGTATCGAATCCGGAGTCCTTCTGCGGCGTGACGCGCAGCTCGATCAGCGCGCTCGCGCGGTTCACGTCGGTCCGCTCCCAGTTGATGAGCGTCCGATACCCCTTGACGACGCCGTCCTTCTCGAACTTCCGGATCGCCGCCGTGACCTCCTCTTCCGAAAGATCCAGCATCGCGCCGAGCTGCGCCGGGGTGAGCTTCGCGTCCTCCTGCAGGAGCAGAAGGAGCCTTTGCAGTTTTTTATCCATAGAAACGGTTCTCCCTTCCGAAAAATACAAAACCGATCATTCGAGCGGCACGCTGTGCGCTTCGCGCCCGATAAACACCGTATACTCCGTAAAGCCGATCTCCGAGAGCAGGTCCATCGCCTCGGGGATGCCGTGCGCGACCTTTCCGGCGTTGTGCGCGTCCGCGCCGAGCGTCACCCGTCGGCCGCCGAGCGCGTAGTACCGCGAGAAGATCTCCCGGTCCGGCAGCACGGGGCAGTCCGCGTCCAGCAGGCGGGAGGTGTTGAACTCCAGCGCCTTGCCGCTTTCGATCAGCGCCGAAAGCACCGCGTCGAGCTCCTTTTGGAAGCGCTCGAACGTCGGGTGCGACCCGGCGGGGTAAATGTACCGCAGCGGGTAGGTGATGTGCGCGAGCGTGTCGAACTTCCCCCACGCGACGGTGTCCGCGAGGTCTTCAAAGTACCGCGCGAGGGCCGCGTTTTTGGCCTTCTCCGTGATGAGCACCTTCCCGAGATGGTAAAAATCCGGGTTCCCGCGCGTCCCGTGCACCGAACCGATCACGATGTCGTAATCGCGCCCGGCGAGCGCGTCCTCCGCCGCCGCAAGGTCCTGAAGCGGCTGCCCGACCTCGATCCCCTTGAGGAACCGGATCCGAGGAAATTCCGCCTGCAGCGGCTCCATCTCGGCCCACGCCCGGCGGACCGCGTCGCGGTACTTCCGCCCGCCGAACTCCGGCGCGCCGTCGTACTGGTCGCACTCGCAGTGGTCGGTCAGCGCGTAGTATTTCAGGCCGAGCGTCTGGGCGCGCAGGCACATCTCCCGGGCGGGGAGCGTACCGTCGAAGGAGCTGTCGGAATGGCTGTGCAGGTCGCAAAGATTTCTATACAAACGAAGGTCTCCCTTTCACTTCGGTATCTGTTTCATTGTACAGCATTTTTCCGGCGATGTCCAGCCTTTGACGGAAATTTGCGCACGCTTTCCTGTCTTTGTTCAAAAACGCGTTGAAAAGCGGCGCGGGATTTGCTATAATTACGGGAGATATGAGTTTTTGGAGGCAGCTATGCGCGAGGAAACGGGAAACGCCATCAGCGTCAGTCTGATGAACAGAAAAGTCTACGCGGTGATCAGCACCGAATCGGAGCCGATCTCCGCGTTCCACGGCGCGCTGTATCTTGCCCGGCGGCGTTATTTCGAGACGGGCCGCGCCGCGAAGGTCAACGAGGACGGCCTTTTCGAGGGGATGCCCGGCACGCTCGTCGGGAAGGTGAAAAAGCGCGGGTTCTCCTGGGAGAAGAAGGTCGGGGACCGCGTTCTCGAAGCCTCCTTCAAAGAGGGCGCGCAGCGCGGCGTGGCGTTTTTCGCGCCGAACGGCGTCCTGCTCTCGAAGGTGTTTTTCGACCGCGACCTGCGCTGGCTCCGCACGGAATATTTCTCCCCCGACGACGGCGAAAAGGCGAGCTGCAGCTTTAAGCCCGATCCCGTGCGCGACGCGGTCCTGCGGTTCGATTACGACCGCGATACCGGGAGCGTGAAGGAAACGCCGCTGTTCCCCGTGCCCTACGCGTTCCAGACCGTGGAGCAGAGCTTGCAGAACGCCGATCTCGGCGACCGCTTCCTGCTCGTTGCGGACGACACCGGGGAATACCTCTACTGCCCGAAGCCCGAGCAGGAGCAGCGGCTTCGGTTCCTGCAAAGCGCCGAGGGCGCGTCGCTGTTTTACACGATGGCGTGGGAGGTCAAGGACGGGGAGACGGCGGGCGCGCCGGCGCCCCTGCCCGCGCCGCGCTTCACCGATCTGGAAACGCCCGCCGAACCGGAGCCGCCCGAAGCCGATTCGGAGCCGGAAACCGAAACGGCCCCGACCGAACCTTCCCCGGAGCCGGAGGCCGGAAACGAAAAGGCGCTCTCGGCGCTCGGGATCACCGCCGAGGAAGCGGAACACGCGCGGAGCGTGCTGGAAAAGCTCTTTTCGGGGGAGGTGCCGGAAGGAAGCGGCCCCTTCACCCTGATCCGGGGCGGCGCGGAGTCCCGCTATACCGGACAGATGGAAAACGGCATGCGGGAGGGCATGGGCAGAACGGAATCGCCCGAGGGCCTGACGCTCTACCAAGGCGAATACAAAAACGACCTGCGCGACGGCTTCGGCGTCCACCACTATCCTTCCGGCGCGGTCTCGTATGTCGGCTCGTTCCGAAAGGACAGGCGCGACGGCTTCGGCGTGTCCTTCCGCGAAGGGGATCACGCGCTGCACGTCTCCCGCTGGGAAAACGGCGCGCCGAAGGACTTCGTTTCCCTCTATTCCCCGGACGGCGCTTTGCAGTATGCCGGGCGCATCGTGGACGGCAAAAAAGAGGGCGTGGGGGTCTCCGTGCGGGATCCGGACGGCGCGGTGTTCGTCGCGAAATACAAGGACGGTGAGATGACCGGCGAGGGCGCGCTCTTTTCCCCGGACGGCGCGCTGCTCTATGTCGGCGGCTGGAAAGACGGCAAGCGCTGCGGACGCGGCACCTCGTTCGACGCGGCCGGCGACGTGGTCTACACGGGCGAGTGGAAGGATGACCGGTACACGAACGGCATCCTCTATAAGCGCGTGCAGGACGAAGCCGAGAAAGCCTGATGGACCGCATCGAGCTGCACGACGTGGAATACGGCGCGTGCGCCGCGCTCGTGGGGCGCGACCAAAGCGTCCTCTTCGTGGACGCGGGCTCGGTCAGCCGCTTCACCCGCGCGGAGGACGCCGCGCTCGACGACCGCTTTTCGCGGATCTTCGCGCGGTACCGTCTCGCCGCGCGGCGGGACATTCTTTTGACGCACTACCACCGGGACCATACGAGCGGCTTTTTCGACCGGCTCCGCCGGGAGCCGGGTTATTTTACGGGAGTCTTCCTCCCGCGCCAGCCTGCGAACGTTTCCGGCCCAAACAGCTTTCTGCGCACCGCGCTCTTCTCGCGCGCGTTCGCCGCGCCCGAGTCGGCCTTCGCGCGGGTCAATACGGCGTGCCTTTCGGTCTTTGACCGCCTGCTCCCCGCGCTGCGCCCGGAGAACATCTCCGTGCTCTCGGCGGGCGACGCGTTCCGCTTCGACGGCGCGGCCTTCCGCGTGCTCTGGCCCGAAAAAGCCTTCGACGCGGAGGCGGAAGCCCGCCTTTCGGAACACGCGGCGGCGCTCTCCGAAGCCGTCCTTTCCCTGCCCGGCGGGGCGCGTTTTCTTGAAGCGGCCCGGGATTTCTGCGCCGCCTACGCGGAAACGCAGGAAGTCTTTTCGCCCGGCTCGCCGCTTTCCGGCGAAGCCAAACGCCGCAGCGCGGAACGCCTCTCCGGCCTCATGCGGCGCGTTTTGGAAGAAAAGGCCCTTGCGGACGATTTCTCCCTCGCCCCGATCCGCGAGATCCTCGAGCGCGCCCGCCCGGTCTATACGGAATTGCAAAACGACCTCTCGCTGATCTTTCACAACGAGCGCCCGAACGGCCCCGGCGAAGACGACGTGCTCTTTCCCGGCGATGCCTCTCCCGCCGTGCTCGAGCGCATTTCCGGGCGGCTTTTTCCCGGCTATTACGCGGTCGCCGCGCCGCACCACGGGACGGAGAGCCACGTCTCGCCGGTGCTGCAGCGGCTTTCCGTCTCCCATTTTCTGATCTCCAACGGCGAGTACCACGCGGGCGGGGAGATCGCCGAATCATACCGCGCGGCCGAGGCTGTCCGCCACTGCACGAACGCGCACGCGTGCCCCGCCGCGAAGGAGACCGGCTGCTGCAACCGCCTCGCGCGGTGTTACGAGCAGGCCGTCCCCGGCGCGCTCACGCTGCGCTGCCTGGCGGCGGGCGGCGGGCGCTTCGCGCCCTGCCGCATCTATGTATTCGGCCACAGCGGGGTACGCGCCTGCCACTGTGACCTGAAGGGTCTCTAAAGCCTTACTTCAGCATGCACTCCACGCCGTCGATGAGCTGGCCCACCGTGTGGACGGCTTTGGCCGTGCTTTTGCGCATCTCCTTGGCGCGCGTTTTCGCGGACTTCTTGCTCTCCATCATTTTTGACGAGACGGCGGCCACCGCCGCGCCCGCCGCGATGCCGAGCCCGACGCCCTTCGCGACATTTTTCATCTGCTTCATGAGACGATCCAACCTCCCGATCCAGATTATGACCCGCACGAATACGATCAGTGCCGTCAATGTTAGTTTCCCCCTTTTTCACAAAACATTCTTGGGAATCTCTGCGGAAAAGCGGCCGCTTTTTCCTCAGGCTCCCTGCGGAAAGGCATGAGGACCATGCAGCTCAATATCGTGATGGTGGAGCCGGAGATCCCCCAGAACACCGGCAACGTCGCCCGCACCTGCGCGGCGACCGGCTCTCGCCTGCACCTTGTCGGCCCGATGGGCTTTCGCATCGACGACCGCAAGTTAAAGCGCGCCGGCCTCGATTACTGGCATCTGCTCGACATCACCTACTACAAAGACCTCTCCGATTTCTTTTCGAAAAACAGCGGCGAATTTTTCTTTTTCACGACGAAAGCGCCGCGCCGCCACACGGACGTCGCTTACCCGGAAAACTGCTGGCTCTTCTTCGGCAAGGAGACCGCCGGCCTGCCGGAGGACCTGCTCTTTCGAAACCCGGAGCGCTGCGTGCGCATCCCGATGCTCGAAGAAGCGCGCAGCCTCAACCTCTCGAACGCCGTCGCGATCGGCGTGTACGAGGTGCTGCGCCAGTGGGATTACCCGGCGCTCTCCGGTGCGGGGCGGCTACGGAACTACAACTGGGACGACGCGCCGCCCCAGCTTTGAGCGTTTTTCCCCGCACACGCAAAAAAGTATGCCAAAAGCCGGAGATATTCATGCTTCGCACTTGAAAAAATCCGGAAATTGGTATACAATGAAGACAGAGGCGCGCTTTCCCCGGCGCGCCGGAAAACAACGGCATCCCGTATTCCAAAATCAAAGGAGTGTTGGCAAATGAACTACCTCAACAAAAAGACCGTGGAAGACATTGACGTCGCCGGCAAGCGCGTGCTCGTCCGCTGCGATTTCAACGTCCCGATGAAGAACGGCGTCATCACCGATCCGAAGCGGATCGTCGGCGCGCTCCCCACCGTGAAGTACCTCTCCGACCACGGCGCGAAGGTCATCCTCTGCTCCCACATGGGCCGCCCGCACAACATCTTCAACGACGTTGTGAAGCTGGACAAGAAAGAAAAGAAAAAGATCGAGGCGCTGCCGGAGGCCGAGCAGGCTGAGGCCACCGCGAAGGCGCTCGAGGCCGCGAAGGGCGACGTCACGAAGTTCTCCCTCGCGCCGGTCGCCGAAGAGCTCTCGAAGCGTCTCGGCAAGCCCGTCATCATGGCGAAGGACGTCA
The DNA here is from genome assembly GCA_947631835.1 of uncultured Clostridia bacterium. Lineage (GTDB taxonomy): Bacteria > Bacillota > Clostridia > Oscillospirales > Acutalibacteraceae > Hominenteromicrobium. Next base: position 53,645 of record CANRMW010000001.1, on the reverse strand, counting down.
TCGGCCCGGACGCGAAGGCCAAGGCCGCCGCGCTCAAGGACGGCGAGGTCATGCTCATCGAGAACATCCGCTTCCACGCGGAAGAGACGAAAAACGACCCGGCCTTTGCGAAGGAGCTCGCCTCCATGGCCGAGATCTATGTCAACGACGCGTTCGGAACGGCGCACCGCGCCCATGCCTCCACCGCCGGCGTTGCGGATTATCTCCCGGCGGTCTGCGGCTACCTGATCCAGAAGGAGATCTCCGTCATGGGCGGCGCGCTCGAGAACCCGAAGCGCCCGTTCGTCGCGATCCTCGGCGGCGCGAAGGTCTCCGATAAGATCGGCGTCATCAACAACCTGATCGAAAAGGTCGATACGCTCATCATCGGCGGCGGCATGGCATACACGTTCTTCAAGGCGCTCGGCCACAGCGTCGGCACGTCCCTGTGCGAGGACGACAAGGTCGATCTCGCGAAGGAAATGATGGCGAAGGCGAAGGAGAAGAACGTCAACTTCCTGATCCCGGTGGACAACGTCGTCGCGACCGCTTACGCGGCGGACGCCGAGTGGAAGATCGTGGACGACGACGAGATCCCGGACGGCTGGATGGGTCTCGACATCGGCCCGAAGACGCAGGCGCTCTTTGCCGACGCGATCAAGAACGCGGGCACGGTCGTTTGGAACGGCCCGATGGGCGTTTCCGAGTGGGAGAACTTCGCGAAGGGCACCATCGCCGTGGCGCAGGCCGTTGCGGACAGCAACGCGATCTCCATCATCGGCGGCGGCGACTCCGCGGCGGCGGTCGAGAACCTCGGCTTCGCCGACAAGATGACCCACATCTCCACCGGCGGCGGCGCGTCCCTTGAGTTCCTCGAGGGCCTCGTCCTCCCGGGCATCGCCTGCCTCAACGAGAAGGAATAAACCGCACGGTCGGCTCCGCGCGCGGAAAGACCGCGTTTCGGAGCCTTGGGAGAGCGCTTCTCCCCTTCTGAAAAAAGGTCCATACAGCGGAGCCGGGCGACCGGCTCCGCGCTTATGGAGACAGAGAAACGAAAGGAAGCTGGGCAAGCTATGAACAAAGCGAAGAGAAAAGCCGTCATCGCCGGCAACTGGAAAATGAACAAGACCCCGGCGGAAGCGAAGGAGCTCATCACCGCCATCGCACCGCTCGTCAAGGACGCGGGCTGCGAGGTCGTCGCGTGCGTCCCGTATGTGGACATCGCCGCCGCGCAGGAAGCCGCGAAGGGCACGAACATCCACATCGGCGCCGAGAACTGCCACTGGGAGAAGTCCGGCGCGTTCACCGGAGAGATCTCCGCCGAAATGCTGAAGGCCTGCGGCGTGGAGTACGTCATCACGGGCCACAGCGAGCGCCGCACCTACTTCGGCGACACCGACGTCACCGTGCAGAAGCGCACGCGCGCCGCGCTGGACGCGGGCCTTACTGTGATCGTGTGCGTCGGCGAATACCTCGAACAGCGCGAGCAGGGCATCACCGGCGAGCTCGTCGCGCTGCAGACGAAGATCGCCCTCGGCGGCGTGACGAAGGAAGAACTCTCCCGCATCATCATCGCCTACGAGCCGGTCTGGGCCATCGGCACCGGCAGGACCGCGACGGCGGCGCAGGCGAACGAGGTCTGTGCGATCATCCGCGGCGTCATCGCCGAGCTGTACGACGCGGACGCGGCCGAGGCCGTCACGATCCAGTACGGCGGCTCGATGAACGCCGGCAACGCGGCGGAGCTCGTCGCCCAGCCGGACGTGGACGGCGGCCTCATCGGCGGCGCGTCCCTGAAGCCCGCGGATTTCGCGGCGATCGTGGAAGCCGCCACCAAGGGCTGAGATCCCCGCGGAACGTCCCAGAAAGGAATTGATTTGCTATGCAGAAACCGGTCGTACTTTGCATCATGGACGGCTTTGGCATCGCTCCCCCGAAGGGCAACGCCATCGTCGCCGCAAATACCCCGAATCTCGATAAGCTGTTTGCCGAAAACCCGCTCACACAGATCGGCGCGTCCGGCATGGACGTCGGCCTGCCGGACGGCCAGATGGGCAACAGCGAGGTCGGCCACACCAACATCGGCGCGGGGCGCATCGTCTATCAGGAGCTCACCCGCATCACGAAAGCCGTGCAGGACGGCGACTTCATGAAGAACGAAGCGCTCGTCCACGCGATGGAGAACGCGAAACAGAACGGCGCCGCGCTCCATCTGATCGGCCTCGTTTCCGACGGCGGCGTGCACAGCCACAACACCCACCTCTACGGCCTCGTGCAGATGGCGAAGGAATACGGCCTCACCGACGTGAACGTCCACGCCCTGCTCGACGGCCGCGACGTGCCGCCCAGCTCCGGCAAGGACTACGTCGCCGAGCTCGCCGCGAAGATGGCGGAGATCGGCACGGGCCGCGTCGCGACGGTCATGGGCCGCTACTACGCGATGGACCGCGACAACCGCTGGGAGCGCGTCGAAAAGGCGTACAATGCGATGGTCCTGCGCGAAGGCGAGCAGTTCGACTGCCCGGTCTGCGCGGTGCAATCGTCCTACGACGCCGGCGTGACGGATGAGTTCGTCGTGCCGTGCGTGGTCGAGGGCGGCAGCCCGGTGAAATCCGGCGACTCCGTGATCTTCTTCAACTTCCGCCCGGACCGCGCCCGCGAGATCACCCGCACGTTCGTCGATCCCGATTTCAAGGGCTTCGAGCGCAAGAACGGGTTCTTCCCGCTCACCTATATCTGCATGACGCAGTACGACGCGACGATGCCGAACGTGGAGATCGCTTTCAAGCCGCAGAGCCTCAAGGACACGATGGGCGAATACATCTCGTCCCTCGGCATGAAGCAGCTGCGCATCGCCGAGACCGAGAAGTACGCCCATGTGACGTTCTTCTTCAACGGCGGCGTCGAGAAGCAGTATGAGGGCGAGGACCGCATTCTCGTCAACTCTCCGAAGGTCGCGACGTATGATCTCCAGCCGGAGATGAGCGCCTACGAGGTGACGAACAAGATGGTCGCCGCCGTGAAGTCCGGCGTCTACGACATGATCATCCTGAACTTCGCGAACTGCGACATGGTCGGCCACACCGGCGTGTTTGACGCCGCCGTGAAGGCTGTCGAGGCCGTCGATACCTGCGTCGGCCGCGTGGCGGACGCCGTGAAGGAAATGAACGGCGTGATGCTCATCACCGCCGACCACGGCAACGCCGACCGGATGATCGATACCGACGGCGAACCCTTCACCGCCCACACGACGAACCCGGTGCCGCTTTGCATCGTGAACTTCCCCTGCACGCTCCGCGAGGGCGGCGTCCTTGCCGATCTCGCGCCGACGATGCTGAAGATCATGGGTCTCCCGCAGCCTGCGGAAATGACCGGCAAGAGCATCATCGTCTGATCCGCGCGAAACCGACATGCTTCTTTGAACAAAAAAGGGTCCGCCGTCTGCAGATCGCAGGCAGCGGGCCCTTTCCCGTTCTTTGCCCGGGGCTCACAGCACCTTTTCGTATGCGACGCGCGGCGCGCCGCTTTCCAGAACGATCACCCCGCAGAACGCGTATCCGTTCTTTTCGAGCGTGCGGCGCATCGGGAGGTTGTCGCGGTGGGTGTCGCAGCGCTGGGAGGAGACGCCGGCTTCGCGGCACAGCGCCGTGCAGTGCGCCATGAGTGCGGAGGCGAGCCCGCGCTTTTTTGCCGCCGGGTCCACGGCGATCCGGTGGATCACGCCGTAGACCGGGTTCTCCGTCTTCCAAGCGCCGTCAAAGATCTCCCGGTACGTCGGCTCCACGCCCACATAGACCGCGGCGCAGGCGAGCACTGCGCCGTCCTCTTCGATCACCCACGCGGCCCCGCTTTCGACGTCCGCGCGGGCCGTCGTCCCGTTGGGGTATCCGTCCTGCCACTGGTCCACGCCCATGGCGCGCAGGGAGCGCCGCGCCGCCTCATAGAGCGCGGCCATCCGGGGGACGTCGCCCGGGACGGCTTTTCTCAGCTTCATCTTTCCTTCTTCCCTCTCTTTTTTCGCGCAATTTTCGGTTCCCAATGGAATTATACGATTTTTCGCTTGCTTTTTCAAGGGATTCCGTGTATACTATTACTGTATCCCGGAGCGTCCGGCGGTACCATTTGGAAGCAAGGCGGTTTATCGGAACCGTGGAATATGCGAGCGGACAGGTCTGCGCGACCGAAAGCCGTGAACCATGTCAGGCGGGGGACCGAGCAGCATTAAGCGGTTCGTTCGGTGCGATGCAGGGTGCCTGTCCGTTCTCATATTTCACCGTTCGCCGTCTTGCTTTGATTTTCGGGAGGGATGCGCATGTATCAGGCATTGTACAGAAAATACCGGCCGCGCCTCTTTTCCGACGTGATCGGCCAGCCGCAGGTGACCGTCACGCTGAAAAACGAGCTCAAGGCGGGCCGCGTCTCCCACGCGTATCTTTTTACCGGGTCCCACGGCACGGGAAAGACGACGTGCGCGAAGATCCTCGCGAAGGCCGTCAACTGCCTCGAGCCCGCCGACGGCGATCCGTGCGGCGTCTGCTCCATGTGCAGGGGCGTGGACGACGGCTCCGTGCTGGACGTCGTAGAGATCGACGCCGCCAGCAACAACGGCGTGGACAGCATCCGCTCCCTGATCGAAGAATCCGGCTTTACGCCCGCGCTTGCCCGGTACCGCGTCTATATCATCGACGAGGTGCACATGCTCTCCGTGGCGGCGTTCAACGCGCTGCTCAAGACGCTCGAGGAGCCGCCCGCGCATGTGATCTTCATCCTCGCGACGACCGAGGTCCACAAGCTCCTGCCGACGATCGTTTCCCGCTGCCAGCGGTTCGATTTCCGGCGCATCGCCCCGGAAGACATCGCCGCCCGGCTGGAATGGGTCTGCGGCGAGGAGGGGCTCTCCATAGACCGGGACGCCGCCATGCTGCTCGCGGTGACGGCCGACGGCGGGATGCGCGACGCGCTCTCCCTGCTCGACCAGTGCGTGAGCCGCGCGGAGGGAAGGATCACCGCCGATCTCGTCACGGAGGCCGTGGGCCTTGCGGGGAGAAAGCACCTGCTCCTGTTCGCGGAGCAGATCCAAAACGGGGACCGCACAGCCGCCCTCGAGCTTTTGGACCGGCTCTACCGCAGCGGCAAGGACATGGGGCGCCTGTGTGAGGAGCTGACCTCGTTTTTCCGCAGCCTGATGCTGATGAAGACCATGAAGGATCCCGGAAGCATGGTGAGCGCGGTGGGCGAAGAGCGCAAAAGCATGGAGCGCGCCGCCCTGAAAATGGACCTTTCCGCCATCCTGCACGGTCTGGAAGCGTTCCAGACCGCGCTCTCCCGGATGCGCACCGCAAACAAGCGCATCGAGATGGAGATGACGCTGATCCGCCTGTGTACGCCGGAGCTGGATATTTCCCCGGAAGCGCTGCTCCGGCGGGTCGAAGCGCTGGAGCGCGGGGGCGTCCGCCTTGCGGCACAGCCGAAGAGCGCGGAGGAACCCCCCGAGCCGTTGCCCGAGCCGGAGATTCCGGCCCCGGCGGCGCCCGATGAGCTGCGGCCGGCGGTGCGCCCGGCGCGCGGACCCGCGGCGGTCTCCACGGAAGCGCTCTCCCGCAGCGCGCAGCCCTTTGCCGCGTGGCCGGAGATCATCGCGGTGATGAAGGATTACTCCTCCTCGGTCGGCGCGGCGTTTGCCGGCTCCGCCGCATACGTCAGCGGGGAGTACCTTTTGATCGACGCGCCGCAGCTCGCCTTTGATCTGCTCAAACGGCCGAGCCAGCGCGACCGGATGCGCGAGGCGGTGCGGCAGGTGACGGGGCAGGTCTATAAGCTGGGACCGTATAAGCCACCGAAGGAAGACGCGGAAAAGGGCGAAAAGGAAGATCCCCTCGACGCGCTGGTCCGCGACCTGAAAGCGGACGGCGTGGAGATCGTTGAAAGCTGATTAAATCACTCGGATAAGGAGCTTATTGTTATGAAAGCACGTTTACCGCAGGGCATGGGAGGCGGCGGCGCCGCGAATTTGCAGCAGCTCGCCCGCCAGGCGCAGAAAATGCAGGAAAAGATGGCTGAGATCACGGCGGAGCTGGAGGAGAAGGAGTACACCGCTTCCTCCGGCGGCGGCGCGGTCAAGGCGACGGTCACCGGCAAAATGGAGGTCAAGTCCGTGGAGATCCAGCCGGAGGTCATCGACCCGGACGACGCGGAAATGCTCGGCGATCTCGTGACCGCCGCCGTCAACGAAGCGCTTCGCGCCGCTTCCACGGAACGCGAGGAGAAGATCGGCGCCCTTTCCGGAGGCGTGAACATTCCGGGGATGTTCTGATGGCCGGATATCACGTTCCCCCTCTTGAACGGCTGGTGGACGCGCTGGAGAGCCTCCCGGGGATCGGCCACAAGACCGCCCAGCGGCTGGCTTACCACATTCTGGGGCTTTCCTCGGAGGAGGCCGCAAAGTTCGCCTCGGCCGTCACCGAAGCGCACGAGAGCATCCACTACTGCTCGGTCTGCTGCAACCTGACCGACGGCGACCTCTGCCCCATTTGCCGGGACGAGAGCCGGGACCGCTCCGTCATCTGCGTCGTGGAGGACCCCAGAGACGTCTTTGCCTTCGAGCGCACAAACGAGTACCACGGGCTGTATCATGTGCTCCACGGGGCGATCTCCCCGCTTTCCGGCATCGGCCCGGACCAGCTCCGCATCCGGGAGCTGCTGCTCCGGGTACGGGACGGTTCGGTGTCTGAGGTCATCATGGCGACCAATCCCACCGTGGAGGGGGAGGCGACCGCCATGTATCTCTCCCGGCTGCTCAAGCCCATCGGGGTGAAGGTCACGCGGCTCGCATACGGGATCCCTGTCGGCGGCGATCTCGAATACGCCGACGAGGTGACGCTGACCCGCGCCATAGAGGGCCGGCAGGAGCTTTAAAGCGCGGCCGGGAAGTTTCCCGTTGACAAAGCGGAGCATCTGTTGTATACTTTGTATTCCAGTGAGAAAGCGAGGCGAGCCTTTTGGCACAGAGCACCACAAGGACCATTGCGCAGAACAAAAAGGCTTACCACGACTACTTTGTCGAGGAAACGCTCGAGGCCGGCATCGAACTGTTCGGCACGGAGGTGAAATCGCTCCGCGCGGGGCGCTGCAACCTGAAGGACGCGTGGTGCTCCGTGGTAAACGGGGAAATGCTCCTGAACGGCTGCCACATCAGCGCCTATGAACAGGGCAATATCTTCAACCGGGACCCGCTGCGCGTGCGGCGGCTCCTGATGCACAAGAAGGAGATCAACCGGCTGTTCGGGCTTTCCAAAGTCGCGGGCTATTCGCTGATCCCTCTCTCTCTCTATTTCAAAGGCGCGCGGGTCAAGGTGCAGGTGGGCCTGTGCAGGGGCAAAAAGCTCTATGACAAGCGGGCGGACATGGCCGAGCGCGACGCGAAGCGCGACATGGACCGCGCGCTCAAGGAAAGGAACCGCGGATAGCGCGGGGCACTGCGAAAGAGAATGCAAAAGATAAGGGGATGAAATGGTTTCGACGGGGACCGGAAGTCTCGGTAAGCGCGTAGCGGGGCGGGACCGCTCAATAATCCGCAACCTTAAAAGTAAACGACAACGATTTTGTTGCTGTTGCTGCTTAAATAAGCAGCCGTTTCTACCCGCAGTACCGCGGGCGGGATAGAAGCGTCGATGAGCGGTGAACGTGCGCGGGGCTACGCCTTTACCCCCGCCATGCATCAAAGGCTACCAAGGTACGGTGCCCGCCGTTCGGCGCCGTGCTGAGGGAATCTTCATAGGACGGCTACACGCGTAGAAAGCCTTGGTGACTGATCTTCGGACGCGGGTTCGACTCCCGCCATCTCCACCAAACGGTACTCAGACGAACACCTATTATTTCGGCGGCGGATTCGCCGTGAAGGTGTCGCTCTGAACCCAAACAGAAAACCCGTCGCCTTAGAGAAACCTCTGAGGCGGCGGCTTTTGTTCTAAAACATTGTGTATGCCTGCACGCTTGGATCTACAGGGCGGGAAAGAGCGCGCATTCGTTGGCGGCGAAAAAACCGACGCCGGGAAAAGCCGCCTCGTCGCCGTCTCCCCCAAAATCCAGCCGATCATTGATCAGCTCGTGGAGAACCTAATCACCGGGCCGGTGTTCTGCGCGCCGGATGGCCGCCCGCTGGCCCTCTCCGCGTACCGCGATCTGTTTTACGCCGCGCTCGAGGAATGCGGCACCGACAACCTCGTCACAGAGGGTGGCAGGGTTGAGCGGTAAAAATACACTCTGCACAGTTGCCGCCACGCTTTCGCAACGCTGATGAAGCGCGTGCAGGACGCGGACCGCAACAAGCTCGAGCTCATGGGACACACCAGCGCCGAGATGCTGCGCCATTATCAGGACGTTTCCTTCGAGGATTTGCGCCGGATCACAGACGCAATTTGAGCGAATGGGCGTTAGTAATAGATTTGCAATAGCACGCCCCGGAGAGCGATTGTTGCGCAGTTTTTTGATTTTGCGCGACCACTCCGAGAAAATGAAAAAAAGTCCCGAAAACTCGCCGTTTTCGAGACTTTTTCTTTGGTCCGAGTGACAGGAGTCGAACCTGCGGCCTCTTGAACCCCATTCAAGCGCGCTACCAAAACTGCGCTACACCCGGAGAACACTCCTATTATACACGAGGTCCCCGGAAAAAGCAAGTGGTTTTTCGATTTTTTTGCGCGCGTCAGGCCATGATGCGGTCAAGACACGATTTGATGCACGCGGTGCGCTCGTCGTCGGACTCCATCTCCGCGAGCTTCGGGCTGAACGGCTCCGCGACGACAGGCCCGTCATATCCGAGCTTTCTCAGCCCGCTCATCACGCAGGCGATGTCGATGTTCCCGGTCTCCCCGGGCAGCGCGCGCGGGGAATCCGGCAGAGCGGTGCGCTCGCCGTCCGGCGCGTCGTTCACATGCACACTGACGATGCAGTCCGCGCTCGGGATGTGGTCGAACACGTCCTTGTTGTGGGCGCTCGTGTACCAATGGAACGCGTCGAAAAGCAGCCCGACATTGTCGCCGCAGTCCTTCGCGAGGCGGAGCATCTCCTCCGCCGTATACAGGAACACATACTTCTTCCCGTTTCGCGCGAGCGGCGTGCCGATCCATTCCAGCCCCAGCCGCATCCCGTGCGCCGCGAGGACCTTCGCGCAGGCGGAAAGGCGCGCCTTGTGCAGCGCGTAGTTTTCCTCCATCGGCAGCGTGTCGCTCGCCGGGAAGATCCAAATGATGCACCGCCGGCATCCCACGGCGCTCAGGGCGGCCGCCTGCTCCGGGAGCTTTTCGAGCTTCGCCTCAAATTCCTCCTGCGAACAGGTGATGGGGTGGAACGGCAGGTTCGCCCCGGAGATCGCCATGCCGTGCTTTTCCAGCAGCGCGTTCACCGTGTCCACGCCGACGCGCATCACCTCGTCCGCGCCGGTCTCGATGTACCGGAACCCATGGCGCTTCGCGAGCAGCAGCTTCTGCTCGAAGTCCGGCTCGCGCACGTTGATGATCCCAAAATTGACGGATTGAAACATGATCGTCATCCTCCCTTTCGGCCGGTTCGTTTTCCGGCCGCATAATCTGTTTTCAGTATAGCACAATTTGTTTCCGACAGCAAGACCAATTTCTTTTGTTTGAGAAGAAAAAAATTTATTCCAAATTTTGATTTTTGGATTGACTTTCCTGGAAATGGGGTCTATAATCGAAGAAAAAGGACCATCTCGATATGGTTCGGAAACAGGAGGAGTATATCATGACCGTCAAGCCCGTAAAAGTCGCTTTGATCGGAAGCGGCAACATCAGCTACACCTACCTCAACACCCTTGTCAACGGCGGGTTCCACATCGTGGACGTCGTCGGCTGTTCGGACCTGATCCCCGAACGCAGCAAGGCCCGCGCCGAGCTTTTCGGCATTCGGCAGATGACGAACGAAGAGATCCTGAACGACCCGGAAATCGAGATCGTCCTCAACACCACGCAGCTGTGGAACCACACCGCCGTGACGAAGATGATCCTCGAAGCCGGAAAGAACGCCTATTCCGAAAAGGCGATGGGCGATACCTTCGAGGGCGCGAAGTCCAACTATGAGCTCGCGAAATCCAAGGGCCTGTTCGTCGGCTGCGCACCGGACATCTACATGGGCGCGGCGTATCAGACCGGACGCAAGCTCATCGACGACGGCGCCATCGGCCGTCCGCTCATCGCGCACGCCATGTGCTGCCGCGGCTACAATTCCCACTACGCCGCGGGCGACCCCGCCGATCCCCACGCCGGTTCCGCCGGCACCACGATCACGCACGACATGGCAGGATACTATGTCAATGTGCTGGTCAGCCTGCTCGGTCCGGTGAAGCGCGCCTCCGGCTACACGAAGTTCTACAACGAGCGCTGCTATGAGAACCCGAACCATCCGCGCTACAAGGAGCCGGTCAGCACCGAGATCGGCGGCCTGCGCCGCGGCGATTCGATCTTCCTCTCCGCGCTGGAGTTTGAGAACGGCGTGTTCGGTTCGCTCACCTTCAACTCCGAGTCCTTCTTCCCCGAGGAGCCGAGAGTGGAGATCATCGGCACGGAGGGCATCCTCTCTCTGCCGGATCCGAACAACTTCGGCGGCTGGGGCTACGACGTCTATCTCAAGCGCGTCGGCAACGCGAAGAACGGCCAGAACGAGGTGTTCCGCGTACCGTTTACACACGGCTACGGCGATACCGATCCGTCCATCCCGCCGAAGAGCGGGAAGCGCGAGCCCTGCCACAACAGTTGGCGCGGCCTCGCGGTGGTCGATATGGCATACGCGCTCCGCCGCGGGCGCGCGCCGCGCAGCAGCGCTGACCTCGCGCTGCACACCGTGGAGATCATCGACGCCGTGGAGCGCTCCATGAAGGACAACCAGGTCCATGCGATCCACTCCAAGCCCGAGCGTCCCGCGCCGCTCACGCCGGGTATGTTCGGCATGGGCGAAGCGTCCATCGACAACATTTTCTGAGAATCAATGCTGCCGGCAGGGGCGGCGGGAAACCGCCGCCCCGTTTTGTTCCCCAAGACCGGGCGGCGGGAGCCGTGAGACGACGATGAATCGAAAACCTTCGGAGAAAAAAACGCCCGTTGTGGGCCGGTTCGCGCCGAGTCCCAGCGGGCGGATGCACCTTGGAAACCTCGCGACCGCGCTCGCCGCGTGGCTTTCCGTCCGCAAGCAGGGCGGGACGATGCTGCTGCGCATCGAGGACCTCGATCCTGACCGCTCGAAAAGCGCCTTCGCAACGCAGTTGATGGAGGACCTGCTCTGGCTCGGGCTGGACTGGGACGCCGGTCCCGTTTTCCAAAGCGCGCGCGGCGGCCGCTACCGCGCGGCGCTCGATGCGCTGGAAAAGGCGGGCCTGGTGTACCCGTGCTACTGCACCCGCGCCGAGCTGCACGCGGCGGACGCGCCGCACGCCGGGGACGTGTTCCGCTATCCCGGCACATGCAGGGACCTCACGCCCGCCGAACGCGCCGAAAAGGAAAAGCGCCGGTCCCCCGCACTGCGTTTCCGCGCGCAGCCGGGCGTGACGCGCTTTACGGACCGCTTCTGCGGGGAGATCTCCGTGGACGTGGAAAACACCTTCGGGGATTTTCTGATCCGGCGCTCGGACGGCGTTTTCGCCTACCAGCTCGCCGTCACGGTGGACGACGCGGAAATGGGCGTGACGGAGGTGCTGCGGGGAAGGGATCTCCTGCCTTCCACCGGGTGCCAGCTCATGCTCTATGCAGCGCTGGGGCTTTCGCCGCCCGCGTTCGGCCATCTGCCGCTGCTCGTCAACGGGAAGGGCCAGCGGCTCTCGAAGCGCGACGCCGCGCTCGACATGGGCGCGCTCCGGGCGCGGTTCACGCCGGAAGCCCTGCTCGGGGAGCTCGGCGCGCTGCTCGGGCTTTTGGAGCAGCCGGGCCCGGCTTCTCTTTCGGAGCTTCTCGCCCGTTTCCCTTCCCCCGCGCTCTCGCGGGAAAGCGTCGCCGTGCCGAAAGCGCTCTCCGAAAATTGACAACCCGCCGCGCGGTATGGTATACTTTAGGAAAGAAACGGTTCGGCTCCCGAAGTGCCGGATAAGAACAGAAAGGACTGGTTCCCATGAAAGTCAACATCGGTACATATTCCTTCGGCGGCATCGCCAACTACCTCGGCCTTGGCCCGACGCTGCGGGAGAAATTCCAGACGATCGCGTCTCTCGGGTTCACGGGCGTGGAGCTCCTGCCCGTAGACCTCGACAACAGCGTGGAGGACATCAAAAAGTGGGCGGAGGAGTTCGGCCTCGAGATCGTCTCCATCCACGCGGAGCCGACGGAAGAGATCGTCCAGAAGATGGCCGCGCTCGGCGGCAAGGCCGTCATCCTCGCCTCGACGCCGTTCAACTGCAAGGCGGAGGCCATCGAGGTCGCGCACTGGCTCGACGAAATGGCGGAAATGGCTGCGCCCTACGGCATCAAGGTCGGCTATCACAACCACAGCCAGGAGTTTTTCATGGACGAGGGCAAGACGCTGCTCGAACACGTCATCGAGAACAGCTCCAAGTGCTACTTCCAGCTCGACTGCGGCTGGGCGCAGAACGGCGGCTGCTATCCGCCGAGCTTCATCCGCCGCTATAAGGACCGCTTCGTCGCGATCCATGTGAAGGAAAACAGCAAGGTGCAGGGCCCCGGCCCGCGCCCGGCCTCGCGCCATGCGGCGCAGCAGCACGCCGGCGCCGGCCTGTTCGCGAACGTCAAGGAGATGCCCGTGGAGGAGCGGCAGAAGATCCTCGACGGCTTCAACGCGAGAAACGAGAGCGAAGAGGGCAAAAAGCGGTTTGCGGTCCAGTGCAAAATGGGCGCGCCGGAATCCAACATGGACTGGCAGGAGATCAAGAACGCGCTGGACGAGCAGAGCTTCGAGGCGTTCTGGGTCGTGGAGCGCGAGGGCTTCTACGACGAGCACGACAAGTGCATCGCGGAAGACGCGGCGTATATTCGGGAACACATCCACTGAGCGGCCGGCGGCGAGGCGCTGCGGCCCTTCGGGCGCGGCGGGAGGAACACTCCCCCGCGCCCCGCTTTTTTCTTTCACCGCAGCCGATCCATGCCTTTCGCGCATACCTTCCCATTTCCCAAATGAATTTGCTTTCCGGTTCCTTTTGTGGTATAATAATCGGCGGGCGGCAAAGCCGCTTTCGTTTGCCCTACGCCGGCTCGCGGTGAACGGAAGCAAATTCCCCACATAAACCCGGCTTCTGACGCGGGGCAAAGCCCACTGAAAGCACCGGCAAAGCGTCGTGCGTTTCACGCACACGCGACCAACGCGCGGGCATAGCCCGTTTCGTTCGCCCTACGCCGACTCGCGGTGAACGGGAGCAAATTCCCCACATAAACCCGGCTTCTGACGCGGGGGAACGCTCACTGAAAGCGCCGGCGAAGCGTCGTGCGTTTCACGCACACGCGACCAACGCGACGCAAAAAGTCTTTTGGCCCAACCTTTTCTTCAGAAAAGGTTGGAAAATTGCCGAGAAATAGGAAAGTGAAGGAGTAAGCCATGACATTCGAACGTGCGTGGGAGGTCGTCTCCGAATCGTTTTTGCAAGTCCTGACGGCGGGAATGCTCTACACCGTCCCGCTGACGGTGATCTCGTTCGCGCTCGCGATGGTCATCGCGACGCTGGCGGCGCTCGCGCAGTACGCGCAGATCCGCCCGCTGCGGCCCATCCTGCGGTTTTACATCTGGATCTTTCGCGGCACGCCGATCCTTGTGCAGCTCTTCGTCGTGTTTTACGGCCTGCCCAACATCGGCATCATCCTCGACCCGTTCCCCAGCGCGATCCTCGTCTTCGCGCTGAACACCGGCGCCTACTGCGCGGAGACCATGCGCGCCGCGCTCGAATCCGTCCCGCGCGGGCAGATCGAGGCGGGCTACTGCGTCGGGATGCGCTATATGCAGATCATGCGGCGCATCGTCCTGCCGCAGGCCCTGCGCACCGCCTTCCCCTCGCTGATGAACTCCATGATCGGCCTCGTGAAGGACACCTCACTCGCCTCGTGCATCACGGTCGCCGAAATGCTGATGGCGACGCAGAAGGTCATCGGCCGGACCTACGCGGCGCTGCCGATGTACCTCGAGGTCGGCTTCATCTATCTGATCTTCTCGACGGTGCTGACAAAGCTCCAGAGCGTCGGCGAGAAGCGGCTCAACAGCTACGGACACCACTAGGAGGCACCCATGGCGATCTTGGAGATCCAGCACATCCGCAAATCGTTCGGCGCGACGGAAGTCCTGCAGGACGTGAGCCTTTCCGTGGAAAAGGGCGACGTCGTGGCGATCCTCGGGCCTTCCGGCTCCGGCAAAACGACGCTGCTGCGCTGCGCGAACTTCCTCGAAACGGCGGACAGCGGCACCCTGCGCTTCGACGGCGAGGAGTTCCGCCTCGGCCACGTCCCGAAGAAGGACGTCATCCGCCTGCGCAAAAAGACGGCGTTCGTCTTTCAGAATTACAACCTCTTTCGCAACAAGACGGCCCTGCAAAACGTCACGGAGGGCCTCGTCACGGCGCGCGGCATGGCGAAGGACAAGGCCAACCGCGTCGCGATGGACGCGCTCGCGAAAGTCGGCCTCGCCGACCGCGCGGACCACTACCCGAACCAGCTCTCCGGCGGCCAGCAGCAGCGCGTCGCAATCGCCCGCGCCCTCGTCACCGACCCGGAGATCATCTACTTCGACGAGCCGACCTCCGCGCTCGACCCGGAGCTCATCGGCGAAGTCCTCGCCGTGATGCGCCGCCTCGCCGAGGAAGGCCGCACAATGCTCGTTGTCACCCACGAGATGAGCTTCGCGCGGAACGTCTCGACGAAGGTCGTCTTCATGGACGGCGGGAAGATCATCGAATCCGGCGAGTCGCGCGCGTTTTTCGAAAACCCGAAGGAGGAGCGCGTCCGCGCGTTCCTGCGTACCATCGGCGGCGAAGGGTTCTGACCTTTGCCTTACACTGGCTCGCGGTGAACGGAAGCAAACTTCCCACACCAGCCTATCTTCTGGCGCGCGGGCAAAGCCCGTTTCGTTTGCTCTACGTCGGCTTGCGGTGAACGGAAGCGAACGCACAAAACGAACCCATCTTCTGACGCGGGGGAAAGTCCACTGAAAGCACCGGCGAAGCGTCGTGCGTTTCACGCACACGCGACCAACGCGAAGCAAAAAGTCTTTTGGTCCAACCTTTTCTTCAGAAAAGGTTGGGGAAGCAAAAAGTCTTTTGGCCCTGCCTTTTCTCCGGAAAAGGCAGGGAGAAAACATACATCACCGAAGGGAGAAAAATCAATGAAAAAAACCGTTTCCATCCTGCTCGCACTCCTCATGCTCCTCGTCTCGTTCGCGGCCTGCTCCGGCGGCGCGGAAAGCGGGGCGGCGGAAGGCGACACGCTCTCCGCGATCAAGGAGAAGGGCGAGATCACCATTGCAATGGAGGGCACCTGGGCGCCGTGGACGTACCACGACGAGGACGACAATCTCGTCGGCTACGACGTGGAGGTCGGGCAGGCCATCGCAGACAAGATCGGCGTCAAGGCGAACTTTATCGAGGGCGAGTGGGACGCGCTGCTCGCGGGCATCGAGAGCGGCCGCTACGACATCATGGTGAACGGCGTTGACATCGACGAGAACCGCAAAAAGACTTATGACTTCTCCGATCCCTACGCGTTCAACAAGACGGTCATCATCGTCCGCGCGGACGACGACTCCATCCAGAGCTTCGAGGACCTCGAGGGCAAGACGACCGCGAACACCGTGAACAGCACCTACGCGAACGTCGCGGAAGCCTACGGCGCGAACGTCACCGGCGTGGACGACTTCAGCCAGACGCTCGAACTACTGACCTCTGGCCGCATCGACGCGACCCTCAACGGCGAGGGCTCGTTCTACGATTACATCAAGCTCTACCCCGACGCTCCGATCAAGATCGCCGCGATCAGCGAGGACGTCACCGAGGTCGCGATCCCCGTCCAGAAGGGCGAGAAGAACGCCGCCCTCCTCCAGATCATCAACGAGACGATCGCCGAGCTCCGCGAGAGCGGCAAGCTCCGCGAGCTCTCCGAAAAGTATTTCGGCTACGACCTCTCCTCGAAAGACTAACCAGCCTTTTGAAAAAGGCTGGGCGAAAACTTTTGCTGTGCCTCTAAAACCGGCAGCTTGGCCGCCCGCCGGGCTGCTTGCATGAAAACAGAGGCCGCAGACAAATGCACAAACGAACCGCGCCAGAAAGCCTCTTTTCGGGCGCGCGGCATTTCTCCACACAACGGACGAACGGAGGGACCCGGAAAATGAAGCTCGTATTTCTCTTGGGCGACGCGGCGGTCGGGAAAATGACCGTCGGGCAGGAACTGACGAAGATCACCGCGCTGCGCCTGTTCCACAACCACATGACGATCGAGTCCGTCCTCGAGATCTTCGGCACGTTCGAGAGCGAGGTCATCGCCGAGATGCGCGAGCTGATCTTCCGCCGGTTCGCCGCCTCCGACCGGTACGGCCTGATCTTCACGCTGATGATGGCCTTCGACCAACAGTCCGACTGGGACTACCTCGAGCACGTCAGGAGCATCTTCGCGCCCTACGGCACGGAATTTTATTACGTCGAGCTTATTGCCCCGCAGGAGGTCCGCCTCGCGCGGAACGCGACCGAAAACCGTCTGCGGGAAAAGCCCTCGAAGCGCGACCTCGCCGCCTCGAACGCCCGCCTCCTCGCGGACGACGAGAAGTACCGCTGCGTCAGCTTCCCGGGCGAGGTCCCGTTCGAGAATTACCTGCGCATCGAGAACGCCTCCCTTTCCCCGCAGGAGGCGGCGCGCCGCATCCAAGAAACGTTCAGGCTGTAACTGTCGCCACGCGCAAAAGTCCCGCTCCCTTTTTCGGGGAGCGGGACTTTCTGCTTCTTTCCGTTTTTCTTTAGGAGGCTCAGAGGGTGAACGTCACGTCGCTAAGGCCGTCGTTCACGCGCAGCAGCGTGCCGAACTCCACGGGCTCGGCCGCCGCGCCGACGAGATCCTTCACCTCGCGGACGTTCCGCATGAGCACGGAGAGGTTCTTCGCCGCGCCCTCGAAGTGCAGCGTCACCTTCCCGCCGTCGTTCACGGCGCAGACGCGGAGCATATCGTTCCCCTTCGCGTCGTTCACGAGCGCCTCGGCCTTCGACGAAAGCTCGAAGACGTGCAGCGTGAGCCCTTCGCCGTAGTCGTAATCCGGGCGCTGGTCGTTCGCGCCGATCGCGACGATCGAGTTCTCCCGCGCGAGCAGCGGCAGCGAGAAGAAATCGTAATTCTCGTGCATCCAGCGGCCGCCGGTCTTCACCTCGTTCGAGAGCAGGTGCGTCCATTTGCCCTCGGGCAGGTAGTAATCGACGTCGCCGTTCTCGCGGAACACCGGCGCGACGAGCAGGCTGTCGCCGAGCATATACTCGCGGTCGAGGTCCTCGCAGGCGATGTCGCCCGGGAACTCCAGCACCATCGCGCGCATCGTCGGGACGCCGGTCCGGTGCGTGTGGACGGCCGCGGAGAACATATACGGCATCAGCGTGCATTTCAGCTCGGAGAACCGCTTCACCACCGCGACGCTCTCCTCGCCGTGCTCCTCGCCCTCCTTCGAGAACAGCCACGGCACGCGGTAGGAGTTCGAGCCGTGCAGCCGAGAGTGGGTGGAGAGCAGGCCGAACGCCGCCCAGCGCTTGTAGACGTCCGCCGGGGCGGTGCCTTCAAAGCCGGACATATCGTGGCTCCAGAAGCCGAACCCGGAGAGGCACAGCGAGAGCCCGCCGCGCAGCGATTCGGACATCGAGGGGTAGTTCGAGGAGCAGTCGCCGCCCCAGTGCACGGGGAACTTCTGCCCGCCGACCGTCGCGCTGCGCGCGAAGACGACCGCCTCGTTTTTGCCCTTGTATTCCTCGAGCAGCTCGAAGACGCATTTGTTGTAGAGATAGGTGTAGTAGTTGTGCATCCGCAGCGGGTCGCTGCCGTCATAATACACGCAGTCCGTCGGGATGCGCTCGCCGAAGTCGGTTTTGAAGCAGTCCACGCCCTGGTCGAGCAGCGCCCGCAGCTTCTCCTGATACCACTTCCACGCGGCGGGGTTCGTGAAGTCCACAAGGCCCATGCCCGCCTGCCAGAGGTCCCACTGCCAAACGTCCCCGTTCGGGCGCTTCAGCAGGTAGCCGTTCTCCTTGCCCTCCTTGAAGAGCGGGGATTTCTGCCCGATATACGGGTTGATCCAGACGCAGATCTTGAGCCCCTTCTCCTCCTTCATGACCTTCAGCTGATGGTCGATGTCCGGGAACATCGCCTTGTCCCAGTCGAAGTTGCACCATTCGTTTTCCTTCATCCAGTAGCAGTCGAAGTGGAAGACGTGCAGCGGGATGTGGCGCTCGGCCATGCCGTCCACAAACTCCATCACGGTCTTCTCGTCGTAGGAGGTCGTGAACGAGGAGGTCAGCCACAGCCCGAAGGTCCACGCCGGGGGCAGCGCCGGGCGGCCCGTCAGCGCGGTGTAATGCGTCAGCACTTCCTTCATATCCGCGCCGCCGACCACCATGAAGTCCAGCTTCTCGCCCGGCACGGAGAACTGCACGCGCGTCACCTGCTCGGAGCAGATCTCAAAGGAGACCGGGCCGGGATCGTTCACCAGCACGCCGCAGCCGCGGTTCGTGATGTAAAACGGGATGTTCTTGTAGGAGATCTCGGTGCAGGTGCCGCCGTCCTCGTTCCAGATATCGACGACCTGCCCGTTCTTCACGAACGGCGTGAAGCGCTCGCCGAGGCCGTAGACCTTCTCGCCGATATCGAGGTCCATCTGGCCGCGCATGAAGTTCCCCTCCGGCGTCTCCACCGTGCTGATCATCGCGTGCCCGAAGCGGTCGCCGACGTGCGTGATCTTCCGGCCCTTGTAATAATATGTGAATCCGCACGGGTTCTTCGTGATGACGAGCTTCGTGTCGCCGCTCTTCACGGTCACGGCGCTTTCCGTTTCCTCCGCGTCCAGCGCACAGTGGAGGTCGTTCAGCTCGAACGCGGGCATTTTTTGGTTCGAGCCCATGAAGTGGTACGCCTCGGTCCGGATGACGTTCGGCTGCGGCGAGGAGATGAAAAGCTCCAGCAGCGGGCCGCCCATCGCCCGCATGTCCATGGGATACGGCACGGTGTAGAGATACACCCGATCCCTCTCGATCTTCACTTCGCGGATCTGCACGGCGTCCGTGCTGGTCACGCCGGGCCTGTTCAGCCAATACCCTTTCGTGAATTTCACAAAAATACGCTTCCTTTCCAAAATATTTTGAAAATCCCCAAAATAACACTTGCGCTTTTCGCGCCCGTGCCTTATCATAAGTATAACAGCGTTTCCCTTCGCTGTCTACCGTAAAATTGCCTATTTGTATCACGATTTTGATCGAGATCGTGTTTTTTCGGGAAAGGAGGAAGCTCCTTGCTTTCCAAACGCGCCGCCGCATTGAAAGAGGAGAGCCGCCACGGCGAGGAGGATTTCCCGGTCATGGCCTACCGCCTCGGCCGCAAGGACGGCTTTTCCGTGCTCGATTGCCACTGGCACGACGAGATGGAGTTTTTCCGCGTCATGGACGGGCGCGTCTCCGTCCTCTGCGGCGCGGAACCGATGACCGGCGAAAAAGGCGACGTCTTCTTTTTCAGCTCCGGCGAACTCCACGCCGCCGTCCCCGAGGACGGGCAGGACCTCGATTTTGAGGCGGTCGTCTTCGGCGCGGACCTGCTCTGCGCGCCGGTCAAAGATCTGGTTGGGGAAAAGTACATCGCGCCGATCCTCTCGGGGACGCTCTCCACCCCGCGCCGCATCCCCGCCGGGACCCCGGAAAACCGGACGATCTCCGAGGCGCTGGATGACGTCCTCCCGCTGATCTTTTCCCGCCCGCCGCTCTACGAGCTCACCGTGAAGGCGCGGATGCTCTCCGCGTTCGCGGCGATGCTGGCATATCCCGGCACGCCGCGCCGCACGGCCCGCTCGCCATCGAACGCCGCCGGCATCAAGGCGGCCATCGGGTACATCCAGGAGAACTTCCGCGCGCCCATCTCCACGGAATCGCTCGCGCGCCTCTCCGGCATGAGCCAGGGGCATTTCTGCCGCGTCTTCAAGCAATACACCCTGCGCACGCCGGTGGAGTTCATCAACAATGTCCGTCTCTCCCACGCCGCCGCGCTGCTGCGCGACCCCGGCGTGCGTGTGCTCGACGCCGCGCTCGACAGCGGGTTCAACAGCGTCAGCTATTTCATCGAGGTCTTTCGGGGGGCTTTCGGAACGACCCCCTCCAGATACCGGCGGGCGCGGTGAGCGTTTCCGCCAAAGATACAGGAAACGGAGGTTTTATCATGCTGCTGTTTGTCGCGGTCCTTCTCGTTCTTCTTCTCGCCGGGCTTTGGGCCTTCCTGATCTTCCCCGCCTCGCCGCGCGGCGATTTCTCCCGGCTTTCCGGCTTCGATTACGCGCATCGCGGCCTGCACGATAAGGAACACGGCGTCCCGGAAAACTCCCTCGCGGCGTTTCGGGCGGCCGTGCGCGCCGGCTACGGCATCGAGTGGGACCTGCAGCTCACCAAAGACAGGAAGGTCGTCGTGCACCACGACCGCAGCCTCAAGCGCTTGTGTGGGGAAGACATCTCCATCGGGGACCTGACGTATGAGGAGCTGCGATCGTACCGCCTGCTCGGGACCGAAGAACGCGTCCCGCTCTTCACGGAGGCGCTCGCCGCCGTCGGAGGGCGCACGCCGCTCATCATCGAGCTGAAGGACTATGACGACGTCGATCTGCTCTGCCCGCTGGTTTGGGAGATCCTCAAGGACTATAAGGGCGATTACTGCGTGGAATCGTTCTCCCCGCAGATCGTCGCGTGGTTTCGAAAGAACCATCCGCACGTCGTCCGCGGGCAGCTCGGGATGCGCTTTTCGGCCTCGAATTTCAAGGGGCGCGGCGGCATGTGGAAGTCGCTCTGCATGAACGGACTTTTCACGAACGCGGCGGCACGCCCGCATTTCGAGGCGTGGGACATCCGCGTGGAGAAGAATCCCGCGCTTTGGACGGCGGTGCATCTCTTCGGCGCGCAGCGGGTCTGCTGGACGCTCCGAAGCGCCGAGGACTACGCCAAGGCCAAGAAAATGGGCGCGCTGTGCATCTTTGAAAACATCCGCCCGGAGATTTCCGACGGCCGCGAGCACTGACCCCTTGCTTTTTCCCGCAAAAAGTTGTACAATTTTCACAGGCGAAACCGCGCGGGTCGCGCCGCGCGTTCTGTTCCAGCAACATTAAGGAGGAATGTTTTATGAACAACATGCCCGTCGTGAAGGTGGGCGTCGTGGCGGTCAGCCGCGACTGTTTCCCGGAGTCCCTTTCTGTCAACCGCCGCAAGGCCCTGATGAAGGCATACACCGAAAAATACGGCGCCACCGAGATCTATGAGTGCCCTGTCTGCATCGTGGAGAGCGAGATCCACATGGTCCAGGCGCTCGAGGACATCAAGAACGCCGGCTGCAACGCGCTCGTGGTGTATCTCGGCAACTTCGGCCCGGAGATCTCCGAAACGCTGCTCGCGAAGCACTTTGACGGCCCGATCATGTTCTGCGCCGCGGCGGAGGAATCCGCCGAAGACCTCATGGACGGCCGCGGCGACGCGTTCTGCGGCATGCTGAACGCCAGCTACAACCTGAAGCTGCGCGGCGTCAAGGCGTACATCCCGGAATATCCGGTCGGCACCGCCGAGGAATGCGCGGACATGATCCACGATTTCCTGCCCATCGCCCGCACCCTCTACGGCCTTTCCCATCTGAAGATCATCTCCTTCGGCCCGCGCCCGCTCAACTTCCTCGCGTGCAACGCGCCGATCAAGCCGCTCTATGACCTCGGCGTGGAGATCGAGGAAAACAGCGAGCTGGACCTCTTCGAATCCTTCAACGCCCACGCGGGCGACCCGCGCATCGAGAAGGTCGCGGTGGACATGGCGAAGGAGCTCGGCGAGGGCAACCAGAAGCCCGAGATCCTCCCGAAGCTCGCGCAGTATGAGCTGACGCTGCTCGACTGGGTGGAGGCGCACAAGGGCTACCGCGACTTCGTCTGCATCGCGGGCAAGTGCTGGCCGGCGTTCCAGACGCAGTTCGGCTTCGTCCCGTGCTACGTCAACTCCCGTCTCACGGGCATGGGCATCCCGGTCTCCTGCGAGGTCGATATCTACGGCGCGCTCTCCGAATTTATCGGCACCTGCGTGAGCGCCGACGCGGTCACGCTGCTCGACATCAACAACACCGTCCCGGCCGATATGTTCAAGGCCGAGATCGAGGGCAAGACTCCCTACACGCACAAGGACACCTTCATGGGCTTCCACTGCGGCAACACCTGCTCCAGAAAGCTGGCGTTCTGCTCCATGAAGTACCAGAAGATCATGGCCCGCAACCTGCCCGTGGAGGTCACGCAGGGCACGCTCGAGGGCGACATCATGCCCGGCGACATCACCTTCTTCCGCCTGCAGAGCACCGCGGATACCGAGCTGCGCGCCTACGTCGCCGAGGGCGAGGTCCTCAACGTCCCGACGCGTTCCTTCGGCGGCATCGGCGTTTTCGCGATCCCGGAGATGGGCCGCTTCTACCGCCATGTGCTGATCGAAAAGAACTATCCGCACCACGGCGCAGTGGCGTTCGGTCACTTCGGCAAGGCGCTCTTCGAGGTCTTCAAGTACCTCGGCGTCAAGGACATCGGCTGGAACCAGCCCAAGTCCCTCCCGTACCCGACCGAGAACCCCTTCTGCTGATCCGTTTTCCGAAAAAGCAGGAAGCTCCCGTTCCGTCTTTTGACGGGGCGGGAGCTTTTCCGTTTTCTTTTTTCAAACGCGCTTTAGGAGCCGCGCCCCGTAGGGGGGAAGCTCCACGCGCCCTTCCACGCGCAGTTTTTCCCCGGTGAGCAGATCCTCTGCGTCGAAGCGGTCCCGCGCGTCCACGGCGCAGGGCGCGTTCTCGGCGTTCACCGCGCAGTAGACCTTCTCGCCGTCCTTTTCCCGGACGAAGAGGAGGTTTTTGTTCTGGATCGTCACGTTCCGGTAATCCCCATACTGGAGCGCGCGGCTCGACCGCTTTGCGGCGGCGAGCTTCGCGATGTGAGCCGTGAGCTCGTTTTCCTCCGGGCGCTCGAAGCAGGGGCGCAGCGCCGGGTCGCCGTCGCTCTTTTTGGCCTTCGCGCCCCACTCGCTGCCGTAATAGAGGCAGGGGACGCCGGGCATCGCAAAGAGCAGCGCGTAGAGCGGAAAGAGCTGCTTTTCGTCGTTCAAAATGCTCGCGACGCGCGTCACGTCGTGGTTATCCGCGAAGCTCAAAAGGTTCTTCCCCTTGTAGAGCGTCCACGGCTCCGGGCCGAACTGCCGCGCGAGCGAATGGGCGATCTCAAAGAGGTTCATCGAATTGAACGCGGAATAGAGCCCTTTGTAGCATTCGTAGTTCGTCACGCTGTGGATCCCCGCGCCGAGCACGCGGTTGTAGTCGCCGTGGATCATCTCGCCGCAGAGCCAGAAATCGGGCTTCAGTCCGTCGCAGTGCTGCCGCAGCCGCCGCAGGAAGCCGTCCGGAAGGAGATACGCCACGTCGAGCCGCAGGCCGTCGATGCCGAAGTCCCGCACCCAGCCGGTCACGCAGTCGAGCAGATAGTCCACGACGGCGGGGTTTTGGAGATTGAGCTTCACGAGCTCGTAATGCCCCTCCCAGCCCTCGTACCAGAAGCCGTCGTTATAGGGGGAATTGCCGTCGAAGTTCGTGAGGAACCAGTCGAGGTACGGGGAATCCCAGCGCCTTTCCTGCACGTCGCGAAAGGCGAAGAACCCGCGCCCGACGTGGTTGAACACGCCGTCGAGCACGACGCGGACGCCGTTTTCGTGCAGCGCGGCGGCGACGGCTTTGAAGTCCTCGTTCGTGCCGAGGCGGCAGTCGAGCGTCCGGTAGTCGCGCGTGTCATAGCCGTGCGCGTCGGAATCAAAGATCGGGGAAAAGTACACCGCGCCGACGGAGAGGCGCTTTAGGTGGTCGATCCAGTCGAGCACCTTTCGGATGCGCGGGACGGTCACGCCGTCGTTCTGCGCGGGGGCGCCGCAAAAGCCGAGCGGATAGATTTGATAAAAGACGGTCTCGTCAGCCCACATAGGGAGAAGGCTCCTTTCGAAAAGAGGAAAATGGCGCGCGGGGCGCGAAAAGCGCAGGCTGCCCGCGCCCTTTTCCGAAAGGCAAAGGGCGGCGCGGTCTGCGCAGGAAGGTTTCGTTTCAGAAATTGCCGCGGATGGCGGCGAGGTTCACCGCGCGGTGGCGTTCGGGCAGGAGGGCTTCCACGGCGGCGCAGAGCTCCCCGACGTCAAAGCCGAGGACGCCCGCGCGCGCGGCTTCCCCGAGCAGCGCGGAATTGAGCGCCTTGGAATTGCCGCAGCGCTCCGCCGCGCCGGTGGCGTCGCAGAGCGTGAGGTTCGCGACGTGCGCGGTGAGGTAATCCAGCATTTCGGCGGGCTCGTAGTTCCCGGTGACGGCCTGCAGCGGGCGCGTGTTCACGACCGCCGCGCCGCCCTGTTTCAGGTAAGGCAGGGCGCGGACGGCCTCCGCCGGCTCAAAGGCGATAAGCAGGTCCGCCGTGCCGAACGGCAGCAGCGGCGCCGCCGTATCCGCGCCGATGCGCACATGGCTCGCGACGCAGCCGCCGCGCTGCGCCATGCCGATCGTCTCCGCCGTGTGGACCGGCAGGCCCTTCGCCGCAGCGCACTGGGCGAGCAGCTTCGAGGCGAGGACGGTCCCCTGACCGCCGACGCCGCAGAGCAGAATATCCATTACGCGTCCTCCTTTTGCAGCGCCCCGACCGGGCAGATATCCGTGCAGAGGCCGCAGCCGGTGCAGAGCGTCGTATCGACCGCGACGGCGTTCTCCCCGCGCCGAAGCGCCGGGCAGCCGAGCTCGCGGATGCACTTCCCGCAGTTCACGCAGTTCTCCCAGACCGCAACGGGCTTTTGCGGGCGGATGCGCGCCGCGCACGGGGATTTATAGATGACCGCCGAGACGCCGGGCGCTTCCATCGCGTCCCTCGCGGCTTGGATCGCGGCCTGCACGTCGAACGGATCAACGGTGATCACCGGCGAGACGCCCACGGCCTCGAGGATCTTTGGGATCGAGATCTTTTCCGCCGCGCCGCCGATCGCCGAGACGCCCGTGCCGGGGTGCGGCTGGTGGCCGGTCATGGCGGTGGTGTCGTTGTCGAGCACGACGACGGTCTCCTTCGCGCCGTTGTAGACCGCGTTGATGACGCCGGGGATGCCCGTGTGGAAGAAGGTGGAATCTCCGACAAAGGAGAAGGTGTGCATATCCGGTTCACCGCGGCGCACGCCCTGCGCCACCGTGATGCCCGCGCCCATGCAGAGGCAGGTGTCAGACATCCCCATGGCGTTGCCGAGCGTATAGCAGCCGATGTCCCCGGCAAAGAGCGCCTTTTTGCCCTTCGCGGCCTCGCGCACGGCGTAGAACGACGCGCGGTGCGGGCACCCGGCGCAGAGCACCGGCGGGCGCACGGGAAGCGCGGGGGTCTTCTCCGCTTCCGGCGCGGGAAGGTCGGGCACGCCGAGGAACTTCGCGACGGCGGCCCGGACGCATTCGGTGGTGTATTCGCCGGCGGCGGGCAGGTCGCCGGTGCGCTTGCCGCGCACCGTGACGGAAAGGTGCTTTTCCCCGGCGAGCTGCAACAGCGCGCGCTCGAGGACGGGATCGAGCTCCTCGACGCAGAGCACCTCCTCCACGCCCGCAAGGAACGATTCGGCGAGGCGGTTCGGGAACGGGAACGGCGTCGCGACGCGCAGGATCTTCACCGCTGGGCTGCCGAGCATCTTGAGCGCTTCGGCGGCGTAGCGGTCCCCCACGCCGGACGTGACAAGCGCCTGTTTCGCGTTTTCCCCGCCGGAAAGCGCCGTCACGCGATTTCCCGCATAGGTGGAAAAGACGGTCTCGAGCTCGCGGTTGCGGGCTTCGATCTTCCTGTGGTTCTCGAGCGCGAGGCGCGGGAAGATGCCCCAGCGCGGGCTCTTTTCAAACGTGCCGGGCTGCACGGGGCGGCGCGCTTCGGGCACATCGATCAGCGCGGTCGCGTGGCAGACGCGCGTCGTCGGGCGGAACAGCACCGGCGTGCCGTATTTTTCGGAAAACTCATACGCTTCGCCGATCATCTCGAACGCCTCTTCGGGCGTGGAGGGGTCAAAGACCGGCAGCTTCGAATACATCGCGAAGGTGCGGGTGTCCTGCTCCGTCTGGGAGGAGATCGGGCCGGGGTCGTCCGCGACGAGCACCACCATGCCGCCCTTCACGCCGATATACGCGAGGCTCATCAGCGGGTCGGAGGCGACGTTCAGCCCCACCTGCTTCATCGTGACGAGCGTCCGCTTGCCGGTATAGGCCGCGCCGGCCGCGACCTCGAGCGCCGATTTCTCGTTGACCGACCACTCGACGTGGACGTCTTCCGTGCGGCGCTTCGCGCAGGTCTCGAGGGCCTCCGTGGAGGGCGTGCCGGGATACCCGGTGACGACGCCCACCCCGGCGCACAGCGCGCCGAGGGCGATGGCCTCGTTGCCCATCAAAAGTTCTTTCATGTTTTTCGTCCCTTTCCGTCTGCAAGATCAGAACCGGAAGCCGCTCTCCGTCTTCCGGATGTCGGCGTTGAAGAACGTCGTCATCGCGTCTACCGTGTGCGCGGTGTCCGCCGCGCCCGCCGTCTCCACGCTCGCGTGCATCGCGAGCTGCGGCACGCCGATATCGACGGACGGCATCGAAAGATGCGTGTTCGAGATGTTCCCGAGCGTCCCGCCGCCGGGGATGTCCGAGCGGTTGTGGAAGACCTGCACCGGCACACCGGCCCTGCGGCAGATCTCCGAGAAGACCGCCGCCGTCACCGCGTCGGTGGTGTAGCTCTGGTTCGCGCTGTATTTGATGACCACGCCGCCGTTCAGGTAGGTGCGGTTCGTCTCGTCGTATTTTTCGGCGTAGTTCGGGTGGACGGCGTGCGCGTTGTCGGCGGAGAGCATGAAGCTGTCCGCAAGGCCGCGCAGGAACGCCTCCCGCGAAACGCCGAGCGCTTCCCGCACGCGGTCGAGCGTGTCCTCGAGGAACGTGCCGTTCGCGCCCTGCTTCGTCGTGGAGCCGACCTCTTCGTTGTCGAAGACGGCGGCGACGAGCAGCTTCTTCGGGTTTTGCGCCGCGAGCAGCGCCTCCACCGCCGAGAACGCGCACTGGAGGTCATCGAAGCGCGGCGCGCAGATAAACTCATCCTTCGGGCCGAGGTACGCGGCCTTCTGCCGGACGCAGAGCGTGAGGTCCGCGGAGAGGACGTCCTCCTTCGCGGCACCGAGCGCCTCCGCAAGGTAGCCGTAAAGATCGGCGGTCTCGTCGCCGAAAAGCGGCAGGAGATCGACCTGCGGGTTCGGCTTTTGCGGCTCGGTCCCGCGCGTGAGATGCGGCGCGAGGCGCGGGATGATGAGCAGGTCCCTGTCCGCGTGGAACAGCTTCGCCTCGACGCCGTCCGCCGTGCGGAGCACGACGCGCCCCGCAAGGGAGAGCGGGCGGTCCATCCAGCTCTCCGGGAGCATCCCGCCGTAGCGCTCGACATTCAGCTTCGTGTAGCGGTTCTCTTTGCGGATCTCCGCCCCGTGCTTCACGCGGAAGGTCGGGCTGTCGCTGTGCGCCGCAATGAGCTGCACGCCGCAAAATTCCTCCGGCACGGCAAACGCGAGCACGGAGGAGCCGTTGCGCGTCACAAAATACCGCTTGCCGGGCGAAAGCGCCCAAACCTCGTTTTCGAAAAGCTCCTCGCACCCTGCCGCGAGCAGGCGCTCCCGCAGCGCGGCCGCCGCGTGGAACGGGGACGGGCTCGCGTCCAGAAACTCAAAGAGCCGGTCTGTGATCGCATTTTTCATCTCATTCATCTCCGTTGGTTTCTTTGGATACCCGAACGCGCACGGCGCGCGGGCCGTCGGTCGTCTCGACGGCGACATGGAGCTTTTCAAAGTCGAACGCGTCGCCGACCTGCGGCACACGGTCGAGCTTTGCCATGACCCAGCCGTTCAGGGTAGAGGAATCGTCGTCGTCTTCGATTCCGAAAAATTCAAAAAAGTCTTCCAGACTCACGGAACAGTCCACGCTGTACTGGTTCTCGCCGAGCGGCCGGAACACCTCCACAACCTCGTCGTGCTCGTCCCAGATCTCGCCCACCAGCTCCTCCACGATGTCCTCCAGCGTCACGATGCCTTCCGTGCCGCCGAACTCGTCCACGATCACCGCGAGATGCGATTTCTTCTGCTGGAACAGCTTCAAAAGCGCGGAGATCTTCATGGACGGCGGGATGACCTCCACCGGCTTGACGATGCCGGAGAGCGGCGCGCCGCCCATCAGCACCCGGTTGTGGAAATCCTTTTCGTTGATGATGCCGACGATGCTGTCGATACTCTCCTCAAAGACGGGCAGGCGGGAGAAATTCGTTTCCGCAAAACGGCGCTTGATCTCCTCCACGGGCGTGTCCAGCGCGACGGCCTCCACATCCACGCGCGGCGTGAAGATGTCGATCGCTTCGAGGTCGTCAAACTCGATGACGTTGTGGATCAGCTCGCTCTCGTTCTCGTTGATGCCGCCCTCGAGCTGCGCTTCATCGACGAACGTCAGAAGCTCGCTCTCGGAGATCGTCCTGTCTCCCGTGTTCTTGAAGAACCGGCCCGCGAAGCGCCGGATGGCGAGCAGGCAGACGTTGAGCGGCTTGAAGACGTAATTCAGCGCGTGGATGATCGGCGCGGAGAACATGGCGAATTTCTCCGGCATCTCCTTCGCGATGCCCTTCGGCGTCACCTCGCCGAAGATCAGCACGATCACCGTCATGCAGACGGTGGAAACCGTCGGGCCGTTGTCCCCGAAGAGGTGGATGAAGAGCAGCGTCGCGAGAGACGTCGCCGCGATGTTCACGATATTGTTGCCGATGAGGATGGACGAAAGCAGCTCGTCGTAGTTCTGAGAGAGGTGGTACGCGAGCTTTGCTCTGCGGCTGCCCTCTTCCGCAAGGTTTTTCAGGCGGATGCGGTTCAGAGAAGAGAACGCCGTCTCCGTCGCGGAAAAGTACGCAGAGAGGATGACAAGGATGACAAGCGCGATGATGATCCCTGTACTGTGACTGCCCATAAAAGAGAGTGTTGACCTTTCTTTCTCACACATGGATTCGCCGCGGACACATTCCGCGTGCGGTATGTTTTTGCATCCCGCCGTTTTCGCCGCGTCTTCCCTGCGCTGGACGTCAGGCTTTCCCGGCCCTTCCCGGGCCGGGCTGCGGCGCGTTCGGCGGAATCAAATTGTCCTTTTATCATACCACGTTTTTCGGTTTTTTGCAAGGGCCCATGAAATGCCGACACAAAAAGCGTTGTTTTTTTATCCGCATGGTGTTATAATAAAGAAAACGGCGGAAGCGGGGCCCGCGCGGCGCGTCCCGTTTTGCGCAGGGAGGCGCGGTATGCTGAAGGGAAAGTGCATTCTTCTGGGCGTTTCGGGGAGCATCGCTGCGTACAAAGCCGCAAACCTTGCCAGCATGCTGGTCAAGGCGGGCGCGGATGTAACGGTGCTGATGACGGAGAACGCGACAAAATTCGTCCATCCGATCACGTTCGAGACGCTGACCGGCCATAAATGTCTCGTGGATACCTTCGACCGGAACTTTCAGTACAGCGTAGAGCACGTCGCGCTCGCGAAGCGCGCGGACGCCGTACTCGTCGCGCCGGCGACGGCGAACGTCATCGGAAAGATCGCGAACGGCCTCGCCGACGATATGCTCACGACGACCGTCATGGCCTGCACCTGCAAGAAGATCATTGCGCCGGCCATGAACACCAATATGCTGCAGAATCCGATCGTGCAGGAAAATTTCGAAAAACTGAGCTTTTTCGGCTATGAGATCGCGGAGCCCGCCACCGGGAGGCTCGCCTGCGGCGACGTGGGTGCGGGCAAGCTCCCGCCCGAGGACGAGCTCTTCGCGCGTGTGCTCCGGGCCGTCACCCCGCACGATCTCGAAGGCATCTCCGTGCTGGCGACCGCCGGCGCGACCGCCGAGCCGGTGGACCCCGTGCGGTTCCTCTCGAACCGGTCCACCGGAAAGATGGGCTGCGCCGTGGCCCGCGCCGCCATGCTTCGCGGCGCAAAGGTGACGCTGGTGTGCGGGCGGATGTCCGTGGAACCGCCCCGCTTCACGGAGGCCGTGTACGCCGAGACCGCCGCCGAGATGTTCGAGGCGGTGAAGGCCCACGCGGACGCGGATGTGATCGTGAAAGCCGCCGCCGTCGCGGATTACCGCCCGAAGACGGTCTTTGAGGAAAAGCTCAAAAAGAGCGAGGGCGGCGCGGTCCTCGAGCTCGAGCGCACGCGGGACATCCTTGCGTATCTTGGGGAACACAAGCGCGCGGACCAGGTGATCTGCGGCTTCGCGATGGAGACCGAGAGCCTGCTCGAAAACGCGCGGGAAAAGCTTCGCAGGAAAAACTGCGACCTGCTCGCCGCAAACAGCCTGCGCGAAGAGGGCGCGGGCTTCGGGACGGACACCAACCTCGTGACGCTCCTCACGGAGACTGAGGAGATCCCCCTGCCGCTGCTCACGAAGGACGAGACCGCAGACCGCATCCTCGACAAGATCCTCGAGATCCGGAAAGCGCGCGGTCTTTGACGCGGCGGAAGATGATTTTCGGTAAGCCGGAGCGCGGCGCTCTCTGCGGGGCGCCGCCCCTGACGCGGCGGGAAAGCTCGTCCCCGCCGGCACGATAAAGTTTTTCGGGCGCTTTTTCAAAAAAGCGCGGCCTAAGGAGGTTTTCAAAAATGGCAAACAGAATCGTTCTCAACACCATCTCGTATCACGGCAAGGGCGCGATCGAGAACGTCCCGGCGGAGCTTCAGGCCCACGGCGTCAAAAAGGCGTTCGTCTGCGCGGACCCGGATCTTTTGAAATTCGGCGTCGCGCAGAAGGTCACCTCCCTGCTCGACAAGGCCGGCATCCCGTATGACATTTTCAGCGAGATCAAGGCCAACCCGACCATCCAGAACGTGCAGGCGGGCGTTGCGGCGTTCAACGCTTCCGGCGCGGACGGCATCGTCGCGATCGGCGGCGGCTCCGCCATGGACACCGCGAAGGCGATCGGCATCATCGCAAACAACCCGGAATTTGCGGACGTGCGCTCGCTCGAGGGCGTCGCGCCAACAAAGAACCACGCCGTCTTCACGGTCGCCGTCCCGACGACCGCCGGCACCGCCGCGGAGGTCACGATCAATTACGTCATCACCGACGTCGAGAAGAAGCGCAAGTTCGTCTGTGTCGATACGCATGACATCCCGGAGATTGCCGTTGTGGACCCGGATATGATGGCCACCATGCCGAAGGGCCTCACCGCCGCGACGGGCATGGACGCGCTGACGCACGCGATCGAGGGCTATATCACAAAGGCCGCGTGGGAGATGACCGATATGTTCCACCTGCGCGCCATCGAGCTGATCTCGAAGCACCTGCGCGGCGCGGTCGAGAACACGCCCGAGGGCCGCGAGGGCATGGCGCTCGCGCAGTACGTCGCGGGCATGGGCTTCTCGAACGTGGGTCTCGGCATCGTGCACTCCATGGCGCACGGCCTCGGCGCGCTCTACGACACCCCGCACGGCGTCGCGAACGCGATCCTGCTCCCGACGGTCATGGAATACAACGCGCCCTGCACCGGCGAGAAATACCGCGACATCGCAAAGGCGATGGGCGTCCCCGGCACGGAAACCATGACGCAGGAGGAATACCGCGCCGCCGCCGTGAACGCCGTGCGCGACCTCGCGCATGACGTGGGCATCCCAAAGGACCTCAAGGGCATCCTCAAGGAGGAGGACATCCAGTTCCTCTCCGAAAGCGCCTACGCCGACGCCTGCCGCCCGGGCAACCCGCGCGACACGAGCGTCAAGGAGATCGCAGAGCTCTTTAAGAAGCTGATCTGAGCGCGGACCGAAACGCGAAAAAAACAGAAAGCCCCTGCCCGCCGGGATCCCGGCGGGCAGGGGCTTTTGTCTTGTCTTTATCCTTTCTTTTCGGCGGGCCGTGCGGGGGGCTCCGCCGTGCGGCAGAACGTGTCGTTCATGGCGCGCATCCACTTCGCGTCGAGGGCGTCCATCTGGTCCGGCGAAAGGCGGAACCGCCAGTTCCCGTGCGGCACGCCGGGGACGTTCATCCGGGTGTCCTTGCCGAAGGCGCAGAGGTCCTGCACCGGGACGATCACCGTGTTCGCCGCGCTCGCCCACAGCGCGCGGATCAGCGCGCGGCACGCGGCGTTCTGCAGGCCGCCGGACATCCAGTCCCCGCCGGGGAAGCCCGCGTAGAACAGCGCACGGTCGCGCTCGTGCGGAAGGACCTCCCAGAGCCAGCCGTAGAGCGTGTTGTTGTCGTGCGTGCCGGTATACGCGACGCTGTTCACCGGGTAATTGTGAGGGAGATTCACATTGTCGGTGGGATCGGTAAAGCCGAACTGCATCACGCGCATCCCGGGCAGGCCGGTGTCTTTCAGGAGCTTCACCACGCCGTCGTCGATGATCCCGAGATCCTCCGCGATGATCTGCGCGTCCCCAAATTCCTTCCGGACGGTCTGGAAGAAGTCCATGCCCGGCCCTTCGATCCATTCGCCCTCCTTCGCCGTCTTCGCCTCGGCGGGAACGGCCCAATACGAGGAAAACGCGCGGAAATGGTCGATCCGCACCGCGTCGAACAGGGAGAACATGGAGGCGAGACGGTCCATCCACCAGCGGTAGCCGTCCTTTTTCATCTCCGCCCAGTTGTAGAGCGGGTTGCCCCACTTCTGGCCGTCGGCGCTGAAATAATCCGGCGGGACGCCCGCGACGTTCTTCGGCTCCCCGTCCTCGGAGAGGTCGAAGAGATGCCGGTTCGCCCAGACGTCCGCGCTCTGCAGCGCGACGTAGATCGGCAGGTCCCCGATGATCTTCACGCCCTTCCCGTTGGCGTATTTCCGCAGTTCGGCCCACTGCGCGCAGAAGAGGTACTGCACAAATTCCACGAAGAGCACGTCTTCTTTGTGCCTTTCCATCGCGCGGGCGACGGCCTCCGGCTCGTGGAGGCGGAGCGCCTCGTCCTCCCACTGGAACCACTCCGCGCCCCCCAGCTCCTCCTTGAGGAGGATGTAGAGCGCGTAATCCGGCAGCCAGCGGCGGTTCTCCTTCGCAAACGCGCGCACTTTTTCGAGGAGCGCCGCCCCGGCGCGGGAAAACGCCGTTTTGAGCAGCGCCGTCCGCGTGCCGTTCAGAAAATCGAACGCCGCGCTGTACGGATTCGCCCATTCATGCGCCTTGAGCTCCTCGCACGTCAGCAGGCCGTCTTCCGCGAGGCGCTCGAGGTCGATAAAGTTCAGGTTCCCGGCAAACGCGGAAATGCTCGCATACGGCGAGTTGAAGCTGTCGGTCGGGGTGAACGGCAGGACCTGCCAGTACCCGCACCCGGCCTCAGCCAGAAAATCCACAAACTGACGGGCCTCCCGCCCAAAGCTCCCGATGCCGTACTTGCCCGGCAGCGAGGAGATATGCAGCAGGACGCCGCTTCCTCTTTTTTTCACAGTCCCATCCTCCGTCTTTCCGTTTTCGGCAGAACGCCCGGAAAACCGCCGCCGTCCCGCCGTCTGTTTTATTCATTATAGCACGCTTCGCCGCGCTCCGCAAGAGAAAACCGAAGAAGGAGAAGGCCGGCCAGTCCCTCGAAACGCAGCAGGCCCAATTCGGCCGCTATGCGCGCGGGTCCCGCGGCCTCACCGATAGCCAAAGGCCTTCCCGCAAACACGACCTGAAATACACGCGAAAAGGCGCGGCCGCCGGAATCCCCGGCCCGCGCCTTTTTCTTTTATTCGTTCGATTTCAGCGATTCCGCCATGTCGATCTTCGCGATCTTCCGGCGCAGAATGCGGTCCGTGATCAGCGAGAACAGCAGGACCAGCGCGACCGTGAGGAAGTAGCTCAACGGCGCGGTGGTGTACTTGAAGCTCACCATGTCCACGCGGATCTGGTCCATGACGAACGCGTGGAGCAGGACCCCCAGCGGCAGCCCGACGCCGATGCCCATCAGCGTGAGCAGCAGGCTCTCGCGGAACACATACGCGCCCGTCTCGCTCTTGTGGAAGCCCAGCACCTTGATCGTCGCGATCTCGCGGACGCGTTCGGAGATGTTGATGTTCCCGAGGTTGAACAGCACCACGAACGCCAGCGCGCCCGCTGAGGCCAGCACCAGCGCCACGACATAGTTCAGGCTTTGCATCATGTTGTCGATCATCCGGCGCGTGTCCGTCGTGACGGAGACCGCCGCCACGTCGTCCCGCTGCGTCAGCGCCGCGGAAAGCGCGTATTCGTCCGCGCCCTCCGCCGTGCGGATGAGCAGCGTTTTCGGTTCATACGCCGTTTCGTATGCCTTGGCATACGTCTCCCCCGTGAGGTACGCGTAATTCATAACGTAGTTCTCCACGATCCCCGAGACCTTGAACGACGCCTTTTCCGTGTCGGAGATGGAGATCTCCACCGTGTCGCCGACGTTCGTGCCCGTGATCCCGGCGATCTTTTCCGTCAGCAGGATCTCGCCCTCGCCGGGATACGCCACCGTCTCCCCGCTCCTGTGCAGGTCGATGATCCGGGTGATCTCCGGGTCGTCGGACGCCACGATGTACACGGACTTCGTCATGCCGCCCGCCCTGAGGTCTCCGGCCGCCATCAGCGAGACGGCGTGCGCCTCGATCTCCGCCCCGTGCGCCTCGTCCAGCGCGGAGAGGAACGCCTCTCCCACGGGGTCCGCCGTCGTGACGGAAAGATCGTACCGCTGGATGTCGTCAAACTGGAAATTCGCGATGTTCGCGACGGAATCGTGCAGGCCGAAGCCCGTCAGCACCAGCGCGGTGCACCCCGCGATGCCGAGGATCATCATCGCCATCCGCTTTTTGAAGCGGAAGATGTTCCGCAGCGTGACTTTGTGCAGGAATTTCAGCCGCTTCCAGACCGGCGTCACGCGCTCGAGGAAAATGCGCTTGCCCGGCTGCGGTGTCTTCGGGCGGATCAGGTCGGCCGGGGTGCTCTGCATCTCGTGGCGGCAGGCGAGGTACGCCGTGCCCGCCGAGCAGAGCAGGGACATCGCCAGCGCGACGAGGAACAGCGGAACGTCCCAGACCGTGAAAAACCCGGGGATCGAGTAGAGCATCCCATACGCGATCCAGATCACCGTCGGGAAGACGAGACCGCCGAAGAAATACCCCGCGACGCATCCCGCCGCCGCCGCGCTCCCGGCGTAAATGAGGTACTTCGCGATCACGGCGCCGCGGCTGTAGCCCAGCGCGCGCATCGTGCCGATCTGCGAGCGGTCGTCGTCCACCATGCGGGTCATGGTGGTCGAGCACACCAGCGCCGCGATCAGGAAGAAAAAGATTGGAAACACCGCGGACACGTTTTCCACGATCTGCGAATCGCCCTCGAACGACATATACCCGGTATTGGTGTCCCGGTTCAGGACAAACAGCTCCGGATCCTCCAGATCGTCCAACTCCTGCCTGGCGTCCGTGAGCTCCTGCTCCGCATCGGCGATCTCCCGGTTGAAATCGTCCACCGCCTCCGCGTACTCCTTTTCGCCGTCCTCATATTCCTTTCTGCCGTCCAGCAGCTTTTCCTCGTTCTCCGCGATCTCTTTCTCGCCGTCGCGGTAGCTCTCGATCCCCTCGGCAAAGGTCTCGAGGGATTCCCGCGCCGATTCCAGATTCGCGGTCTGCTCCGCGCGCTGGCTCTCCAGCTCTTCCTTTCCCTGCCGATACTGCTGCCAGCCGGAATCCAGCGTATCTCTGGCTTCCTGCAGCTCCGCTTCGCCTTCGCGGATCTCCTGCTCGCTCGCCTCCAGCTTTTTCCTGCCCTCTTCCAACTGCGCTTCGTAGCCCTCGAGCTCCGCTTCGTTCGCCGCAAGCTCCTGGCGGCCGGCTTCCAGCGCGGCTTCGCCCTCCGCAAGGGCCGCCTCCTTCTCCTCCAAAACGGCGAGGCTCTCTTCCAGAGTGGTTGCCATTCCGTTCAACTGCGCGCGATACCCCTCGAGCTCCGCGCGGGAAGCGGCAAGCGTCTGCCCCTGCGCCTCGATCTGCGCCTTTCCCGCTTCCAGAGCGGCAAGTTTTCCCTGCAGCTCCGTAAGCTGCCCCGAAAGGAGGGCATACTCCTCGCGGTTGTCCTCGCTGGGATCAGGCCCAAGAGCCGCGAGCTGGGCGCTGACCTCCGCGATGTCGGCCTCCAGCGTTGCTTTCGTGGGGCCGTAGGACGCGTTGAACGCGGAAAGCGCGTCGTTGTATTCCGCCTCGGCGGCGGTCAGCGCGCCGTCCTTTTCCTGCAGGTCGGCGAGCAACTGTTCATACTGGCTCTTGCCCGCCTCATACTGCGCCCTGCCCTCGGCAAGCGCGGCTTTCCCTTCCTCGATCTCCTGCGCCCGCGCTTCCAACTCCTGCTTTCCGGCTTCGAGCTTCTCCCGGGCCTCCGCGAGCTGCGCGGCCTGCGTTTCCAGTTCCTTTTTTCCTTCTTCGAGCTGCTTTCGCCCGTCTTCCAGCTCTTTCTTTCCGTTAAAGTATTCGCTTTCGCCGTTTTGCAGTTGGCGGTAGCTGTCCGCAAGCGTCTGCTCTGCTTCCGCAAGGGCGTTTTCCAGCTCGTTCTGCCCGTCGCGATACTGCGCCCAGCCCGCGTCCAGCGCGTCTTCCCACGAGGCCGCCCCGCTCTTCAGCGCTTCGGCGCCCTCGTCCAGTTCCTTTTTCGCGTCCGCCAGCTCGCGCTTTCCGTCGCTCAACTGCGTTTCGCCGTCTTCGATCTCCGCCTTCGCATCGTCCAGCTCGCGGCGCGCGTCGGCAAGCTCCGTCTCGGCGTCCGCCTTTTTCTCCCGCAGCTCCTTCTCACCATCGGCGATCTCCTCCTGCGCGTCCGAGACGAGGTCCTCGAAACGCGTCTGAACCGTCTCCGCGACCTCGACCTCCGCCGCGTCGGAGAGCGTCTCGACGAAATCGTCATACGCGTCGCTGTAAAGCTCGAAATCTCCGCTCGCCTTGACATAGAGAACGGTATAGTATTCCGAATCAAATCCCTCCGGCGGGAGAAGCATAAATCCGTCCAGGCTCCCGTCGCCGAGCGACGACGTTCCGCGCTCCACGCTCATGAAGAGCGGCGTGCGCGCAAGGCCCGTCACCGTATAGGTGTCGTAAGCGAAGGGGCTTTCCTCCGCGCTGCCCCAATCGTCCACCGTGACGGTCTCCCCGATGATCTCCTCCGGGAAGCGGTCGGCGTCCAGCAGGCATTCGTTCCCCTTTTGGGGCATCTCGCCGCTTTCCAGCACCGGCACGTTCACCAGGGTGCTGATCGCGTTTGCCGAAAGCACATACTCCACATCATGCTCGATCCAGACGAAGTCCGCGCTGTAGGAGCCTTCGGCGTCCGTGACGCCCTCCACGTCCTCCGCCGCGCGCACGTCGCCGTCGTCGAACCCGACGGTGGAGAGCAGGCGCAGGTCGTAAAGGCGGGCGCTGTCCACATAATTCTGCGCGGTCCGGATCATCACGGGACGCGTCAGCCGCAGGCCGGTCAGGAACGCGACCCCCAGCATGATGATGCAGAAGATCGCGAGAAAGCGCCCGAGGCTCCCCGTGATGCTGCGCCGTATGTTTTTCCAAAGTCCTTTCGTCATGCGCTCACCACTCGATCTGCTCCACCGGCACCGCGTGCTCGTTCATCCGCACGGAATGGATCACGCCGTTTTTCACCCGCACGACACGGTCCGCCATGCCGGAGATCGCGCCGTTGTGCGTGATGATGATGACCGTCATGCCGTCCCGGCGGCAGGTATCCTGCAGGAGCTTCAGGATCGCCTTGCCCGTCTCATAATCCAGCGCGCCGGTGGGCTCGTCGCAAAGGAGGAGCTTCGGCCGCTTGGCGAGCGCCCGGGCGATGGAAACGCGCTGCTGCTCGCCGCCGGAAAGCTGCGCCGGGAAGTTGTTCATCCTGTGCGCGAGCCCCACCGCGCCGAGGATCTCTTCGGCGGGGATCGGGTCCGGGCAGAGCTGCGCGGCGATCTCCACGTTTTCCAGCGCCGTGAGGTTCGGGATCAGATTGTAAAACTGAAAGACGAAACCGATCTCGAAACGGCGGTAATTTTCCAGCCGCGCGCGCGAAAACCCGCTGATGTCCGTTCCGTCCAGCAGGACCTTCCCGGTGGTGAGCGTGTCCATTCCGCCGAGAATGTTCAGCAACGTCGTCTTGCCCGCGCCGGATTCCCCGACGATCACGCAGAACTCGCCCTCTTCCACCTCAAAGCTCGCGCCCGCGAGCGCGTGGACCTCCACGTCTCCCGTTTTATAAACTTTCGTTACATTCTGAAACTGTACAAAACTCATATCTGCTTCTTTCCGCTCCCCGCCGCTTTTTCGCTTTGCAGAGAAAAGCCCGGCAAAAGAAATTTGACGCGCGGCAAGGCGCAGAGACGCCGTGCGCCGTCTAATAAAGTATAGCAAAACCCCGCCGCGTTTTCCTAAACAGAATGTGAACGCGCCGGGAGGAATTTGTGACAGCGCAAAAGGGGAGCGGCGACCAGCTCCGCTCCCCCTGTTTCCTTTTGGGATCTCAGTCTTCCGGCTCGTAAAGCTCGCCGGAGGCCACGATCTCCTTCGCCTCGAGCATCTTGTCCACATCGCTGCGGCGCACGATGCCCGTGAGCTTGCCGTCCACCGTCGCGACGCATCTCCGCTCCTCGGCATCGGACGCGTAAAACACGACCTCGACCGGATCGTATCCCGTCTCGTCGTAAAACTCATACTTCACGCGCAGGAGCTCCTCGCCGTCCGGCTCCCAGACCTCTTCGTTCATCACATAGATGGAGATCATGTCCCGGTAGAAGGGCTGGAAGCTCTCGTCGTAGCTGATGTCCTTCCCGGCGAGCTTCGTGAAGTAATTGTACACGGTGTTTTTCTCCGTCGTGCGGTCCTCGTCCACCTCGCGGCTCATCTCATACACCTCGGTGGACCCGTTGCCCGTGACGGTCAAACGCTGCAGCTGCACGATCATGGGCAGCACGACGAACGCGTCTCTCAGCTCCGAAAGGTCCGCCAGCGCCCACGGCTCCACGAGGGCCGCGTCGATCGAATAGATCACGCCGGTATCGTCCAGCTCCGCATAGTAGCCGTCCTCGGACTTGTCGCCCACGCGGAAGAGGTGCTGCTCCCCGTTGATGCTGTAATCGAGCACCGCAGCCGGCTCATCGAGCCCGAACTTCGCGTACTCCTCCTCGGTGGCCTTCACCGCGACGGCCCGCTTCGCGCTGACGTCCTGCAGAAGGTCGATCAGCACATCCATCTCAGACGAGCGCCCGCCGCCGTACACCGGCGCGCTCATCACATAGAACATGAAGCTGTCCGGGTCGCGGTCGATGCGGATCTCCTCCGGGAAGTTCGTGCCGGAGAGGTAGAAATGGTCCATCACGGAAAGCGTCGAGACGGCGGTTCCGTCCCCGTCTTCCGCAGAAGGGTCCGGGATCGAAACGAGCCCGTCCGCTTCGATGAACGCGTATTTCGATTCGGTGAGCAGCGAAGATTCCGTGACGATGTAGACCGTGTCGTTATAGAGCAGATACCGCCCGCTGCTCTCTCCGCCCGGGAGGCCGATGATCAGCGTGTGGTCGCCGTCCGCAAGGTGCAGATCGACCCGGTACTCGCCGTCTCCCGTGAGACCGTACTGGGCAAGGTCGTCCTGCTTGCCGAGATTCTTGAGCGCGGAGCAGGAATAGAACCGCTGCGCCATGGAGAGCACGTCCGATTTGACGACGTTCTC
Source organism: uncultured Clostridia bacterium (assembly GCA_947631835.1). Classification (GTDB taxonomy): domain Bacteria; phylum Bacillota; class Clostridia; order Oscillospirales; family Acutalibacteraceae; genus Hominenteromicrobium. The sequence goes on along the minus strand of CANRMW010000001.1, from coordinate 13,767 downwards.
GTCTTCCCACCCTTGGATGGTAAACGTGTCGTTTCCCTCGGAGTCTTCGTTTTTCTTTGTCGGGATGAGGGTATAGCTGTCCCCCGTCTCTTTTTCCTTGACGTCGATGGACTTCACGTCCGCGATCGTATAGTCGAGGATCTTTTCAAGATTGACCTCGGGGGTGGACGAACCTTCTTCCTCGGCGGACGGGGCGGTCAGCATGAGCACTGCCGCCGCCGCTCCAAGCACAAGGATCGCCACGAGCCCGATGATGATATATTTCCGGGTCTTCTTCATCGCGCTTCCCCCGTTTACAGATGCCGTCTCTTCAGGAAGATGACCAGTCCGACGATCAGCACGGCCGCCGGGACAGCGATCGTGAAGAGATAGAGGCCCACAAACTGCATGACCTGCGCGGACGCCGTGATGTCGATCGTGTTGAACTGCGTCTGCTTGATGGACAGGCCGAGTCTCGCGTCACTGACGTCGGAAAGGAGCTTCACGAGATCCACCGTGAACGCCCGGTTGGCGAACGTGGAGCTCGCGAGGTAGTCGCGCAGGAAGTGCATCGCGCTGCCGTCCATGACGATGTTCGAGCGGACCGAACCGTAGCTGTTCATATAGCGCTGGCTCAGCGCGACGATCGTCTGCTTTTCGGTCTCCGGATCCTCCGGGAGCTGGCCGGATTCGGCCATCTCTTCGGTGAGCACATAGGCGGTGTCGGCGGACTCCGCCACGGAATACGTCACGATGTCGCTGTTCGCCGTGAAGAGGCGCTCCACCGGGACCGCGCTCGGCATGAGGAGGTAGTTATACGTTCCCGTGAGGATCTCCTCTTTCTCCTCGTGGTTGACGTTCGCAAAGATCATGCTCGGATCAGCGTTATAGGTGGAAAGGACGTTGTTCATGTCGCTCTCCAGCACCACGTTCGACTGCACCGCGAGGCCCCACTCCTCCAGGAACGTGGAGAGGTTCTTCATGTTGGACCAGTCCTGCGAGGGATACGCCACGAAGTACAGCGTGTGGGAGGTCTCCATGGTCTCGTCGTCCAAATACGCGGAGAGCTTGTCGATCTCCTCTTTGGAGAAGTCCGTGGTCGGAACGCCGAAGAAGACCATCCGCGCCCCTTCCGGGATCTCCTCGGAGAGCAGGTTGAAGGTCTTCACCTCAAAGTTGTTGTCCTCCAGCAGGCTGGTAAAGGATGTGAGGTTCCCGCTTTCCTCATTGAGCATCTCGCTGTGCCCCGTCGCGATGGCGACCACCGGCACATCGTCCAGATTCACAAGGTAGAGCGCGTTCGCGAGCGCGCCGTCCGCTGTGGAGTAATACTGCGTCGCGCCGGTCTGGCTGTCGGAACGAAGCGCGAAGAGGTCGTCCGCGTCGAGCGTCTTGTGGCGCAGGTCGCTCTCCACCACGATCTTGCCGGAGGAGAGGTTGTCGTCCGCATACCGGGCGATGAACTGCGGGTTGAGGTCCGGGTCGATGTACTCCACGGAGATATGCCCGTTGATCTCCTGCATCCGGTCGGCAAGGTTCGACACCTGGCTGAACTTCAGCCCGTAATTCGAATAGAGCTGGTCCTGCCGATATCTCTCTTCCGCGCCGATGAAGTAGATCTTCGTGTCGCGGGAAACGTTCTTCGCCACCTCGATGGCGTCCTCGCTCAGAGAGTTGAGCTTCTCGGGCGTCAGGTCGATGTTCATGGAGGGGAACCGCGTCGTCAGGACGGAAACGATCACGTTCACCAGAACGACCGCGGCGATAAAGAGCGCCGTCAGGACGACAGCCGCCGAGCCGTGTTTGAATTTATCCTTCCCGAGCAGGGTGCGTACCCCGCCGGCACCGGGTTTTTTAGCCATTTTCTGTACTCCCCTTCCTTAATTCCAGCGGCGGCTCTCGACCTTGCGCGCGGTGAGGAAAATGAACACCGCCGCCACGCTGATGAAATACACGCAGCTCGAAACGCCGAAAACGCCCTGCGTGAAGGTCTCATAGCGCGAAGTGAAGGAGAGCCAGTTGATGATCGTGCCGAGGATATTCCCGCTCATCGCGGAGGCGATGCCGTCGAGGAACATCAGGAGGATCGCAATGGCAAAGGTCCCGATGGCCGCAATGACCTGGCTCACCGTGAGGCTGGAAATGAACACGCCGATGGAAATCATGGCCGCGCCGTAAAGGAGCGTGCCGATATAGTTGCCGAGCAGGACCCCCCAGGGGAACGCCGAAGCGAACATGCTGATCGCAAGCGCCGGGAGCTGCGCGAGCGTGACGGCGATCCAATACACACCGAACGCCGCGAGGAACTTGCCAAGCACGATGCCCGTCACGCTGACGGGCGCGGTGAGCAGCGCCTGATCCGTCTTGTTCTTGCGGTCGTCGCTCATGGAGCGCATCGTGATGATCGGCATGACCATCATCGAGATCATGAACATGGAGCCGAACACCTCACCCACATAGGAGCTGGAGCTCGTCAGCATGACCTGATAGTAGAAAAATCCGTAAAGCACAAGGAGCACCGCAACGACGACATAGCCGATCGGCGAGGCGAAATACGCCCGAAGCTCCCTTTTGAGAATCGCAGTCATTTCGTTTCCTCCTTCTCTTCTTTCGCGGCCTCCGTGTCCTCCTCAGCCTCGCCGCTCTCCGGTTCGTTCACGGGGACGGAATGCGAAGCGTCGGAGCTCGTGAGCTGCAGGAAGACCTCTTCCAGCGTCAGCTCCGTCGTGCGGGACGCGAGCAGCGGCCAGCCGCGGCGGGTCATCAGCAGGAAAATGTTCCTTCTCAGATCGTAGCCCGGGTCTCCCTCCACGGAGATCTCGAACACGCCCGGCTCCTTTTGGCCGTAGGAGAACACATCGACCACATGCTCGAGCGCACGGAGCGCGGCGACCATTTCGTTTTCCGGTCCCTCCGCGCGGATGATGAGCCGGTGTTCGGCGGAGAGATCCCGCGCGAGGGAATCCGTGGCGCCGTCCGCCACGAGGCGGCCGTTATTGATGACGATCACGCGCTCGCACACCGCCTGCACCTCCGGCAGGATGTGCGAGGAGAGGATGATCGTGTGGTTCCTGCCCAGATTCTTGATGAGGTTTCGGATCTCGATGATCTGCTTCGGATCGAGGCCGACGGTGGGCTCGTCCAAAATCAGCACGGGCGGGTTCCCGAGCAGCGCCTGCGCGATGCCGACGCGCTGCTTATAGCCCTTTGAAAGGTTGCCGATCAGGCGGTTATAGACGTTGTCGATGCGCGTCAGCCGGCAGATCTCTCCGATATGCTGGTTCCGGTCCAGCTTCACGCCCTTGAGGTCATACATAAAGTTGAGGTATTCTTTCACCGTCATGTCGAGATACAGCGGCGGCTGTTCCGGCAGATACCCGATGAGCCGCTTGACCTCGTTTGGGTTTTCCAGCGTGCTCTTGCCCTGCACGGAGACCGAACCGCTCGTGGCGGAAAGATACCCCGTAATAATGTTCATGGTGGTGGACTTGCCCGCGCCGTTCGGCCCGAGGAACCCGACGATCGTCCCTTCCTCCACCGTGAAGCTGACGTTGTCCAGCGCGATGTTCGTGCCGTAGCGTTTTGTGAGGTTCTTGACCTCGATCATACTGCATTACCGTCCTTTCTCTGGCCGCAGTCGTAACGCGGACAGGGGAATTGCCTCGAATTGATTCAGATCTATTTGCGTTCACAGCCCTCTCCGCGATCCGCCCGCGTCAAAAAGGGAACTTTTGCTTAAAAGAATACCTTTTCTCTGTGACGGCTGGGTGAAAACCTCGGGGAGAAATGCGAAAAATCTGTGAATTTTAAAACCGCCTCAAAGGCGCTGCAGCTCGGCGAGCGCAGCGGACACGTCCGGCGCGCCGAAGACGCTCGTCCCGGCGACCAGGACTTCCGCTCCGGCGTCCCGGCAGATCCTTGCGGTCTCGACGTTGATCCCGCCGTCCACCTCGAGCAGCACGCCCGGCGCGGCCTTTTTCAGGAACCGCAGCTTTTCCGTCTGGTCCGCCATGAACCGCTGGCCGCCGAAGCCCGGCTCCACCGTCATCACAAGGACCATGCCGCACAGCGGCAAAAACGGCACGAGCCGTTCCACCGGCGTTCCCGGCTTCAGGCTCAGGCCCGGCTGAAGGCCCATCTCCCGGATCTCCCGAAGCGTCTCCGCCACGTCGTCTTCGCATTCCACATGGACGGTGATGCCGTCCGCGCCGGCACTGCGAAACGATTCGAGATACCGGCGCGGATGCGTCAGCATCAAATGTACGTCGAAAAACAGGCGGCTCTCTCCCCGCAGCGCGCGCACGACGTCGGGGCCAAAGCTGATGTTCGGCACAAAATGGCCGTCCATAATGTCGAGATGGAGCATGTCCGCGTTTTCCACGGCCCGCACGCTCTCTCCCAAACGCAGGTAGTCCGCCGCAAGGACGGACGGAGCGATCTTCATATACAACTCCTTCTTGCATCAGAAGTATCCGTGCCCGCGCGTTTCGCGGGCGTTCATCCGAGCATCATCTGACCGAGCACGGTGAAGACCGGGATGGTCAGCAGGGAAAGCGCCGTCGAAACGGCGACGCTCTTGGAGGCGAGCTCCGCGTCCCGGCCGTATTCCACGGCAAAAAGCACGCAGTTCGCCGCGACCGGCGTCGCGGACTGGATCAGCGAGCTCAGGAGCAGCGGCGCCGCCGGGCGCGCGAGGGCGAGAACGCCCAGATACACCGCCGGGCAGAGGATCAGCCGGATCGCCGCCATTTTGTAGACCGCCATATCCGAGAAGAACTCCCTCGGCTTCACCCGGGCGATGTACCCGCCGACCACCATCATCGCGAGCGGCGTGTTGAGCCCTGCCAGCATCTCCACCGGCGAAGCGATGAGATCCGGCAGGCGGATGCGCAGGAAATAGATCGGCATCCCGATCGCGAGCCCGATGATGCCCGGGTTGAGGAGCAGCGACTTCACGCGGATCTTTCCCCCGCCCATCATCAGATACCCGTAGGTCCAGCAGATAAGGTTGAACACCGCCACGAAAAACGAGCCGTACAGCACGCCCTCCGGTCCAAGGATGCTCTCGATCAGCGGGAAGCCCATGAACCCGGCGTTCGAAAAGATGACGGAAAAGCGCAGCACCTTCTTCCGCGACTCCGTCTCCTTCCTGAAAAAGAGGTAGCTCAGGGCAATGGCAAGCCCCATGGCCGCCGCCGGCAGCAGGATCGCGAGGATCACGCCCGACAGCTCCAAATGCCCGATATCCGGCGAAAGGAAGGAATTGACGATCAGGCACGGCGTGACGATGTGCAGCAGGAGCGTCGTGATCTCCGAAAGGCTCTTCTGGCTGAGGATGCCCGTTTTCGAGACGACCACGCCGAGGACCACCAGCACGAGGATGACCGCGACCTTTCCCGCAATGGTAACGAAAGATCCCATGTCAGTCCCCTTTCTTCGACTTCCCCGCGTTCTTCCGGTTCTCCCGGAAAAACACGACGGCGCAGACGACCAGCATCACGCCGGTCAGCACTCGAAGGACCGTTCCCGGGACGCCGTTGAAGAGGTCCCACGCGGGAAACGCCGCGGCGCACGCCCACCAAAGCCCCAGGACCACGAAATACGCGCCGGCGGCCAAAAAGACCTTGTTTTCCTTCCGGAGCCGGAGCATCAGCACCAGCCCGGAGACGATCCAGATCACGGCGTAAAAATAGCCCATGCGCACCTCAAAATCCTGCGGAAAACCGCTTGTCCCTATAAACCCATATTATTATAACCGAAACCGGGAAAAATAGCAAGGGGATATTCCCTTTTGCCGGGGATTTCTGCGGCGGCCCCCTCCCGCCGCGCCGAAAAAAGCGGGGCCCCCGCCGCTCGGAGGTCCCGCGTTCTTTTTCTTTCCGGCTCCGCGCCCGCTTTTCGGGCGGTCACGGCTCTGGCAGGAAGATCGGGTTCGTCCACGCCATGCGGCCCTCGGCATCGACGACGCTCGCCCGGACATAAGTGAACCAGCTTTTCAGCGCGCAGGAAGCGCCCTCAAGGGGCGTCTCTTCGGCGCGCACGATGTGATGCGGGAAATAGCTGAAATGGAACCGCACGCGCTCCACCGGCGAGCACGCCACGACCGCTTTCCCGTCCTCGATATAGAAATCCCGGATCTCCGGCCCGCAGGACGAATAGAACTTCCCGTCCCGCAGTGCCGCGAGGACCGCGTCCACGTCTTTCGGGGCGTTCACCATCACCCAGCCTTTGCAGTGTTCGTTTTTCGCGTGGCCGTCGTCCGTCGCGACGCCCCAGATGCGCTTGCCCTGCCGGAGCAGCTCGTCCCAGCAGGACGCGTCCCGGTCCATTTCGTTGTTGAGCACACAGCCTGTGTTCCAGATCTCCAGCGCGAAGTTCCCCTTCAGCGCTTCAAAATCGCGCGTCGGCGTGGAGCTCCAATCCGGGTGGCAGTAAACGGTCAGGTTCCCGTTCCCGTGGATCTCATCCAGCACCTTCTGATATTCGAACTGGTCTTTGACCGAGCCGGAAGCGAACCGCTGGTCCTGCGCGTAGCCGTTGCCCTCCCGCGGCCCGAGACAGACCGTGTGGAAAACGTGCCCCGGCTCCGGCAGGCTGCGGTCCATTTCCATGCCGGGCAGGATCATCAGCCCCGCATCCGGCGCGAAATCCGTGAAATTGTAGATCCGGTGGTCGGTGAGCGCCAGAAAATCATAGCCGTTCTCCGCGTGCAGCCGGATGGCCTCCTCCGGCGTGCAGCTTCCGTCCGAACGCGTGGTGTGGCAGTGCAGCCCGCCCCTGAGCATCCGGTTCCCCTCGTTGATGAACGCCTGCTGTCGAATCATGATCCGTCCTCCCCAAAAAGCTCTGTTTTCTCCCCCGCCGCGCTTTCCCGGCGCACCGCTCCGTGCGGCGGGGGCTGTGCTTCTTTCGCAGTCATTATAGCCGATCCAAAACGAAAACGCAACCGTTTTCAATCAAATTCAAGTTTTTGTGCAAAACCTGCGGCCCGTGCGGGCTCTGAAAGAAATCGCAGCCGGCGCGCATCCGAAAGCGCGTTTTCCGCAGCGGAGATTCCCCGTTAAAACTCCGATCCCGCCGCGCTCTCCTGCGCCAGGAAGTATTTCAGCCCGGAAAAGCGCCGCGTCCTCCTGTCGTTTTCCACCATGCGCTCGACCTCCGAACGCGTCCCCACGAGGATCAGCAGCTTCTTCGCACGCGTCACGCCCGTGTAGAGCAGGTTGCGGTAGGAGAGCTGCGGCGCGCCGGGGAACACGGGCATCACCACGGCGTTAAACTCGTTCCCCTGGCTCTTGTGCACCGTCACGGCGTAGGCGAGCTCGAGCTCGTTCGCGGCGTGTTCGAAATCGTAAAGCACCTCGCGGTCGTCCACCGCGACGCGCAGACAGCCCGCGTCCCGGTCCACATCGGTCACGATCCCCATATCCCCGTTGAACACGCCCTCGCCGGTCGTGCCGTCCGGGCGGCTCCAGGGGAGATCGTAGTCATTTTTGATCTGCATCACCTTGTCGCCGAGGCGGAACACCGTGCCGCGCACCGCGATCTGCGGCTTGTCCTTCGCGGGGGGGTTGATCTCCTCGCGCAGGCGGCGGTTGAGCTCCACGGTGCCCGTGCCGCCCTTTCGCCCCGGGCAGAGCACCTGGATGTCGGTGAGCGGCGAATAGCCGTAGCTTTTCGGCAGCCGCACAGAGGCGAGCCCGATCACCGTGTCCGCGGCCGTTTTCGCGTCGTTCGCGGGGAGAAAGAAGAAATCGCCTGTGCGCACGCGCAGCTCCGGCATCTCCCCGTGGACGATCCGGTGGGCGTTCGTCACGATGAGGCTCTCCATCGACTGTCGGAAGATCTCGGTGAGCTGGACCGTCGGCAGCACCCCGGAAGCGATCAGGTCGTGAAGGACGTTTCCCGGGCCGACGCTCGGGAGCTGGTCGCTGTCCCCGACGAGGATCAGCCGGCAGCCGGGCGGGAGCGCCTTGAGGACGCTCTCGAAGACGTAGCTGTCCACCATGGAGAGCTCGTCGATGACCACGGCGTCGCATTCGAGCGGGTTGCGCTCGCCGCGCTGGAACGTCGGCTGGTCGTCGTCGTCCCAGTCCACCTGCAGCATCCGATGGATCGTCTTCGCCTCCACGCCGGTGAGCTCGGTCATGCGCTTTGCGGCGCGGCCCGTCGGCGCGGCGAGGAAGACCGTCTCGCCCTTTTCCATCAGGATGCGGATGATCGCGTTGAGCGCCGTCGTCTTCCCCGTGCCCGGGCCGCCGGTGAGGATCAAAAGGCCCTTTTCGAGCGCGGCGCGGATCGCCTCCCGCTGCATCGCGGCGTACTCGATGCCCTGCTCCCGCTCGATCTCCCGGATCTCCTCCTCCACGTCGGTGATGGGCGGCGGCGGGATGCGCAGCATCATGCGGATGCGCTCGGCGGCATACGATTCCATCCGGTGCCACTTCGGCAGGAAGAGGAACCGCCGCCCGCCGAATGCCTCCGGGACGACGCCGAAATCGCGGCAAAGCTCCTCCACGGCGGCGAGCGTCTCTTCGGGAGAGACGCCGAGCATCCGCGCGGCGGCGGGCACGAGCTTATCCGCAGGAAGGCAGGTGTGGCCGTTGAGCAGGTTGTGCGAGAGCACATAGCGCACGCCGGCCTTGATCCGCTCGATGTTCTCCCGCTCGTAATCGAGCGAGGCGGCGAGGCGGTCTGCGACGGCGAAATCCACGCCGATCTCCTCGGCGGTGAGGCGGTAGGGGTCCTCCTGCACGCAGGCGACGGAATCGGCGCCATAGACCTTCCAGACCTTCACCGCGTCCTCCGGCCGGACGCCGAAACCGCCGAGGAAGGCCATCAGGTCGCGGATGCCGTTCACGCGGCGCATCTCCTCGCTGATCTGCCTGGCCTTTTCGGGCGTGATGCCCTTCACCGCCGCGAGGCTCGCGGGGTCGTTTTCGAGGATGCGGATCGTGTCTTCGCCGAATTTTTCGATGATCTTTGCGGCGGTCGCCGGGCCGATGCCCTTCACCGCGCCGCTCGAAAGATATTTCAGCATGGCGGCAGTCGTCTCCGGGCGGGAGCGCTCGAACGCCTCCGCGCGGAACTGCCGCCCGAACGTCGCGTGGGAGGTCCACTTGCCGTAAAGGTGCAGCGTTTCCCCGACGCTGACGAACGGGAAGGTCCCCACCACGGTGATGAGCTCGTCGCCGCCGGCGATCTCCATCACGGTGTACTGGTTTTGGTCGTTGTGGTAGACGATATTCTCCACGCTGCCTTCCATCTCCAGCAGCTCCCCGTTTTGCTCCGCCATGGCGCCGCGCTCCTTTCCTTTCTTCTTCCCCTATTATAATGCATCTTTTCCCGTTTTGCAAAGGGGTCCCACCCTCAGGACCCCGGCGGCCCCTTCTCCCCGATCTCGACGAACGGGTATTTGAGGATCAGCCGCCGCAGCACGTCCTCCACCTCCGGGTCCTCGGATTCGTTCAGGCAGACCACGCGGCACATCCCGTAAAGGTCCAGCCACTTCACACGCTCGAGCACGCTGCGCACGACGTATTCCGCCTCCTCCGGGATGCGGACGGCGGCGTAGACCGTAAACGGCTGCTCCTCGGCGAGCACGCGCGAGCGCGTCATGCGCAGGCACGCCGCCTTCACCGCCATAACGAGGATGCAGACCCCGAGCACGCACATCAAAGCGAGCAGCACAGGTTCCATCAAAACACCTCCACGCCACAATACGGCGCGGAGGTGTCCAAATGTGCCTGTCCGTTTACAGTCCCAGCGCCTTTCGAAGCGCGCCGACACGGTCCGTGCGCTCCCAGCGGACGCCGAGCTCCTCCCGGCCCATGTGGCCGTATGCCGCGAGCTGCCGGTAGATCGGCTTTTTCAGGTCGAGCTCCCGGATGATGGCGTTCGGGCGCAGATCAAAGACCTTCTGCACGGCCTCGGCGAGCGCTTCGTCGGGGACGATGCCCGTGCCGAACGTCTCCGCCATGACGGAGACCGGGTGCGCCACGCCGATGGCATACGCGAGCTGGATCTCGCAGCGCTCCGCGAGGCCCGCCGCGACGATGTTCTTCGCGACATACCGCGCGGCGTATGCGGCGGAACGGTCCACCTTCGTCGGGTCCTTTCCGGAAAACGCGCCGCCGCCGTGACGGCCCGCGCCGCCGTAGGTATCGACGATGATCTTCCTTCCGGTCAGGCCGCTGTCCGCCGCCGGCCCGCCGAGGACGAACCGGCCCGTCGGGTTGATGTAGATCTTCGTGTCCGGGTCGATGAGCGCCGCCGGCACGACCGGCCGGATGACGTGCTTCACAATGTCTCTGCGGATCGTTTCGAGCGAGACGTCGGCGCTGTGCTGGGTGGAGACGACGACGGCGTCGAGCCGCGCGACGCGGCCGTCCACATATTCCGCCGTCACCTGCGTCTTGCCGTCCGGGCGGAGATAGGGCAGCGTGCCGTCCTTGCGCACGGCGGCGAGGCGCTTCGCGAGCTTATGCGCGAGCGACGCGGTCAGCGGCATGAGCTCGGGCGTCTCGTTCGTGGCATAGCCGAACATCATGCCCTGGTCGCCCGCGCCGACGCGGTCGTCAAGGTCCGCGGCGCCGCTTTTCGTCTCGAAGGATTCGTTGACGCCCATTGCGATGTCGGGCGACTGCATATCAATGGAGGTGAGCACGCCGCAGGTCTTGCCGTTGAAGCCGGCTTCGGGCGTGTTGTAGCCGATGTCACAGATGACGCCCCGCGCGATGGCGTCAATGTCCACATAGCACTCGGTGGAGATCTCGCCCATGACGTGGATGACGCCGGTGGTCGCGGTGACCTCGCAGGCGACGTGCGCCTCGGGGTCCTTCTCGAGGATGGCGTCGAGGATGGCGTCGGAGATCTGGTCGCAGAGCTTGTCGGGATGCCCCTCGGTGACGGATTCGGATGTGAATAGACGTTTCTGCATGGTTTCCTTTCCTTTCTTTGTTCGCGCGCAAAAAGGCCGCCCTCCATTCGAGAGCGGTCTTGCGAACCTCATCTTTCGGCTTTCGCCGCAGGATTTAGCACCTTGCCTTTCGGCAGGTTGCCGGACTTCAAAGGGCCTGTTCCCTCCGTCACTCTCGATGGCGCCCCGTGTATGTTTGATGGAAATCAAACATACACGAATATTTGGTTTTGGGAGATCGTTCTTTTTGCCGCCGGTTTTGGACGGTCTCGGCGCTTTCGCGCCGTATTCTATCGAAAGCAGCGAACCGCTGCCCGATAAGCTGAATTTATCGTTTTAATTCTTTCCACTCATCCCGCGTGATCGCATAAACGTATGTGATCTTATCTATCTTATCGGGATACTCCTTGATCTTTCTCATTCCGGCCGCGATCGCAGTCGAATACGATCCTACATTCGTATATTTCATATAGGAATAGAGACAGTCATATTCCGTGTTTTCAAACGCCCAATCTCGAACGGCTCTTGCGGCTTCGCTGCCAAACCCATTTCTCCAATAGTTTTTATGAATATGATACCCGATTTCCGGAAGGGAATCTCCATCGATATTTTGAATGGTAAGGCCGCAGTCGCCGATCATCTTCCCGGTTTCCTTTAGAACGACGGCCCAAAGCCCAAACCCGTATTTCGCGTAATTCTCAAGATTCCATTGGATCCATCTTCTGACGCCCTCTTCATCATACGGCTTCGGATAATGCGCCATCGTTTCCGGATCCGAAAGAATTTCGTATAAAGCGCTAAAATCCTCAAAAGTATATTCTCTTAGCAATAATCTTTCGGTTTCAATGGTCAATCTTTTCACTCCAAATTATCGATTTTCCGTCCTCACCGCCGCCCGGCAAACTGCGCTTTACAACTGCAGCTCATACAAATAATCCGTAAATTCCTTCTCCGTGCCGCGTTTCTTATAGGTGCATTCGCCCGTCACCTGAAAGCCCAGTTTTCTTACGACCCGATTCGAAGCGATGTTTTCCTTATTGACTCTTACGGTGATCTTTTTGGCTCCCTGCCTGACGGCATGATCGATCATGCCCTTTGCGGCCTCTGTGGCATATCCGTTTCCCCAGTGATCTCTGTGCACGCAGTACGCAATATCGTAAGTCCTTCCGTCATCGCTCACCATAAAGCTGCATGTCCCGATCCGGATATGGGAATCCTTCAATTCGGAGATCAGATAACAGCAGTCCTCGTCCTCGGACAAGGATTCGATCTCCCGGACATACGCCTCGTCGATCTCTTCCATGGCCTTATCCGGCAAATATTCGCCCATTTCAGGGTCGTTCCAAATGCCGATCACAAAGCGCGCATCCTCTTTTTCGAGGCGGCGCAGAGACAGCCTCGGCGTTTCTATTGTCTGTATTTTCATGGGTATACTCCGATTTCCATCCTGACCGCCGCCCGGCAAACCGAAAGCTAAAGCGCCGCGATGATCTTTGCGGTTTGGTCCACACTGAGGCCGGACACATCGACCTTCGCGGTGTGGAGCGCAGCGTAGAGCGGCAGCCGTTCGATGCTGCGGGCGACGACCTCTTCCTGACGCTTGCCCGCCCGGATATCTTTTTGCAGCCTTCGTTCCAGTTCCTCCCGGCTGCAGACCAAGGAGACGGTTTTGAGCTCGCAGTCCGCCAAATCGAGGTTCGATAAAATTTCATCGAGGATGCTCTGCTCGTGCATGACCCAGCAAAAGATCACGTTCTCATACGCGGAGCAGCGAATGAAATTATTCAGCAGATGGCATACGTTGTCCATCACCATCCGCTTGGTCTCCGCGTTCACCTGAAACGGATCGGCATCCCAGCACCAATCTCCGTCCAAAAACACCGCATGATTCAGCGTTTTCTTGAGCGTCTGGCAAACGCTGGTCTTGCCCACGCCCATGGTCCCGCCGATCAAATAAACCCGTTTCATCTTGCATCCCCTGAAAACTGACGGCCCAGCGAGCCGCTCTCCGCTCCGCACGATCTGTCGAAAGGATATGCTCCATTTATTGCAGCCGCTTCAGCAAATTTGCAACGCGCTCCGTACAGTCTTTTTCGCGGGATTCCTGTTTTCTCCAATCGTCTGAAAGCGGAAAATACACTTTATCCTGAACCGTTTTCCCCATGTCCCATTTCCCGTTTTCGTTCAGGTGATCCTCTAACCAGCCCGCCACATAACCCAGTTTCTCTTTTGCAAATTTATATTCCGAAAGCAGCTCGATCGCCGCGAGATAACGGCTCGCCTTCCTGCTTTCAAAAGGATCTGGCAAAACGGAGATCTGATCGCCGTAGATGTAGTAAATCCCGTCATTTTTATGGATCACATACTCCAGAACAGCGCTTTCCGTGTCTTCGTCCAGACAGTCCGAGAGGAGCGAAATCTGATAAAAGCTGACAAAATCCAAAAAGCGGCCGCCGTTGGGTTTCCGTCCGAAAACATCCGTATATGCGCGGACATACCGTTCCGGATCGTATGTCCCGTCTGCAAATGCGGCGGAAACCACCGCAGCCCATTGCTGCGCGACTTGATTGGCATTTGGATTCTCATGCGTAAATCTTCTGATCCACGCCGCGAGTATGAGCGAAGTGAAAAGCTCCCAGTTATGCAGCTTTTCTTTCCGGTCTGGGATATCGTTTCTTCCCATCAGGCAGTCGTTCATATAGCTGACCGCCCTTTGAATGCACTCGTCTTCCATGGTATATCCCAGCCGTTCCAGCCGCCTGAGCGCCTGCTCCGTCGTGATGGGAGAATGAGAAAACTGCGAAAGAGAGTGAAACCATCCCCATTTCCCGTCGGGTTCCTGCAAGGAAAGGATCTGCTTCGCCCATTTTCCG